>NZ_JAWOSW010000003.1:0-82790 GCF_033338535.1 Vibrio sp. Vb2131
TGGTGCCGACTACCGGAATCGAACTGGTGACCTACTGATTACAAGTCAGTTGCTCTACCTACTGAGCTAAGTCGGCACACTTTATTCTTCGTACTTTTGTCCGTGTTATAACATTTCGTTAAGACACCGACAAATCAAATTGTGGTGCCCGGAGGCGGAATCGAACCACCGACACGAGGATTTTCAATCCTCTGCTCTACCGACTGAGCTATCCGGGCAACGGAGCGCTATTAAACGGATTTTCCCGCGTTGCGTCAACCACTTTTTTTAAATAATTTCAAAAAAGTGGTTGTTCGAACGCTTTTTATTCAACTGTCACTACAAAGTTTGCTTCGAGTTAAATTCCTTTTTGAAATTTGTAACTTTTTCTAGGTAGCGACGCGCTTCTGCGTTCGGGTGTTTCTTGGTTAACGCCCAATAAACTTGGTTGGGTTGCAATGAATTAAGATCTTGCATTGCGCGTTTGCGATCACTGCGATGAAATGTGTTTAAAACTCCTCCAGTACCGCCATTGTAAGCTGAAATCATGCTGTACTCGAGAGAGGTAGGGTGGCGGACTTCTCTTAAATAACGATTTTTTAAGATATAGAAATACGCAGTACCGGTATCTATGTTGTTTTCTGGATTAAACAAATATTCAGGGCTTGGTTGGCCCGAGCGCTTTTTCACGAGTTTGAACACATCTCGTCCCGCTGTTTTAGGTACAACTTGCATTAGGCCATACGCATTTGCCCAACTTACCGCGTATGGGTTGAAACTGCTCTCGGTTTTAATAATGGCGTATATCAAGTCTTCTGGAATGTCGTATTTCTTGGAAGCTCGACGCACGATATCGGCGTATTGGTAGCTGCGAGTTGAAAAGTGGTCTTCAACCATGGGAATTTCGACGTAATACGCTTTCTTGAAATCTACATTTTTGGTTTTTATTTTATTTGCGATGAGGTATTCCGCAAATCGGTTTGCCCGCCAAGACCATTGAATTGGCTTATTGTCTTGGTCGACAACTTGTTTATACAGGAATGGTTGCCCCTCTAACGTGATACCTTTAGAGGAGAATAAGTCGACGTGCGCGGGATCGTCTGGTGTTAATAAGGTGGTGACAATCGCGTCTTTTAGGTGTTTTTGGGGATCGGTCGGTGATACGGTCTCTATCGTGATCACGCCTTTGCGAAAGTCGACCTCGGCGCGGCTAAGGTAGTTATCGATGTACTTAACGTAATTACTCTTGCCAGCGTACTTGATCTCTTTTTTACCCCAGCGCTTTTGAATATTGCCTGAAAAGCTATTGATTAAGGCATCTAGCGCCGCAGTATCTTTTTCAAATTGTCCTGGTAGCTCAGCTAAGTTATTGGCAAAACGGTTTGTTGGCTCGTAGTTGACGTCATAAATCTTTTCGACGAATTCACGGCTACAGCCTGCCATTAAAAGTGCGGCAGCAATAAAGACAATTTTTTTCATAAGTATCAGAGTTATTGAAGGTAATAGAAAAATGACACCACAAATGGTTGTGATGTCATTGTTTAACTCAAGCGACTTTATTCGCTCGGAGGTGTGTAACCTTCGATATGAACGTCTTTTCCTTCAAAGAGGAAATTTACCATTTCTGTTTCGATCAGTTTGCGGTGTTCTGGATCCATCATGTTGAGTTTCTTCTCGTTGATCAACATGGTTTGTTTGTGTTGCCACTGAGCCCACGCTTCTTTCGAGATGTTGTCGAAAATGCGTTTACCTAGTTCACCAGGGTAAAGTTGAAAGTCTAGACCTTCGCCTTCTTTCTTTAGTCGAGCACAAAATACAGTGCGGCTCATAATGACTCCTTGTATTCAATTAACGAAGTTCGTGGGGTAGCGTTTCCAGCAATAGTTTTACTGGCGCGGCTAAACCGACTTCTTCAGGTTTAGATAAGTTATACCAAAGACCTTTGTTGCCTTCCATTATCACGTCCGGTTGCTTTGATAAATCAATCAAAATTGGCGTGATATCTAGGTGGTAATGGCTGAATGTATGACGAAAGGTAATCAGTGTTTGCTTCTGTTTGATATTGCTGGCTTGAATGCCGCGTTGATCCAGTAGCAATTCAATGTCGCTTTCTGCATCCACATGTTCGGTTTGTGGGAAGCAGAATAAGCCACCCCAAATGCCTGTTTGTGGTCTTTGCTCCAACCACACCTCATGACCATTTTCGGTGTTGTGGTGAAGCATCACGAAACGAGTTTGCTTGATTGGCTTATCTTTCTTCGGTTTTTTGCCCGGGTAGTCGAGCACATTACCTTGTTGTTTTGCCACACACAGGTCAGCAACAGGGCAGAGGCTACATTTGGGTTTGCTGCGAGTGCAAACCATTGCGCCCATGTCCATCATTGCCTGGTTATACTTATCTACATCCGTTTGTGGGGTATGCGTTTCGGCAATTTCCCACAGCTGGTTTTCAACCTTTTTTTGTCCTGGCCATCCTGCAACTGCGAAACAGCGGGATAGGGTGCGCTTCACGTTACCATCAAGAATCGCGTGTGGTTGTTTATACACAGACGATAAAATGGCGGCAGCAGTAGAGCGACCAATCCCCGGTAGGGCGTTCATTTTCTCTATATCAAGAGGAAACTCACCATTGTATGTAGAGGCGACCTCTTGTGCTGCTTTGTGAAGGTTACGGGCTCGGGCGTAATACCCTAAGCCAGTCCAAAGGTGTAGGACTTCATCTTGCTCAGCATTGGCAAGATCGATCACGGTTGGAAAGCGCTCCAAGAAACGTTGGTAATACGGAATAACCGTAGTGACCTGAGTTTGCTGAAGCATAATTTCAGACAACCAGACACTGTATGCGGTCTTATTTTGTTGCCACGGAAGATCTTTTCTTCCATATGCGTCATACCATTCTAGGATGGCACTGGCGAAAGGTGTCACGACTTGCTCTGTATTCTATTATTGGTTAGGTGCAAAATTGCACCACATAATGGGCAAGAAGTACAACGGATAAACAGTAGGGATATAAAGAGGTGTTTCGTTGCTTTTGGGTTGCCATAGACCAAGAGCTCAACAAATACTTGCACCTAAGTAAATTCTTTGGATAATCCCCGCTTTGATTAATCAATGTGCAGGCAAAATCAATGAGTGAAGTAACCACTAACGAATACAACGAAGACGGAAAGCTGATCCGCAAAATCCGCAGCTTTGTACGCCGTGAAGGGCGTTTGACTAAAGGTCAAGAGAGCGCGATGAATGAATGCTGGCCTACGATGGGTATTGACTTCAAAGCTGAACTTCTCGATTGGAAAGAGGTGTTTGGCAACGATAACCCAGTAGTGCTTGAGATCGGTTTTGGTATGGGTGCTTCATTGGTTGAAATGGCAAAGAACGCGCCAGAGAAAAACTTCATCGGTATCGAAGTTCATAGCCCAGGCGTTGGTGCTTGTCTTGCCGATGCTCGCGAAGCGGGAATTACTAACCTGCGTGTAATGTGTCACGATGCGGTAGAAGTATTCGAACACATGATCCCAAATGGCAGCTTATCGACACTGCAATTGTTCTTCCCAGACCCTTGGCATAAGAAGCGTCACCACAAGCGTCGTATTGTTCAATTAGGTTTTGCGGAAATGGTGCGTGAGAAGCTTATCCCTAATGAAGGTATTTTCCACATGGCGACCGACTGGGAAAACTACGCAGAGCACATGATTGAAGTGATGAACCAAGCGCCAGGTTTCGAAAACATTGCTAAAGATGGTGATTTCGTTCCTCGTCCAGACGATCGCCCGCTAACGAAGTTTGAAGCTCGTGGTCACCGTCTTGGTCACGGTGTTTGGGATATCAAATATAAGCGTATTGCGTAACCAGAGGAGTTCATGGGATGTACCATTACGCGATATTAGCGAATCCGGGTCATAACCGAATTTACTTTGATAGCGCAATAACCATTGCCTGTTCTGAGCTAAAAGCAATTTTAGCTTCACAAGGCGTGGATGTGACAGAAATTGGTAGTAAAGACGTTGGCTTACCTGCTGCGTTGGTGTTTTCTTGTCAGGAAGCGCTAACCGATGAGCAGGCGCGAAGAATCGCAGCCTCTTCGATTTACTATGCGCTATTTGAAGTGCGCGAAGATGGTTTACTTCGACCAGTTCAATCGCCCGTATTTAACACTTTCCCGGAAAGTATGAGCCAGATTTTGCGCTACACCGGGAAAACAAACGAGCAGTTTACCCGTTTGATGGTGAATATCGGCATTAGTGCGTCCAATACGGGAAGTGAACAGCTGACCTTAATGGATCCAATGTGTGGTAAAGGTACAACCTTATTTGAAGGCTTGATCCACGGTTTGAACGTGGTAGGGGTTGAGATCAACGCCAAGTGGGTGCAAGAGATCCAGACCTTTATTGTTAAGTTCATGAAGAATGGCCGCTTTAAGCACAAAGTGAGCAAAGAAAAGCGCACTGCGGGTGGCAAGAAAGTGGCGGATGGTTTCGTGGTTGAAGCTGCAGCAAATAAAGAAGATTACAACCAAGGCAATCTTCAGTTTATGAAGCTGTATTCGGCTGATACTCGTATCGCTGATCAAGTCGTGAAAAAGAACTCAGTTGATGTGATGGTGTCTGATCTGCCTTATGGCGTGCAGCACGGCAGCAAAAATGCCAAGGACAGCAAACTGAACCGTAGTCCACTAGAGCTTTTAAAAGAGGCTCTGCCTGCATGGAAAGTGGTATTGAAAAAGCAAGGTTCAGTGGTGTTGTCTTTCAATGAATTCACATTGAAATGGAAAGATGTCGCGGCATTATTTGAAGAGCAAGGTTGGAAGGTACTTTCAGAAGAGCCTTACATCGGTTATCTTCACCGTGTTGATCAATCTATCAACCGCAATATTATTGTGGCAGTAAAACCATAATCGACTTGAGTCGAACGAACCCTATGGAAAAGCCAACGACACGTTGGCTTTTTTTACCTCTGAGCTCAACGAGTTCTCTTGTAAATAGAAGGTAGAGAATGAAACCGACAGTGGAAATTTTGACAGATATTTTGGCGGAAGTACGCCCTTTAATCGGCCAAGGTAAAGTGGCTGATTACATTCCTGCTCTGGCAAAAGTACCCAGCAACAAGTTAGGTATTGCGGTATACACCAACGAAGGTGAGGTTATTAAGGCGGGTGATGCCGATGAACCTTTCTCTATCCAATCTATTTCAAAAGCATTGAGCTTGACGTTAGCGATGTGCTTGTACAAGCAAGAAGAAATTTGGTCTCGAGTGGGAAAAGAGCCTTCGGGACAGGCATTTAATTCGCTAATCCAGCTAGAAATGGAGCAAGGTATTCCTCGTAATCCATTTATAAATGCTGGAGCGATAGTAGTGGCAGATTTGTTACAAACTCGCTTATCTGCACCTCGTCAGCGCCTGTTGGAATTTGTGCGTCAGCTTTCTGGTGATACCCATATTGTGTATGACAAAGTCGTTGCGGCATCCGAAATGATGCATGGTGATCGTAATGCGGCGATTGCATATCTCATGCGTTCGTTTGGCAACTTCGAAAATGAAGTGATTCCAGTACTACAAAACTACTTCCACGCTTGTGCGCTGAAGATGAGTTGCGTCGATTTGGCTAAAACGTTTAGCTATTTAGCAAACAAGGGCACATCGGTACAAACGGGTAAGCCTGTAGTTTCTCCTGTGCAAACCAAACAACTTAATGCACTGTTAGCAACGTGTGGCTTGTATGATGGCGCGGGCGAGTTTGCTTATCGCGTTGGTATGCCTGGTAAGTCTGGTGTTGGTGGTGGCATTATTGCGGTAGTACCTGGTGAAATGACCATTTCAGTATGGTCTCCAGAGCTTGATCCTTCAGGTAACTCGCTTGCTGGTACTAAGGCGCTTGAGCTGCTCTCAGAGCGAATTGGCCGTTCAATTTTCTAATGTTGGAAATGTGTCAACCTTATTTAGGGTGGTACTGTTTCTAAATAAAAAGCCTCTCAATTGAGAGGCTTTTTTTGTTTTGGGGTTGCGTTACTCTTCGCTTTCTTCGGCCATAAAGGCTTCGAGCAAATCATTAAGGAAGAGCTTCCCTTTTTCAGTAATTTGCCAGTGGGTAGGCGTTTCACTCAGGTAGCCCATTTCTATCGCCCTGTCGATGGTTTCTTGAATCGTACTGAGCGGTAAGCCCGTGGTGTCCACATAATCTTGCTTCGGACAGGCTTCGATTAAGCGGAATCGGTTCATAAAGAACTCGAATGGACGATCTTCATCCGCGACGACATGTTCTGTATGCAGATAAGGTTTGACCATATTTTGATAAGCCGCTAAATAGCCTCGCGGGTGTTTTACCTTTGTCGTTCGAATAATACGTCCGTCGGTAAAACTGATTTTGCCATGAGAGCCACAACCGATACCAAGGTAATCACCAAAGCGCCAGTAGTTGAGGTTGTGCTGACACTGATAGCCCGGCTTGCTGTAACCGGAGATTTCATATTGCACATAACCCGCGGCTGCAAGTTTTTGGTGTCCGAGCTCGAAAATATCCCACAAGTCATCATCGTCAGGTAGCGTTGGTGGCTTGTAGTAGAACATGGTGTTTGGTTCGATGGTCAGCTGATACCAAGACAAGTGCGGCGGTGCCAACTCAATCGCTTTGTCCAAATCTGCCAAGGCTTGTTCGATGCTTTGATCAGGTAGGCCGTGCATGAGATCGAGGTTAAAACTGTTCAAACCGATTTGGTGCGCCAGCTTAGCAGCATTGACGGCTTCGTCTTGGCCGTGAATACGCCCCAAACGCTCAAGCTTTTGTTGCTCAAAGCTTTGCACGCCGATAGAGATACGCGTTACCCCAGCTTTACGGTAGCCAACAAAACGCTCTGCTTCGATGGTGCCTGGGTTCGCTTCCATGGTTATTTCGATTTCAGGCTTGAACGGAATACGAGCTTCAATGCCCTTAAGTAGACGCTCGATGCCTTCTGCCGAAATCAAACTCGGCGTACCACCACCAATGAAGATTGAATGCAGTGGGCGTGGCGCTTCGTTAAGGCGGTATTTCTCAATGTCGGTATCCAAATCTTCTAAAAGGGCACTGATGTACTCTTCTTCTGGAATCTCGGTTTTGAGCGCGTGAGAGTTAAAGTCGCAATACGGGCACTTTTGCACACACCACGGGATGTGTACATACAAGCTGAGTGCTGGGGGCGTTAACATGGTCTAATTCGCTCGTGATTACTGAGACACTTGCTCAGACAGTTGAGCAAACAACGACTTGAGCGCTTTACCGCGGTGAGACAGTTGTTTTTTACGTGCAGGTTCAAGTTCGGCTGACGCACAGTTGTCTTCAGGAACAAAGAAGATTGGGTCGTAGCCAAAACCATTTCCACCGTGAGCTTCAGTTAGAATGCGACCTTCCCATTTACCGTGGCAGACGATAGGCGTTGGGTCGTTCTCGTGACGCATGAGGACTAATACACAGTGGAAACGTGCTGTACGCTCTGCTTCTGGTACGCCTTCCATTGCCGCTAGCAATTTTTCTAGATTCTCTTGATCAGATGCGCTCTCGCCTGCGTAACGTGCAGAGTAAATGCCCGGAGCGCCTTTTAAGAAATCGACTTCTAATCCAGAGTCGTCTGCAATGGCAGGAAGCCCTGTTTCTTGTGCGGCATGGCGAGCTTTAATGATTGCGTTTTCAATGAAAGTTGTACCCGTTTCAGCTACTTCCGATACATTGAATTCACTTTGCGCTAATACTTCAAAGCCGAAGTCAGACAATAAATCTGCCATTTCACGAACTTTGCCTTGGTTACCAGTTGCTAGCACAATTTTTTTCATGGGAATCTCTTTTAATAGTGATAGAGGAGAACAAATCGTTCTCCTCTAGATATTCTTTAACTAATAAGTGGTTTTTAGCCTGCTTAGATCCAAAAGCTTTTGGAACATCACAACCCAATTACTCTTCAACATAAAACTTCTGGGTGAATTTAAGCTTACCTGAGCCTTTGTTTCCAGCTTTTACGTCAATATCGAAAGTAAAAGTTTCTTCGTGGGTAATTGGTAGTTCGGCTAAATAGTATATCGCATTGCCTTCTTTGACTTCACGAAAGGTCAAGGTCTGAGTTTGGCCGATAAGGTTCTTCGCGCGTCCAGCAATTTTTGCTTCTAATGCTGGTTTACCCAATGAAGCTCTATCTAACACGCTAATATTAACCACAGCGAGGTATCCATTACGTTTGATATCGTAGCTACGTGCGACTTTGGGTGTTAGGAATGTTGAGTTAAACGCGACATAGTGTACTTCGATATCTTTCATATTTTTAAACTGATCGGCGAAGCTTGGTAACGACAACAGGCTAATCAGTAATGCGGTAATCCATTTGCTCATTGTTACTTCCTCAAAGCACTTGTTATAAAACAACCATAGCTGCAATTTTACCTTGGTCAGGGGGTAAAAAATGCGTACTCAGTCGTTGGTATTAGTAAGTGTGGTACAAAATCGTAAATAAAAAGCCATCATATGATGGCTTTAATTTCTGTCGGTATCTGGGTAGGCGATTCTATCCGAATTTGTTTGTGCCGTCCTAATTCACCTTTTTCTATGTGAACCAAACCCTTAGCGATTTTAAACTGCTTGGCTAAGAACTTAGTTAGGTGTGCATTAGCTTTGCCATCGACAGGTGGAGCAGTAATGGCGATTTTTAGCTCTTCACCATGCAAGCCAACGATTTTATCGCGGCTAGCTTTAGGTTGAATATAGAGCTTCAGGATGATGTCCTCACCATCTTGCCAAATTGCAGCTGACATTATAGCTGGAACCAAATTGGACCAATGATATCGCCCATTAAGAAGTTCGCGAACTGCAAGCCGATAAATAACACCAGTACGCTTAAATCAAGACCACCAATAGCCGGAAGAATACGACGGATTGGAGCGCACATTGGCTCGGTCAGTTGATGGAATACGTACTCGATAGGGCTGCGGCCTTGGCTTACCCAGCTCAAAATTGCACGGATCAATAGTACCCAGAACAATAGGCCACCTGCGGCTTTGATTAATGATAATAAGCCCAAGAATAAGAAGTCAGCGCTGAAAGAGACGGAACCGTTCGAAGCTATTAGGATAAGCACGACAAATTTAAGCACACACAACACGTAGGCAAACAACACGGTTGCTAGGTCAATATTCCCCACGGAAGGGATAACGCGGCGCAATGGACCAATGACCGGCTGAGTCGCTTTTACTATGAATTGCGAGAATGGGTTGTAGAAGTCTGCGCGCGCAGCTTGCAACCAAATTCGCAAAATTACGACCATGATGTACAGGTCAAATAGGGTTGAGATGAGAAAACTCATTGAATTCATAAGGTACCCTTAACAAGTGATGGATGATACTAAACGGAGTTCATCCAAATAATTAAAACAGTTTTTCCATTTCTTCCGCGCGAGCCACAGCAGCTTGCATGGCTTTAGCGACAATATCTGAAAGTTGATGTTCGTTGAATGTACGCAGTGCTTCTGCCGTTGTCCCACCTTTCGAAGTTACGTTCTCACGCAGGGTCGATAGCTCAGTTTCTGGGTTGCTAACCACCATACTGGCCGCGCCCAGTGCAGCTTGCTGAACCAATAGTCGAGCGGTCTCTTTATCAAAGCCTTGCTCAATCGCTTCTGCTTGCATCGCTTCCATAAACAGGAAGAAGTATGCTGGAGCACTGCCCGCTGCGGCAATCACATTATTGATGCCAGACTCTTGCTCAACCCAGCATACTTTACCGACCGATTCCATTAACTCTGCGGCAAAAGCTTTGTCGTGCTCGGTTACATGAGTTGGTGCGAATAAACCACTCATACCCAACCCAAGTTGTGATGGCGTATTTGGCATAACACGAACCAAGTTCAATTTGGTGGCTAGCATATCATCCAATCGTGAACAGTTGATGCCTGCGGCAATAGAAATCACCAGTTTATTAGTGAAATCGATCGATTGCAGTGGTTTACAGACATCCGCCATCATTTGCGGTTTTACAGACAATACCACCACATCCGCCTCGGTCGCAGCTTGGATGTTATCGCTGGTGGTTCGGATGCCAAAATCTTGTTCTAGCAGAAGGCGGCGAGCCTCTGAAGGAGCCGTCGCGGTAATGTTTTGCGCTGGGTATCCGTTAGCAACCAAGCCGGAAACAATGGCTCTCACCATGTTGCCAGCACCAATGAAGGCGATTTTTTTATGTTCCATTTGTCTGATTTCCATCATGATATTTAGAATTTGTTGTGCGCTCAGGTGTATAATGGCGCCGCTGTTACTTACTGCTCCTATTGGCGAGTAAGATGATTGCGCATTTACGCTCTAACGATTGGCGACATAACTTATGTCGCGAGTGAGCGTTTTGTTGATTTAGCTGTAGTCTCGTGCGCCGAAAATAGCGGTTCCAATACGAACCATTGTACTACCAGCTTCGATTGCAGCGGTCATATCACCACTCATTCCCATTGATAATGTATCGATTTCTGGGAACTGTGCTTCGAGTGTTTGCTTCAACGTAGCCAACTTCTGAAATTCATGGAGTTGTGATTCGTAGTCAGACACGTTGGCAGGAATCGACATCAACCCTCTTAAAGTGAGGTTGGGTAGGCGAGAAATCAACTCCGCCAGCTCGAATACTTCCGCTTCAGTGACACCAGACTTAGATGCCTCACCACTGGTGTTAACCTGAATCAGAACTTGTAGCGGTTTAAGTTCGCTTGGACGCTGATCATTCAGGCGTTGAGCAATCTTGGTTCGATCGATGGTGTGAACCCAATCGAAATGTTCGGCAACAAGTCGCGATTTATTCGACTGAATCGGGCCAATGAAGTGCCATTCGATTCGATTATCTGGATAATGCTCGGCAAAGTGCTGAACTTTACTGACGCCCTCTTGGACGTAGTTTTCACCAAAGGCGGTTTGTCCCGCTCGGTAGGCTTCGAGAATTGCCTCGACAGGTTTAGTTTTGCTTACCGCTAGAAGTTGCACTGACTCTGGAGTTCGACCACATTTTTGCTCGTCATATCGAATTTGAGAGGTGATATGTTCAATATTTTGTTGAATACTACTCATAGCTGTACTTTAGACTTAAGGATTTTAAATGGATATCACTGAGTTACTGGATTTTAGTGTAAAACATAATGCCTCGGATCTACATCTTTCTGCAGGTGTCCCACCAATGGTTCGTATTGATGGGGATGTGAGAAAACTAGGCATTCCAGCGTTTACACACCAAGAAGTACATCGTTTGGTTTTCGAAATCATGAACGATGCCCAACGCAGTGAGTTCGAAGAAAAACTCGAAGTCGATTTCTCTTTTGAGTTGCATAACGTTGGCCGTTTCCGTGTCAACGCTTTCAACCAATCTCGCGGTTGTGCGGCAGTATTCCGTACCATTCCAAGTAGCATTCCAACTCTGGAAGAGCTAGAAGCGCCAGAGATCTTCAAAAAAATTGCGAACGCTGAAAAAGGCTTAGTTCTGGTCACTGGCCCAACAGGTTCAGGTAAATCGACGACCTTAGCAGCCATTGTTGACTACATTAACCGTAATCACAACAAGCACGTACTCACAATTGAAGATCCGATTGAATTTGTTCACAGCAACAATAAATGTTTGATCAACCAGCGTGAAGTTCACCGTGACACCCATAGTTTCCAAAATGCTTTGCGTAGTGCATTGCGCGAAGACCCAGACGTTATTCTGGTTGGTGAGATGCGTGACAAAGAAACCATCAGCCTTGCCTTAACGGCGGCAGAAACGGGTCACTTAGTTTTCGGGACGTTGCACACCAGCTCGGCGGCAAAAACCATTGACCGTATTATCGATGTGTTTCCTGGTAGTGATAAAGATATGGTTCGCTCGATGCTATCTGAGTCCCTTCGTTCGGTTATCGCGCAAAAGCTTCTGAAGCGTAACGGTGGTGGCCGTATTGCATGCCATGAAATTATGATGGCAACGCCTGCGATTCGTAACTTGATCCGCGAAGACAAAGTCGCGCAGATGTATTCGATTATTCAAACAGGTGCGGCTCACGGCATGCAAACCATGGAGCAAAATGCTCGTCAGTTAATGGCGCAAGGCATGGTTGCTCGTGAAGAGGTCGATAGTAAGATCGGATTAGAAGTGCAGCAATTCTCGTAACGTTCATACAGATAATGGTGAATACGGAAGATGGATCTAGATAAATTTCTCGAAGGCATGCTGGCGCTGAAAGCGTCGGATCTTTACATCACGGTTGGAGCGCCAATTCTATTTCGTGTGGATGGCGAATTGCGTCCGCAAGGGGAAAAACTCACCGAGAGTGATGTGGCTGCATTACTCGATAGCGCTATGGAACCAGATCGGCGTCAGGACTTTCGTAAAAGTCGCGAGTCGAATTTTGCCATTGTGAGAGATTGTGGTCGCTTCCGTGTGAGTGCCTTTTTTCAACGCGAGTTACCAGGCGCAGTGATTCGTCGTATTGAAACCAATATTCCTACTTTTGAGCAGTTAAAGTTACCGTTAGTGTTGCAAGATTTGGCGATAGCTAAGCGTGGTTTGGTGCTGGTGGTCGGTGCTACTGGATCGGGTAAATCGACCACCATGGCGGCGATGACAGGCTATCGAAACAGCAATAAAACCGGGCACATTTTGACGGTCGAAGATCCGATCGAATTCGTGCATGAACACAAGCGCTGTATCGTGACTCAACGCGAAGTTGGGTTAGATACGGAAAGCTATGAAGTTGCGCTTAAAAACTCGCTGCGCCAAGCACCAGATATGATTTTGATTGGTGAGATCCGTAGCCGTGAAACAATGGAATACGCGATGACCTTCGCCGAAACGGGTCACCTGTGTATGGCAACGTTGCACGCCAATAATGCCAACCAAGCTTTAGAGCGCATTCTTCACTTGGTACCGAAAGATCAAAAAGAACAATTCTTGTTCGATTTGTCGATGAACCTAAAAGGCGTGGTTGGTCAGCAGTTGATCCGAGATAAAAATGGGCAGGGACGTCATGGTGTATTTGAGATCTTGCTAAATAGCCCACGTGTGTCGGATTTGATTCGTCGCGGAGATTTACATGAGTTGAAGTCAACCATGGCTCGCTCAAATGAGTTTGGTATGCTGACGTTCGATCAATCTCTCTATAAGTTAGTGATGCAAGGTAAGATCAGCGAAGAGGATGCACTACATAGTGCCGACTCGGCAAATGATCTGCGCTTGATGTTGAAAACGCAGCGTGGTGAAGCATTCTCTACGGGCAGTTTGGCGAACGTTAAGATCGATATGGATTAATCCAATCCAGAAACAAAAAAGGTTGGCAGGAGCCAACCTTTTTTCATTGTGCTTGAAGTGTTTACTCATCCCAAAGGGCTTCAAACCAGCTTTCTAGAATCACCACTGCTGACTGGCAGTCAACATTACCTTTCGATAGGGCTTTATAGCCGCCCATGCTGAACAACTCCGCACGAGCTTCTGCAGTAGATAAACGCTCATCATGCAGTTCAACAGGCAATCCGTATCGGCCTTGCAGACGCTTAGCAAATTTTCGTGCACGAGGGGTTATGGTCTCAAGGTCTTTACCATGCAGATCGGTCGGTAAACCGACCACTAGCAAATCTGGTTGCCACTCTTTGATTTGCTTTTCTATATCGTCCCAGTTTGGAATACCGTCATTGGCTTTAAAGGCTTTTAATGGGGAAGCTGTACCAGTAATTTCTTGGCCAATAGCGCTACCAATGCTTTTGGTTCCAAAGTCAAAAGCCATAATTGTGCGTGACATAAGGTGTCTCTATCTAATGTAACTGTATATTTGGACTAAGCATGTCCAGAGTCTGCTGAAAGGTGACTTGGGTCGATGCCCAGCTTTTCGACCGCTTTCTTCCAACGCTCGTTGATTGGTGTATTAAAGATAATTTCAGGCGTCGCTTCAATGGTGAGCCAAGAGTTTTCGACCAGCTCACTTTCTAATTGGCCTGCACTCCAACCGGAGTAGCCAAGTGCCACTAGGTAATCACTTGGTTCTGCTTCTGTTCCTAACACCGAAAGAATATCTCGCGAAGTGGTTACCGCGAGGTCGTCGGTCATTTGGACGCTGGACTCGTAGTAATCTTTGGGTTTATGCAAAATAAAACCACGATCTTCCGAGATTGGGCCGCCATTGTAGACTGGTCTATCTAGACTGGCTTCAAATAGGCGCGGGTGTACTGGCTGAACTTCCACCTGCTTGAGCATGTTGCCGACGGTGATATCAACAGGAGCATTGATCATCAGCCCCATAGCGCCGTCTTCGTTGTGCTCACAAACGTAGATCACGCTGTTTTGAAAGTACGGATCTTTCATCCCAGGCATGGCAACCAAAAAGTGATTTGTGAGATTCATACTCATACTGACCCTTAACTCTCGTAAATGCCCTTAAGCAAACATCATACAGTTTATCATCTAGGTATGTGCATGAGTTTGCTTAAGTTAATGTACTACGCTCTCTATTAACTGTAATACAGTTTGAGTTATTCGCCTTTTACTCGACGCTCAATCGCATCCATCAGCTTGCCTGTGATTGAGATATCA
The DNA here is from genome assembly GCF_033338535.1 of Vibrio sp. Vb2131. Lineage (NCBI taxonomy): Bacteria > Pseudomonadati > Pseudomonadota > Gammaproteobacteria > Vibrionales > Vibrionaceae > Vibrio > Vibrio sp. Vb2131. The sequence continues at coordinate 14,522 of NZ_JAWOSW010000003.1, forward strand.
AAAGCTGCTTCAATTTCGCGAATACAGGTTGGGCTGGTGACGTTGATTTCTGTTAGCTTGTCGCCAATTACGTCAAGGCCAACAAAGATAAGGCCTTTTTCTTTCAGTGTCGGGGCAACGGTTTGCGCAATTTTGAGGTCGGTTTCGCTTAGCGGACGAGCTTCACCAGTACCACCAGCGGCTAGGTTGCCGCGCGTTTCGCCTTTAGCAGGAATGCGTGCTAGACAGTAAGGCATAGGTTCGCCATCTACCACTAGGATACGTTTGTCACCGTTGCTGATGTCTGGCACGAAGGTTTGTGCCATTGCGTAGTTTTGACCGTGGTTAGTCAATGTCTCGATGATTACAGAGACGTTTGGATCGTTTTCTTTTACACGGAAGATGGACGCGCCACCCATACCATCAAGCGGTTTCAGGATGACATCACCATGTTTTTCACGAAATTCTTTAATTTTCTCTGCTTTTCGCGTCACGATCGTTGTAGGTGTCAGCTCTGGGAACCATGCTGTAAACAGCTTTTCGTTACAATCACGTAAGCTTTGAGGCTTGTTAACGATCAGTGCACCTTGTTCTTCTGCACGCTCAAGGATGTAAGTCGCGTAGATGTATTCAGTATCAAACGGAGGATCTTTACGCATTAGCACCGCGTCTAGCTCAGACAGTTCGATAGTTTGCTCTGATTTGAACTCGTACCAACCGTTTGGATCTTCTTTTAGTTCTACCACTTTAGTATCTGCAATGGCAACGCCTTGATCGAGATGCAGATCATTCATTTCCATGTAGTGGATTTCATAGCCGCGTCGTTGCGCTTCAAGCATCATGGCAAAGCTAGAGTCTTTTTTGATGTTAATGGACGAGATTGGGTCCATTACGATACCGAGTTTGATCATTATTTTTCTCCGTTTAACCAAGATCGCCGAAACGAACTTGTAAGGCTGTAATTGCTGTCAGAGCCGCTGTTTCGGTACGCAGAACGCGAGGGCCGAGTAGCGTTTCTTCAAATTGGTATTCTCGAGTCATCTCGATTTCTTCAGACGATAAACCGCCTTCAGGACCGATCAGTAGGCGCACTTTTTCAACCGGGGTTGGCAAAGTGTTGATTGAGTATTTAGCACGAGGGTGAAGGTTAAGCTTTAAACCATCGTACTCTTCTTTACACCACTCTTCCAAGCTCATAATTGGACGAATTTCGGGCACGACATTACGCCCACATTGCTCACAGGCACTGATGGCGATTTTCTGCCATTGCGCGAGTTTTTTCTCAAAACGCTTTTGGTCAAGCTTGACGCCACAACGTTCAGAAATCAGAGGAGTGATGGTATTGACGCCAAGTTCAACAGACTTTTGGATGGTGAACTCCATCTTATCGCCACGTGAAATGACTTGACCAAGGTGCAGATCTAGAGGGGATTCAATATTGTTTTCTAAGCGCTCGGTGATGTTAACCAAAACTGATTTCTTGCTGACGTCACTGATAACCGCTGGGAACTCTGCGCCACTGCCGTCAAAAAGGAGAACGTCTTGGCCTTCTTTCATGCGCAAAACACGACCGATATGGCCTGCTGCGTCGTCACTTAAAGCAAGTGAGCCAAGTTGATGAATGGTTTCTGGATGATAAATTCGAGGGGTACGCATGAGATTTCCAGCAAGAGAATAAACTTAAACCCTAACATGGATGCTTTGCACCGAAAAAACAAGGGGCAAGAAGCGTTTCAATATCAGTAATTGAAACGCTTCGAGGTCGGAGGTTACAGTGCGCGGCAGGCTTCTTGAACAAATGGGTTGTGATTGCCCTGTACTTTTGCAATGCGCTCGTCACGCTCACATTCCCATTTATCGACAGGATAGGTTTTGTTCCAAGCACTCATTAATTGCGTTTGCTGCTTCGACAGTTTGAAACCGTACTCTTTGCTCATGTATAGATAGGTGCGAGCAATTGAGCCACGCGCACGGTCTGGTGGCATGACTTTACGCTGCTTAAAGTTCACTTGCATCTCACAGCGACCATAACTTACGCCATCCATACCGTTCCATTGGCTGAAGTTGTAGTTCGAACGGTCACCGTTTACTTCACCAATAGCAGGAGTTAGGTTGTGCAAGTCTGCTTCCATCAAACGAAAAGTTTCGTCTTTTTTCTTACAGTTTTTACGTCCGCCATCTTGCCAGCATTGACGCTGGTGGCCAAATTGCCACGCAGGAACAACGTGCTCCCATTCGATTCGTGCAGCCCGTTTTTCTTGTTTACGGACTTGGTAGCCGCAAGAGGCTAAATCGGGTAAGCCTTTCTTGCCTTGCCATTGAATGTTACAGCCACAGTAGAAGCTTGTTGGATGGTCTTGATAAATTTTGACCGCCTCACGTTTGGCTGCAGAGAATGAGCTCGGTGGCGCGGCAATCGCAGTGCTAGAAAGCGCGATAAGCAACAGAGAGAATAAGTATTTCATGATAAAAGTCTTTATAAAGTATGGCTTTATTCATGATAACACGCATAAAATAGCTTTAGTGATGAGTAAGTTAACAATAAGTGGCGAAGGGAAGGTTTTGATCAACTCGATCTTTGTTTTGGGAACGCAAGTAACACTATGAGGTAAGGGCTACGATAATTGAATGCCGGTGAAGTTAAGTGGTTGGCGGCATTTTTGACAAGAGTACGTCGCCTCTTTGCGCAGCACTTTATTATGACGGCGAATCGATAGAGGGTAGGTCATACAACCACAACGATACTCAAAGGTTTTACCTTGAACGGATTTTACTTCAAAGCTGTGAGTGGTTTTGGCTGGTACGTTAAATACGGCTTCCATGACGCCTTTCCATTCTTTACCGTGAGGCCTAACTCGCCCGTAAACCTGATAAGTAATCAGGTGTGCTATTTCATGAGGAATGACTTCATCTAAGAATGCTTGGGTGTTTTCGCGAAATAAAACAGGGTTTAGGCGTACTTGATTTAATTGAAGGTAGGCTTTTCCTGCCGCTTTCCCACGGACGTCGAAGGTGATTGTTGGAATCGGGAAAGAACGTTTGAAAGCTTGTTCCGCCATCGCGATACATCCCGCCATCACTTGCTTGGCTTTATAGCTGAGTTCTATATCCACAATTCACCTCGATAAATCAAATAAAAAAGCCCCCGCATTGCGAGGGCCAGATCATAGCATCAGTTAATTATGGTGTGTGTTTTTTCTTGATGGTGGCATGGTAAGCGTGCCATGTACCGTAGCCTAGAATTGGCATGGTAAACAACATTCCGATCCCGTAGGTCGCAAAGCCGATAAGAATACCGCCACAGATGATCGCTGCCCAAACAATCATTGCTGGAATGTTGGATTTCACGGCATTAAAGCTGGTAAACACAGCGGTCATCATGTCTACGCGACGCTCCATCATGAGCGGAATAGAAAAGGCTGAAATGCTAAACACCACACAAGCCAAAACAAAGCCAACTAAAGAGCCGATGACAAGGAAGGGTAGGAACTCACTTAAAGGTGCCCCTTGAACAGAAGGGTAGAGTGCATGAAGTAGAGCGGCAATGCGCATCCAAAATATCATACACACTGCGAGTAACACGGCGAACGCCCATTGAGATGTTGAGTTACGACCGATCGCTTTCATTGAATGGAACAAGCTTGCTTTGTGTCCGCGCTCTCTCTCCCAACTGGCATCATACAAGCCGAGCGCGAGAAACGGACCGATTAACATGTAAACAATCAAACTGGGCATGACGACCAAGTGTGTGCCTTGCCACTGTACGAGCAAAACAATGCCTATTGCAGCTGCCATAAAACAGATGCCATAGAAAGCACTAATAAGCGGCATTCGCACGAAATCATGCAGACCTAATGCGAGCCAATGAAAAGGTGCAGAAAGATTAACCGTATTGCACGGTATGGTTCTGGCGTATTCGTTGTCTGGCACTTCCTTTCGCTTGTTGTGGAAGTCCGATGGATTAACAGTTCGAGGCATAACTCCTCCTTGATTTATTCCCACATTATCCGCTTATACCAACTGACAGCGGTTTTTGTTCAGTCAAACTTGAAGCGACTTTTTCAAGTTTACATCTGAGCATTGGCTTAGTTTGGTATCGGCCATAAAGATGCCGACTCATGTCTTTACTTAAGTGTTGCTTCCACAGTCGCCAGCATCCGACGTCTCTATTTAAATTGGAGTTAACAATATTTTAACTATTGGCGGAGATGGGATAATTTACAAATAATTGCTTAAAATTTATTCGGTATAAAAATGAGGGAGAAATAGGACTGCTTTGTGGGGCAGGGCGGTATGAGCCGAAATGGCTGGATAAAAGTTGCTGAAAATAAAAAGCCCCACCATAGGCGAGGGCTTGATTGATTCTTGCTTGGCTTGATTATTTGATGCCAGCGAAATCGCGTAGAAGTGCAGCTTTGTCTGTTGCTTCCCACGGGAATTCTTCACGACCGAAGTGACCGTAAGCCGCTGTCTTCTTGTAGATAGGTTGAAGAAGGTTAAGCATTTCTTGTAGACCGTATGGACGTAGGTCGAAGAATTGACGAACCGCTTCAATGATGATGTCGTGAGATACTTTCTCAGTACCGAACGTTTCCACCATGATAGACGTTGGATCAGCAACACCGATTGCGTAAGAAAGTTGGATCTCACAACGGTCAGCCATGCCTGCCGCTACGATGTTTTTCGCTACGTAGCGTGCTGCGTATGCTGCACTACGGTCAACTTTTGATGGATCTTTACCAGAAAACGCACCGCCACCGTGACGAGCTGCGCCGCCGTAGGTATCTACGATGATCTTACGACCAGTTAGACCACAGTCACCCATAGGACCACCGATTACGAAGCGACCGGTTGGATTAATGAAGAAGTTTGTTTCTTTGTTGATCCACTCAGAAGGTAGCACTGGCTTAATGATCTCTTCCATTACCGCTTCACGCAGGTCTGAAGTTGAGATTGAATCACAGTGTTGAGTTGAAAGAACAACCGCGTCGATACCAACGATGTTACCTTGATCGTATTGGAATGTTACCTGAGATTTTGCATCAGGACGCAACCAAGGTAGTGTGCCGTTTTTACGAACTTCTGCTTGCTTTTGAACAAGACGGTGAGAGTAAGTAATTGGCGCTGGCATTAGTACTTCAGTTTCGTTACAAGCGTAACCAAACATGATGCCTTGGTCGCCTGCACCTTGTTCTTTAGGGTCAGCTTTATCAACACCTTGGTTGATATCTGGCGACTGTTTACCGATTGTGTTTAGTACCGCACAAGAATCTGCGTCAAAGCCCATATCTGAATGTACGTAGCCGATTTCACGAACGGTTTCACGAGTTAACTCTTCGATGTCTACCCATGCTGAAGTCGTGATTTCACCACCCACCATTACCATACCGGTTTTAACGTAAGTCTCACATGCAACACGAGCCTTTGGATCTTGCTCTAGAATCGCGTCAAGAACCGCATCAGAAATCTGGTCTGCAATTTTATCTGGATGACCTTCTGATACTGACTCAGAAGTAAACAGGTGCTTAGCCATGTTAGCTCCACTATATCTGGTTTAAAACTGGGGAATGATAAACTCTCCAGCGCAAATTAATACTAATTTTTGTAGGTGTATCTACATCTAGACGTCTATTCTAAATTTGATTGCTCGAATTACAAGCTCTTTTTTGGTTTTTGTTATAACCAAACGTTTGCCTGATTTATTGATAATTTTAAGAACTTCGAACGATTTGGCGCGAAAGGTGCAATATTTGTGAGGTTTTGGACTGGAAAACGTTTGCACACCCAACAGGGCTTTGAGAGAATTATGACCTACTTTTCGTTTCGCTTAATGTACTCAGGAGCAGACATGTCGTCTCGTAAACATCTTGCCAATGCAATTCGTGCTCTAAGCATGGATGGTGTTCAACAAGCTAACTCAGGCCACCCAGGCGCACCAATGGGTATGGCTGATATCGCTGAAGTTCTTTGGCGCTCTCACCTAAACCATAACCCTTCAAACCCAGAGTGGGCCGACCGCGATCGCTTTGTGCTGTCAAACGGTCATGGGTCAATGCTTATTTACTCTCTACTGCACTTAAGCGGTTACGAGCTATCTATTGACGATCTGAAAAACTTCCGTCAATTGCACTCAAAAACCCCAGGTCACCCAGAGTACGGCTACGCGCCTGGTATCGAGACAACAACGGGTCCTCTAGGTCAAGGCATCACTAACGCTGTTGGTATGGCGATCGCAGAGAAAGCACTAGCGGCACAGTTCAACAAAGAAGGTCACGATATCGTTGACCACTTTACGTATGTGTTCATGGGTGACGGCTGTCTAATGGAAGGCATCTCGCATGAAGCATGCTCTCTTGCTGGGACGTTAGGTCTAGGCAAACTGATCGCGTTCTGGGATGACAACGGCATTTCTATCGACGGTCACGTTGAAGGCTGGTTCTCTGACGATACACCTAAGCGTTTTGAAGCGTACGGCTGGCATGTAATCCCAGCAGTCGATGGTCACGACTCAGACGCGATCAACGCAGCAATTGAAGCAGCAAAAGCGGACCCACGTCCTACGCTTATCTGTACCAAAACAATTATCGGTTTCGGTTCTCCTAACAAGTCTGGTTCGCACGACTGTCACGGTGCACCACTAGGTCACGATGAAATCCAAGCGGCTCGCGAATACCTAGGTTGGGAGTACGGCCCATTTGAGATCCCGGCAGATGTTTACGCTGAGTGGGATGCAAAAGAAGCGGGCGCCGCGAAAGAAGCAGCTTGGAATGAAAAATTCGAAGCATACGCTGCAGCTTACCCTGCAGAAGCGGCAGAGCTTAAACGTCGTCTAAACGGCGAACTTCCTGCACAGTGGGAAGAAAAAGCGAACCAAATCATTGCCGATCTTCAAGCAAATCCAGCGAACATTGCATCACGTAAAGCGTCGCAAAATGCACTAGAAGCGTTTGGTCAAATGCTTCCTGAGTTTATGGGTGGTTCTGCTGACCTAGCGCCTTCTAACCTGACCATGTGGTCTGGTTCTAAGTCTCTAGAAATGGAGGACTTCTCTGGCAACTACATCCACTACGGTGTGCGTGAATTCGGTATGACCGCTATCATCAACGGTATCGCATTGCACGGTGGTTTCGTTCCTTACGGCGCAACATTCCTAATGTTCATGGAATATGCTCGTAACGCAATGCGTATGGCTGCGCTGATGAAAATTCAGAACATCCAAGTTTACACGCATGATTCGATCGGTCTTGGCGAAGATGGCCCAACTCACCAACCTGTTGAGCAAATGGCGTCTCTACGTGTAACTCCAAACATGAGCACATGGCGCCCATGTGACCAAGTTGAGTCTGCAGTTGCATGGAAACTAGCGATTGAACGTAAAGATGCACCAACTGCACTTATCTTCTCTCGTCAAAACCTAGCGCAACAAGAGCGTACTGCTGAACAAGTCGCAGACATCGCGAAAGGTGCCTACATCCTGAAAGATAGCGAAGGTAAGCCTGATCTAATCCTTATCGCAACAGGTTCTGAGGTTGAGCTTGCAGTGAAAGCCGCTGAGCAACTAACTTCAGAAGGCAAGAAAGTACGCGTTGTTTCAATGCCATCAACAGACGCATTCGACAAACAAGACGCTGCTTACCGTGAATCTGTACTGCCATCAGACGTAACGGCACGTATCGCTATTGAAGCGGGCATTGCGGATTTCTGGTACAAGTACGTTGGCTTTGACGGTCGCATCATCGGTATGACAACATTCGGTGAATCTGCACCTGCTGGTCAGCTATTCGAGATGTTTGGCTTCACGACTGAAAACGTAGTGAACACAGCAAAAGAATTGCTAGCGTAATTGCAGGACCATCTAAACAGTCGAACGTAAACGACAACTGTTAGATGCTAAAGTTAGAAAGGCCATCATTATGATGGCCTTTTTATTTTTGTCAGGTTTTCCAACCTTGTGGAATGCTTTGGTGAATGCAGTCTAAAAGTACGGATAAGCGCAGTGGTGGTCGTCCTGCTGGTGTATAGCAGTTAATGGAAATAGGCTCAGAAAGCCAACCTTCTAAGCAAGGTGTGATTCGCCCTGGGTGATGTTTCTCATAGCCGCATGCTGTCCAAGTCGGCAGCAGTCCAATACCATGACCATTCGCGATACTGTCTATTTGCATTGCTATGTTGTCGCTGTATAAGCGACTAACAAAGGGCTCTAAAAAGAACTCACCGTGTTGAGGGTGTGCTAGCATCAATCCATTTTCTTGCACTGAACCAAAATCGATCCATGGATGTGCTTCAAGTTCTTTGGGGTGCGGTATAGGCCCATGTTGTTTTAGATAATTTGGAGAGGCAAAAGGCGTATAGCGAAATACCCCCAGCACTTCTTTTCGCCAGTCTAGCTCTTTACGTTCACCGAGCCAGATGAACAAATCTGGGTCATGATGCGCCTCAGAAAAGTCACTGGTAAGTTGAACTCTAACATCGGGATTAGCAGCAAGAAAACGATTGAGTACGCCGCCGAGCCAGCTTCTAACTAAGGCAGTGTGACAAACAATATGCAGTGGCCCTGAAACTTGGTTCGTTAAACCTTGCAGTGCATCATAACTCTCTTCACTTAACTCAAGAATCTGGCGGCTGTAGTGGGCAAAGATTTCTCCAGCTCTTGTCAGAACTAATCGATTACCTTGTCTGGCGGTTAGAGCCTGACCGAAGTCTTCTTCTAATTGTGCCAAGCGACGACTTAGCGTTGATTTTGGCTGATTAAGGGCTTTAGCAGCGGCTGTCAAACTTTTATGCTGATTGAGCGCATCAAAGGCTCTAATTGATGCTAAGTCGTGCATATTTCTTTTACTCCTTACTGCGTTATGTACGAGTTCCATAAATGGAAAGAACCGTTCCATAACTCTCACTATGCATCTCATTCTATTTGTGAATAATTCACTTTCGAAAATAATAATCATTATCAATTATGGAGATGTAGATGTCTACTCTTAGACTGCCAGTTATTACCGCAACTGGTATTTTAGCCTTCGTCAGTGTCCCTCATGTTTTTGCCAATGATGCAGTTTCTAAAATGGAAACAGTGGTTGTAACTGCATCAAGTTATGAGCAATCTCAAGCGGACGCGCCTGCAAGTATTAGTGTGATTTCACGTGAGGAGTTGGACTCTCGTTATTACCGCGATGTGACTGATGCACTAAAAAGTGTGCCAGGTGTCGTCGTGACAGGTGGTGGTGATACCACCGACATTAGTATCCGTGGTATGGGTTCTAAATACACTTTGATACTGGTCGACGGTAAACGTCAAAGCACGCGTGAAACTCGTCCAAATAGTGACGGTCCTGGTATCGAACAAGGTTGGTTACCTCCTCTTCAAGCGATTGAGCGAATCGAAGTTATTCGTGGCCCAATGTCGACGCTTTACGGTTCTGATGCGATTGGTGGTGTGATTAACGTCATCACACGAAAAGATGCGCTAGAGTGGACGGGTAATGTTCAACTGGGCACGGTAATACAAGAGAATAGCCGCTCAGGGGGAGAGCAGAGCGCGAACTTTTTCGTTAATGGTCCGTTGGCTGAAAATTTATCTCTCCAAGTATATGGTCAGTACACAACCAGAGAAGAAGATGACATCGAATACGGTTATGAAGATAAAGATATGCAGAGTATCTCTTCAAAACTGACTTACCAGATTAATGAGCGCCATTCGGTGCAATTAGAAGGTGGCACGTCGGCACAAAGTCGTCGTGGTAATGTGGGCCTTTCAGTGCCGACCACTGGGTGTCGTGGTGGGTGTGAAGACTCACTGAATGAATATCGTCGTAATTACGTAACGGTAAGCCACAACGGTGATTGGGATTCGATTGGCATTTCAGATACTTACTTACAGCGAGAAGAGAGCGAGAACAAATCTCGTGAGATGACGATCACCAACACCACGTTCAAATCGAGCTTGGTGACTGGTATCGGAAACCATACGTTGACGACGGGTGTGGACGCCACTCATGCAGAGCTTGAGGATTTCACCTCCAACAAAGCGTCATCGAAGACTGAAACATCGAATACGCAGTGGGCTGTTTTCATTGAAGATGAATGGAGAATCGCCGATCCGTTTAGCGTTACGCTTGGCGGCCGTCTAGATCATGACGAAAACTATGGCGCTCATTTTAGTCCGCGTGTTTACGGTGTATGGCGAGTTGATCCGTCTTGGACGGTGAAAGGCGGTGTGGCAACAGGTTTCCGTTCTCCACAATTACGTGAAATTACTCCTGGCTGGGCGCAAGTCAGTGGTGGCGGTAATATCTACGGTAACCCAGATCTTGACCCTGAAACGTCGCTAAACAAAGAAATCAGCGTCTTGTATCAAGGTGATTCTGGCTTAGATGTCTCTTTGACTGCGTTCCATAATGAGTTCAAAGACAAGATCACACGTGTTGTTTGTCCAGATACCATCTGTACAGATGGACCAAACCAATGGGGTGCAGATCCAACGTACCGCATTAACGTGGACGAAGCGGTCACACAAGGTATTGAAGCGACCTTAGCATCGCCATTAACGGAAACCATTTACCTCAGCTCGAGCTACACATTTACCGACTCAGAGCAAAAAACAGGTGAATACAAAGGCATGCCGCTGCAGCAGTTACCAAAGCATCTGTTTAATGTGGATGTGACTTGGCAAACGACAACAGATCTAGAGAGCTGGGCGAAAGTCACGTACCGAGGTAAAGAAATGGATCCGGTTACTGGCCCATCAAGAAACAGTATCGTAGAGCCAGCTTATACCTTTGTGGACGCCGGTGTGACATACCAGTTAACCGACAATACTCGTATTAAAGGCGCTATCTATAACTTGCTGGACGAGGAAATCAGTTACGAAGAATACGGATATATTGAAGATGGTCGTCGCTACTGGTTAGGTTTAGACGTCGCATTTTAATTATCTATCGTTGTAATAAGGTCGAGCATAGTCTCGACCTTTTTTTAATCCTGCTTTACTTTGATTCAACAGGTGCGTTTGTCAGCCTGATCAGGTAGTATCTGTGACACGAAATTTTTGGTAGGGCGAAGGATAAATGCTAAAGGTTGCGATCAATGGATTTGGACGTATAGGTCGTAATGTTCTGCGAGCGGTGTATGAAAGCGGAAAACACCAGCAGATCAAGGTTGTGGCGGTAAACGAACTAGCACAGCCAGAGGCGATGGCACACCTACTGCAATATGACACCAGTCATGGTCGCTTTGGTAAAAAAATTTCCCATGACCAAGAACATTTGCATGTTCATCATGACAGCGGTGAATATGATTCCATTCGCATTCTCCATCTCTCCGAAATCGAATTACTTCCTTGGCGTGATTTAGAAGTTGATATCGTCTTGGATTGCACTGGCGTATTTGGTTCGCAAGCGGATGGGCAAGCGCATATAGAAGCAGGCGCGAAGAAAGTACTGTTTTCGCACCCGGGCGCAAACGACCTAGATAATACGATTATCTATGGCGTGAACCACGAAACTCTGAAAGACGAGCACCGTGTTGTCTCCAATGGCTCTTGCACCACCAACTGTATCGTTCCCATCATTAAAGTACTAGACGAAGCCTTCGGCATAGAGTCTGGCACCATTACCACAATTCATTCGTCCATGAACGATCAACAAGTAATTGATGCGTATCATAACGACTTACGCCGTACCCGTGCTGCAAGCCAATCTATTATTCCGGTGGACACTAAGTTGCATAAGGGGATTGAAAGGATCTTCCCGAAATTTTCCAACAAATTCGAAGCAATTTCTGTTCGTGTTCCAACGGTTAACGTCACTGCAATGGATTTAAGTGTCACAATTAGTACAAATGTGAAAGTTAATGACGTAAATCAAACCATTGTTAACGCATCTCAGTGTACATTACGTAACATTGTTGACTATACTGAATCGCCACTCGTTTCCATCGACTTTAACCACGACCCCCATAGTGCGATTGTGGATGGAAGCCAGACTAGAGTGAGTAACGGGCAACTCGTAAAAATGCTCGTTTGGTGCGACAACGAATGGGGCTTTGCTAACCGGATGCTGGATACTGCCTTAGCAATGCAAGCTTCTTCGCAAGTGGAACAGTAATGACGAAGAAGTGATGGAGAATTTTTATTTCTAGCCTTGAAATAAATCCATAATATCTCCATATCTATAACCAGTTTGAAGAATTAACAGGCTTGGCAGGGTTGCCGAGTTTTCAAAAACTTTAATTATTAAATATTTGAGAGGACACATCATGTCTGTAATCAAGATGACTGACCTGGATCTTGCAGGTAAACGTGTATTTATCCGTGCTGACCTAAACGTGCCAGTAAAAGACGGTAAAGTAACTTCGGATGCACGTATCATCGCATCTCTTCCAACTATTAAGCACTGCCTAGAAGCAGGCGCTAAAGTAATGGTTACGTCTCACCTAGGTCGCCCAACTGAAGGTGAATACGCTGAAGAGTTCTCTCTACAACCAGTTGTTAACTACCTAAACGACGCACTAGATTGCGAAGTGAAGCTAGCAAAAGACTACCTAGATGGCCTAGAGCTAAATGCGGGTGAACTTGTTGTTCTTGAAAACGTTCGCTTCAACAAAGGCGAAAAGAAAAACGACGAAGAGCTATCTAAGAAATACGCAGCACTATGTGACGTATTCGTAATGGACGCATTCGGTACGGCTCACCGTGCTCAAGCATCTACTCACGGCGTTGGTATGCACGCAGACGTAGCATGTGCTGGTCCTCTACTAGCGAACGAACTAGAAGCGCTAGGCAAAGCAATGGACAAGCCAGCTCGTCCAATGGTTGCTATCGTAGGTGGTTCAAAAGTTTCTACTAAGCTAACGGTTCTTGAGTCTCTATCTAAAATCGCTGACCAACTCGTTGTTGGTGGTGGTATTGCTAACACATTCATCGCAGCTGCTGGCCACAACGTTGGTAAGTCTCTATACGAAGCAGACCTAGTTGAAACAGCTAAGAAGCTAATGGACGAGTGTGCAATTCCAGTAGCAACTGACGTTGCATGTGCGAAAGCATTCGACGAGAACGCAGAAGCTGAAATTAAGCACGTTTCTGAAGTACAAGACGACGACATGATCTTCGACCTTGGTCCAGATTCAACAGCTGAACTAGCTGAAATCCTTAAAAACGCTAAGACTATCCTATGGAATGGTCCAGTAGGCGTATTCGAATTCAAGAACTTCGAAGCAGGTACTAAAGGTATCTCTGAAGCTATCGCAGCTTCTGAAGGCTTCTCTGTTGCAGGCGGTGGTGACACGCTAGCAGCTATCGACAAGTTCGGTATCAAAGCGGATGTATCTTACATCTCTACTGGCGGCGGCGCTTTCCTTGAGTTCGTAGAAGGTAAAGTTCTTCCAGCAGTAGAAATGCTAGAAGCACGCGCTAAGTAATTAAAGCAAAGCGGGGGAGTGATTCTCCCGCTTTCTTGTTTGCTGCAACGTGTGAGGAACTCTGCTAGAATAGCCTCAGTTGTGAGCAAACGTTTGCAAGATTTTCAACTTAACAAGTTTTGTTTAAAAACGACAGATAAATAGGATTACATCCATGTCTAAGATCTTCGACTTCGTAAAACCAGGTGTTATCTCTGGCGATGACGTTCAGAAAGTATTTGAAGTTGCAAAAGAAAACAGCTTTGCACTTCCAGCAGTAAACTGTGTGGGTACTGACTCTGTAAACGCAGTACTTGAAGCAGCTGCAAAAGTTAAAGCTCCAGTTATCGTTCAGTTCTCTAACGGTGGCGCTGCTTTCTTTGCTGGTAAAGGTCTAAAACTTGAAGGTCAAGAAGCTCAAATCCTAGGTGCTGTTGCTGGTGCGAAATACGTTCACGCTGTAGCTGAAGCTTACGGTGTTCCAGTAATCCTACACACTGACCACGCAGCTAAGAAACTACTTCCTTGGATCGACGGTCTACTAGACGCTGGTGAAGAGTACTTCGCGCAAACTGGTAAGCCACTATTCTCTTCTCACATGATCGACCTTTCTGAAGAGTCTCTAGAAGAGAACATCGAAATTTCTGCTAAGTACCTAGAGCGCATGGCTAAAATGAACATGACTCTAGAAATCGAACTAGGTTGTACTGGTGGTGAAGAAGACGGCGTTGACAACTCTGATATGGATGCGTCTGAGCTATACACTTCTCCAGAAGACGTTGCATACGCATACGAGAAACTAAGCGCAATCAGCCACCGTTTCACTATCGCAGCATCTTTCGGTAACGTACACGGCGTATACAAGCCAGGTAACGTTGTACTAACTCCAACTATCCTACGTGATTCTCAAGCGCACGTTTCTGAGAAATTCGGTCTTCCAGCGAACTCTCTAAACTTCGTATTCCACGGCGGTTCAGGTTCTTCTCTAGAAGAAATTCGTGAATCTATCGGCTACGGTGTAATCAAAATGAACATCGATACTGATACACAGTGGGCTACTTGGGATGGTATCCGTAAGTTCGAAGCTGAAAACCACGATTACCTACAAGGCCAGATCGGTAACCCAACTGGTGAAGATGCACCAAACAAGAAGTACTACGATCCACGCGTATGGCTACGTGCAGGCCAAGCTTCAATGGTTACTCGTCTAGAGCAAGCATTTGCTGACCTTAACGCAGTTGACGTACTATAATCGTTACTGATTAAGTTACTTAAAAACCCGCTCTTTGAGCGGGTTTTTTTATGTCTATCATTTTCTTCCCCTCTGCTTTCTCCCGATATTTTTATGCGTTAGGTTGTATTTGCTAGTGAGATATCTCACCTTTAACGTTTTTTTTAAAGAAAACATGGGAATATCAGTCTTAAGAGTGGCGAAATCAGAGTGCATTGCGTAACCTGTAACAAGTCAGTGTCAGAAAGCTCTGATAAAGTCTTGTTTTGCATATCTTTGCGAAACTCTGACTTTGAAAAAAGTCAGAGTTGGGATATTGTGCCAAAAATCTGACACTGTTCAGTGGAGCAATAGGGATGTTGTTTTAGAAAAGAGCCTTTAAAAAACAAGGTTCATAAATTAACGGCAATTGGATTTATATCTCTTTATTTTTGAGGATAAGAATTATGGCAGGTGAATCGGTGGGTATCGATACCACTTTAACGGATGGTCTAACTCAGGCTGAAACTTGGCTGACAAACAATTCAGATCTACTGGTTCAGTACGGTGTGAACATTATCTCTGCGGTGCTTATTCTGTTTATCGGTAATCTTATCGTTAAGGCAGTCGCTGGTAGTGTTTCTAAAGTACTAGAAAAGAAAAACATGGATAAGGCCGTCGTTGAATTTATTCACGGTCTTGTTCGTTACTTGCTATTTGTAATCGTGCTAATCGCGGCTCTTGGTCGATTAGGAGTTCAAACCGCTTCTGTTGTTGCTGTGATTGGTGCGGCAGGTCTTGCTGTTGGTCTTGCACTACAAGGTTCACTATCAAACTTTGCAGCAGGCGTACTTATTGTTGCGTTCCGTCCATTCAAATCAGGCGACTACGTAGAAATCGGTGGTGTAGCGGGTAGTGTTGAAGCAATTCAAATCTTCCAAACCGTTCTAAAAACACCAGACAACAAAATGGTTGTTGTGCCTAACTCTTCAGTTATCGGCGGTGCCATTACTAACTACTCTCGCCATGCGACACGACGTGTCGACCTAGTGATTGGTGTTTCATACAAAGCAGACCTTAAACTAACGAAGAAAGTGATTCGTGAGACGCTAGAGAAAGATCCACGTATCTTGAAAGACCCAGATATCACAATTGGTGTACTTACGTTAGCAGACTCTTCAGTTAACTTTGTGGTTCGTCCATGGGTGAAAACTGCAGATTACTGGGGCGTATACTTTGATGCAATGCAAGGTATTAAAGAAGCATTGGATGAAAATGGTATCGAGATTCCATTCCCACAAATGGATGTTCACCTGAACAAAGTCGACGCTTAATCAAAAGCAGTCGATATTCAAAAGCGAGGCCAATAGGCCTCGCTTTTTTATATTTCGTAAAGGGTGTGATGACCAGCAAGTAAGAGGCGTTTTAGATGTTTACCTGCAAATCCAAATGTGAACTCAGGTAAGCCAGGCGTATAGAGCAACTCTTGATGTTGATAGAGATTGGTATCAACAATGATAGTGATGTATTCCGGTAAGCCTATTGGGCAAACCGCGCCGGGTACGCAACCTAACACTTCGACCATTTCATCATCATTACAAATAGAGGGACGTTTACCTGTAATCGCTTTAATCTGCTTGGCATCGAGGCGCGAGTCCTTATCTGTCAGATAAACCGCGTAACCTTGTCCTTTGAGTGTTAAAAAGAGGCTTTTGGTATGCGTACCCGTCCAACCAAGCTCTCTCGCAATGCGTATATCTGTCTCAAAGTCTAAGATGGCTTCGTGCTGCCATTCCCGAAAAGGAATAGAGAGCGCGTTGAATCGCTCTCTATTGTTGTTATAAATATGTTTTAGTGACTCCATGTCTTTGCTGCCTTACTACCTGGTGATTACCAATACTTATCAATAAGCTCACTCGCTAAGATATACGCTATTGTGAACATCATCATTGCGATTGCAATGTCGATGTTTTTTTTCACTTTTGGTTGAGAGAGTGTTGGACCTAGTTTGGCTGCTCCTATCGATAAAGTGTAGAACCAAACAAAGGAAGCCATAATCGTACCTAGTGCAAAAGCAATGCGATCATGGCCTTCAAATTGTCCACCGATCGAACCTAGAATAACGACTGTATCTAAATATAAGTGCGGATTAAGCACAGTGACAGCTAACGCACCTAGAATAACCGTTCGACGACCTCGAGCTACGATCTCCCCTTTTGATTCCGATTCACTCTCTGGCTTAAAAGCACTTTTTAGCGAGAGCAGTCCATAGAAGCTCAAGAAAGCAATACCACCAAGTGTCACCGACGTCAGTAAGATTTCATTTTGAGACAGAATTGCACCACCACCAAAGATACCTAGAGAGATGAAAATCATATCTAGCACGCTACAAATAGTGGCGGTTGTTAGGTGGTGGTTACGCTTTATGCCTTGATTCAAAACATACGCATTTTGCGCCCCGATCGGAATGATCATTGATGCTCCTAAACCAAAACCTTGCAATAGAACCCACAAGCTCACACTTCACCTCACTTCAAAATAACAAATACATTTACAGAAAGGGGAAAGATAAAGTGTTTATCTAAATAAGTGTAATTAATGATTTTAATCTTACATTAGATAGACTAATTTAACGGGAGGCGTTTGATCTGGAGTGAGAGGGAAGGTATGCGAGGGTTAGATTACAAATGGATTGAGGCATTAGACGCTATAGTTTATCAGGGTAGCTTTGAGCGTGCTGCTGAGCATTTATTTGTTTCTCAATCCGCCATTTCTCAACGTATCAAGCAGTTAGAGAAGTTTCTCGCGCAGCCTGTTTTAATTCGAAGCCAGCCACCTAAGCCAACGCCAATTGGTAAAAAATTGTTGGGTCTTTATCGGCGAGTACGCTTGCTAGAGCATGAAATTCTCCCCGAACTAAAGAATGATACCAGTACGCGACCTGTGCAACTCTCTTTAGCGACTAATGCAGATAGCCTTGCAACATGGCTACTGCCAGCGCTGCAAAATGTTATGAAGCAGCGTCAAGTTGAACTAAAACTGACTATCTATGGTGAATACCGCTCTATTGAAAAACTCAAAAGTGGCGAAGTGACAGGAGCGATCAGCTTGGAGTCCCAGCCAATCCCCGGATGCAGAGCAGACTATTTAGGTCGCATCGATTATGTTTGTGTCGCGAGCCCAGAGTTCTATCAGCGTTATTTTTCTAAAGGCGTAAATAATCAGACATTGGCAAAAGCACCGGCCGTTTCATATGACCAATATGATGATCTACATAAAACATTTCTTACCGAGCATTTTAACGTCAATCCTGACAGCGTTATTCATCACAACATCAGTAGTTCTGAAGCGTTTCTAAAAGTGGCGTTAGCTGGTGTTGCTTATTGCTTGATCCCCCGCTTGCAAATTACCGACGAATTAGACAGAGGTGTGTTGGTTGATGTGACTCCAGGTTTTTTAATGTCCCATCGGATTTATTGGCACCACTGGCAGTTAGAAACTGGGGTATTACAAGAAATCTCACACGCAATAGTGGGGTATGCGCAGCAGCATCTACCTCAATAAGTTTGTCAGAGCTGCATATCGTTAACTTAGTGTGTTTTGTTTAAAAATTACGCCAATGTTACATAGTCAAAGTTGTGTTAGAAGTCACTATGGGTGCTTGGATAATCGGCGGAAGTTTCTATTATGAAACCACACGCTTTCTCAGCCATGATAGTGATGTTGGAATCTGAGATTAAGTACTTAATTTTGTATGGATGGATTTATTGAATGAAATTGTATTCATTTTTGCTGGCTTCAGCACTCAGCCTTACCAGTGCTTCAGTTTTGGCGAATACGCCAGAGTTTGCTCATGTTACGACAACGGGGTATGGCGAAGTGACGGCCACACCTGATATGGCTACGTTTTCTGTAAAAGTAGTCGATACGACAATGACGGCCGAACAAGCGAAATTGTCCGTAGATAAAACCGTTGAAGAGTTTCTAAAAAGCTTGTCGGATGCCGGCTTGTCAAAAGACAATATTACTAGCTCGAATTTATACCTTGCTCCTCAGTACCATTACCCTAAATCAGGAAAAGCAGAACTTGTTGGGTATCGAGCATCTCGCAGTATTGATGTCACGGTGACGGATCTGAAAAACCTTAACCAATACCTAGATATGGCGTTAGAAGCGGGAATTAATCAGGTTGATAATATTCAACTTAAGGTAAGCAACCAAGTCGAGTATCAGCAAAAGGCACGAATGGCTGCGATTAAGGACGCAAGAGAAAAAGCAGGGTCATTAGCGACTGGTTTTGAGAAAAAGTTGGGCGATGTATGGCAGATCAATTACAGACAGATGCACGTTCAGCCTGTGTTAATGCGTTCAATGGCGATGGATAGTAAAGAAGGAGCGAATAGCTACCAAGATTCAACTATGATCATTCGCGATCAAGTCGATGTCATTTATAAGCTAAAGTAAGGCTTAGCAAACAGTAAAAAGCAAAAGGCAGGGAGTCATAACCCCTGCCTTTGTCGTTTCTGTTTCACTGTTTAGTGAAGGATACGAGCACGGATTGTGCCTTCAATGTTTTTGAGCTTTGTTAGAGCTTCTTCTGCTCGTTCAGTTTCAACGTCGATCACTACGTAGCCTATTTCAGCGGCTGTTTGTAGGTACTGCGCGGCAATGTTAATGCCTTCTTCAGCAAAGATGGTGTTGATCTGAGTTAGGATACCAGGACGGTTCTTGTGGATATGAAGCAGACGAGAGCACTCACCACTGTGTTCTGGCAATGACACTTCAGGGAAGTTTACGCTTGAAAGTGTCGATCCGTTATCAGAGTACTTAGCCAGTTTGCCCGCCACTTCTAAGCCGATATTCTCTTGTGCTTCTTGCGTTGAACCACCAACGTGTGGAGTGAGAATGACGTTATCGAATTTTTGTAAAGGAGACTCGAACGGGTCAGCATTTGTTTTTGGTTCAGTTGGGAATACATCAATTGCAGCGCCGGCAAGGTGACCAGCTTCTAAGCTATGGCAAAGTGCAGGAATATCCACAACGGTGCCACGTGCCGCGTTGATAAAGATGGAACCTGGTTTCATTCGAGCAAATTCAGCTTCACCCATCATGTTTTTCGTTTCCGGTGTTTCGGGAACGTGCAAAGAAATCACATCACATTTGTTCAATAGTTCACTCATGGTATGTACTTGCGTCGCATTACCAAGGGACAGTTTGTTCTCAATATCGTAGTAGTAAACGCGCATACCTAAGTTTTCGGCAATAATACCAAGCTGCGTACCAATGTGACCGTATCCGATAATGCCAAGGCACTTACCACGAGCTTCGTAAGAGTTGTCTGCACTTTTCTTCCAAATACCGCGATGTGCAAGTGCATTCTTTTCAGGAATACCACGCACTAGTAAAAGGATTTGCCCAAGTACAAGCTCTGCCACGCTTCGAGTGTTAGAGAATGGTGCATTAAAGACAGGAATACCGCGTTTTGCTGCTGCATCTAGGTTTACTTGGTTAGTACCAATACAAAAACAGCCAATTGCAACCAGCTTGTTCGCCGCATTGATTACCTCTTCGGATAGGTTCGTACGGGAGCGGATACCAATGAAGTGCACGTCTTTTACCGCTTCAATTAGTTCTTCTTCCGGAAGGGAACCTTTATGGTATTCAATGTTGGTATAACCAGCTGCTTGAAGAACTTCAACTGAAGAAGGGTGGAGTCCCTCTAACAAGAGGATCTTAATCTTTTCTTTTTCCAGTGAAACTTTGGCCATTTTTTCTCGTCCTTAAAATGGAAAGGTGGGCTAATGTGGCGCACATTGGACAAAACTATTAAAAAGGGGATAATTAACAGTTTTGTAGGAAGACAAACGTTTCCCTGTGCGTCTTCTGTTCAATAAAGTAACAAAAAAAAATTGCTTTGGGTAAGAAAATTACGGAATAAGAGATAATTTTCTTATAGAAAGGAATAAAAAACGGTGCCTTTCAGCACCGTATGTAATGAAATAACAGAAAAGTGAACCAGATAGGTTCATTTTGGGCTGTTATTTATTCTTCAATTTTTGCACCTTCTGGTGTGCCAGTGATCACTACGTCTGCACCACGATGAGCGAAAAGACCCACAGTCACCACACCAGCGATGCCGTTTATTTTGTCTTCCATTTCTTTCGGGTTGGTAATTTGCATATTGTGCACATCCAGAATCACGTTGCCGTTGTCAGTCACAACGCCTTCACGGTAAGCTGGATCACCACCTAGTTTTACCAATTCACGAGCCACGTAAGAGCGTGCCATTGGGATTACTTCAACAGGCAATGGGAACTGGCCAAGTACGTCAACTGCTTTAGTGCCGTCAACGATACATACGAACTTATCAGAGATTGCTGCGACAATTTTCTCACGAGTCAGAGCCGCGCCGCCGCCTTTGATCATTTCACGTGCTGGGTTGATCTCATCTGCGCCATCAACATACACATCCAGCTTCATTACATCGTTACACTCGTATACTTCAATACCAAGCTCTTTAAGGCGCTCAGTTGAAGCGACAGAGCTAGACACTGCACCTTTAATATCATCTTTGATAGTGCCTAGTGCATCGATGAAGTGATTCACGGTAGAGCCAGTACCAACACCGACAATGCTGCCTTTCTCAACATATTTTAGTGCTGCCCAACCAGCCGCTTTTTTCATTTCATCTTGAGTCATGCCAATCTCCTGAATAGATGTTCGTTAACGTTTGCGGGCGTGATTATAGCGGCTTACTTGTCACTTTCCCATTGCCATATTTGGCTTGGGGTCACGATCTTAGGCAATGGAATGTCCCAGCTTTCAATTGGTAAGCGTTCTACATGTTGGCAGTCATGAGCGATACCGACAGGTTTAGCACCCTCTCCAGTTATAAACCAACGTGACAGAGTACGATCGTAGTACCCTCCGCCCATGCCTAAGCGGTGTCCGATGCTGTCGAACCCAACTAAAGGCGTGCAGATTAAATCAAGCTGGCGAACGGGTTTGAGGTGTCTGATATCGAGCTTGGGCTCTAAGATGCCGTACTTGTTGTAGACGAGCTGTTCATCACTTATATACTGAAGAAACAGTAACTGACCTTTAGAAAAGGGATGGATGACGGGCAGATAAACCGATTTTCCCTGTTGCCATAACCATTCAATGAGCGGTTTAGTATCAAGCTCACCGTCTGCAGAAAGGTAGATGGCAATATGTTGCGCCTGCTCGATTTCAGGAAGTTGGGAAAATTGAGTAATAAGGTCGATTCCCGCTTGGTATTGTGTATCACTGCACAGAGCGTTGCGCTTTTCACGAATCAGTTTGCGGAAGTCTTGTCGAGAGAGGTCTGACATAGAGAGAATACCCCAGGGTGCCGTTGAGGATTGTGGCCCTTGAACCAGCTGGTTCAAGGCGGATCAGCAATGACAACCGTAGGCTTCTCGGTGCATGCCGAGCTTGCTCAATAGTTACCAAATACTAACCCTTAGGTATTGCTTATCGGCTCAGGGACTTAAATCCTGCTGACGCACACCCCAGGGTAAATTTTGTATTTACTGCTGTCCTTGCGTAACTTTGCTTAGTGCGTTCTCTAAAGACGCGGTGAGCTTTTCCATTCGCTCAGTAATTTCTTGCTGTTGACCATTGGATTCGTATGACTTGGTGTGCAACTCATAGCAAATATTCAATGCAGCAAAGGTCAGCAGTTGGATTTCATTGGTTACCTTAGTACGTTCGCTCATTTCTTTCAATCGGCGATCCAGATCTTTTGCCGCTGCAACAAGAGACTCTTCTTGTCCTGTCGGACAATTCACTCGTGTAAGTTTGCCTAATATTTCAACGTCGATCGCTTGATTGCTCATGATGAATAAACTCTATATTCGCGCTATCTAAGGTGTTGCTTCATACAACTACCGAGGAGCAAACTATAGGAAAACCGCTATTAAGATTCAAGCATTTCCCATCACAGAAAGAGAAATGATGACGAGATCACACAGGAATTGGGCAAATTGAACAAATGCTGTCCAAAATTGAATTTGATAGCCGTTTCAGACCACTAACCTTGATGGTAGGATATACCAATACATTATTACGCAAGAATGAGCCAAGTTATGAGTGAAATCACCCTTCCTGAATACCAATCTATTGCTGCTGAACTGCAATCTGCAAGCCTAGCAGTAACACCTGCGGAATTACATGGCTTATTTGTCGGCATGTTAAGTGGTGGATTGGCGATCAATGATCAAACTTGGCAGCCTATTCTGTTTGACTACACCAATGATGGTATGGGTTGGCCTTCTACCGCGCTAGCTTTTGCTCAAAGCGTATTCACTGTTACTGTCAATGAACTAACTGGCACGTCGATGGAGCTGTCTTTATTATTGCCAGATGAGCCGGGCGAAGAAGGCTTATTCGTATTAGCCGACAGTGTGTCCGACTTTGTAAACCACTTTATTTCTGGGCTAGGTCTAGCAGGCGTTGCTCTTAATAAAGCATCTGATGACGCTAAAGAAGCACTGGCTGACTTAGAAGAGATTGCCAAATTAGGCATCGATGAAGATGACGATCTTGGTGAACAAGCGCAATTGCTAGAGCAAGTGATTGAGCACATCAAAGCTTGCGTACTAACGATTCATGCTGAATTTGGTGTTCGTCCTGAAAGCAGCGACAAAAAACCTACTATTCACTAATCGTAGACTGTCCAGAGGTTAGTATGAAGCAATATGATGTAGTCATTGCTGGTGGTGCCATGGCTGGTGCAACGTTAGCATTGGCGATTGACCATTTGTCTCAGGGAAAGCTCCGCATTGCAGTCGTTGAGCCTTTTAAAGCACAATCAGATATGCATCCTGGTTTTGACTCTCGCTCAATCGCATTGTCTTACGGTACTGTCAATCTGTTGCGTCAACTACAGCTCTGGACGTCAGTAGAACCGTTTGTCACCCCCATTGAACATATCCACGTTTCTGACCGTTCTCATGCTGGGATGACGGAGATTACCAAGCAAGAGGTTGGGGTTGAAGCTCTAGGGTATGTTGTAGAATTAGCCGATGTTGGGCGTGTATATCAAGAATTATTAGACAGCAGCGAATCAATTACGCTGTTTTGTCCTGACTCCGTTACCGATATCGAGCGCGAGCAAAACTGTACCCATGTGACGTTGAAAAGTGGTGAGCAACTTGAAGCAAAACTGTTGGTAGCTGCAGATGGTGCTGTTTCGACCTGTTGTCAGAAAATTGGTCTAGAAATTTCTGAGCAAGATTTTGAACAAGTGGCTGTCATTGCCAATATTGTGACTCAAGAACCTCATCAAGGTAGAGCCTTTGAACGTTTTACTGAAAATGGCCCTGTTGCTTTATTGCCAATGAGTGACAATCGAATGTCCTTAGTTTGGTGTTTGCACCCTGAAGAAGCCCAAGCCGTTCTTGAGTTATCTGATCAAGCATTTCTCCAGCATTTACAGAACGATTTTGGTTGGCGTTTAGGCGCGATGAAAAAAGTGGGGCGTCGTGCAAGTTACCCATTACTTCTTCGTCATCGAAAGCAAAATATTTCACATCGCTTTGCGATTGTTGGAAATGCGGCGCAAACGCTGCACCCGATAGCTGGACAAGGCTTTAATCTCGGTATTCGCGATGTAGTCTCACTAGCAGAAGAAATTGTGCAGCAAAGTGAGGATGTGGGTCTTTATCAAGGCCTGATGCGCTTTAGTCAACGTAGAGAAGCAGATCGAAGCGAAACTATTTGGCTAACCAGTGCCTTGGTGCATGTTTTTTCAAATGATTTACCCGCGATGCGAATTGGCCGAAATACTGCCTTAGCAGCGATGGATAACCTTTCTATTTTTAAGCAGCCGCTACTACGCCATACTCTTGGCTTGGTAAAACGATGAACGGCCGCACTGAATTAGGTAATAAAAAGCAATGATGCAAAGTGTAGATATCGCCATCATCGGCGGAGGGATGGTTGGGTTGGCACTTGCTGCCGCGTTCAAAGACAGTGATCTGCGTGTCGCCATTATTGAAGGTAAAGTGCCAGATGATTCGTTGAAAGAATTACCCGATGTTCGTGTGTCTGCGTTGAGCCGCTCTAGTGAGACGATTTTGCGTAAACTTGGTGCTTGGCAGGGCATAGAACAGCGCCGAGCTTCGCCTTACCATGGCATGGAAGTATGGGAACAAGATAGCTTTGCCAGCATTGAATTTAATGCACAAAGTATGGCACAACCTGATTTAGGGCATATTGTTGAGAATCGTGTGATTCAACTTGCACTGCTTGAACAAGTCCAAAAGCTCGATAACGTCACTATGTTTATGCCTGCACGTTGCGCGACTCTCGCGGTCGGTGAGCAAGAAAGCTGGCTGACGCTCGATAATGGCCAAGCCATGACCGCTAAATTAGTGGTCGGAGCCGATGGGGCGAATTCGTGGCTTCGCCATCAAATGGATATTCCATTAACGCATTGGGACTATGGTCATCATGCTTTGGTCGCGAATGTCAAAACTGCCATGCCACACAACAGCATTGCGCGCCAGATATTTACTCCTCACGGACCGTTGGCATTTTTGCCAATGTCGCAACCAGATATGTGCTCTATTGTTTGGTCCACGGAGCCAAATCGAGCAGAGCAGTTAGTGGCAATGAGTGAACATGATTTCAATAAAGCGTTGACGAGTGAGTTTGATGCTCGACTTGGTCTATGTGAAGTAGTGGGAGAGCGTGCTGCGTTTCCTTTGAAAATGCGCTATGCGCGAGATTTTGTTGTCGAGCGAGTCGCGCTGGTTGGTGATGCAGCTCATACCATTCATCCATTAGCGGGGCAGGGTGTGAATTTAGGTTTATTAGATGCGGCCAGTCTTGCTCAAGAGGTGTTAGCACTTTGGAAGCAGGGACAAGATATCGGTAGTAAACGCAACCTAAGAAGCTACGAGCGTTGGCGAAAAGCGGAAGCGGCAAAGATGATCGCTACTATGCAAGGGTTTCGAGATTTGTTCTCTGGCGAGAACCCAGCTAAGAAGCTCGTTCGTGGCATTGGCTTAAGTTTAGCGGGGCAACTGCCGGGAGCGAAAGATGAGATCATGAAGCGCGCGCTTGGTTTAAAGGGACACTTGCCGGATCTAGCGCGTCAGTAAGTGCAAAGCGAACTTCAAATACACAAAAGGCTGGTTAATCCAGCCTTTGTTTTATCAACATCTTGCTAAGCATATGCGCATCGGAGTTTCATTATTTCTTGATTGATCTCTTTGACCGCTCGGAAATGGCGTTGCTCTGCTTTCTCCGGCAGTATTAACTTACCGTTATCAAACTCGAATCTACCGACCCCGTAAATATAAATTCTTCCTTTAAAAAGACGACTTATATGTTTAGCAATCATACTTGGTGTATAGCGCTTAAACAGTCTCATATTTACTTTCCTTTTATCTAACCTAGCCTAGGTATTCTACGTTCTGGACGCGAAAATTATTGTGACAGCAATAGTATTAAATACAGATGTAGGGTGTTGCGTCAGAGAATTGTGTTGTCTTAGACAATTTGACAGTGTCATCTCTTAAATAGCGTGAGGATTACCCCGAAAATAACCTCTCTAAAGGAACCCTTACCCAATACACTCCTTTTTACGTGACGCATTAAGCAATAGTTTTGTTACAGAATTAAGAATAGAACGAAAACGGTTGTTTGCTAGTTGTTTCTATTAAGGTCGTGCTTCGCGTAACACACTTTACGTTCTAACGATTAGAGGAAATGAAAGAGAAAAAGTTCCACGTAAAAAAAAGCCCGCTTCAGCGGGCGAATAGTCACAGATGCATTACACAAAAGTGGATAACTAACTGCATGAATGCTGTCACTCAGCTAGCTGACTCACTTTATATTGGTTAAGTGCTTGTTTGAAACTTAACCAACAAATTCAGCATATACGAGTTTTATCTTTGTGACTATTTATGTTTTATATGTGATTAAAAATTCTCATGTCTATTTTTGTAGATATGAGCGAGATCACGCAGTGATAGAAACACTACGTGTCATTACATTGTTTTTAGACGATTAACGACAGATCTCAGCTACGGTCGGCTGACACAATTGGATAAGATCTTGGATAGAAAGCGCCAGTCCAGCCATGCGATCGCCACTGCTGATCGTGACTTCCTGTTCTTCTAGTAAGCTAGGGTCGAACACGATTGGCATATGACGTTTTAGTAGCAGAGGAGTGACAGTACCAATTTTGTAACCAGTGATGGACTCAACATCGGCTTGATCAACACAAGTCATCCGGCGACATTTCAGTAACGAGCGCACTTTTTTGGGATCAACGCTACGATCACCTGGCGCACAGGCGAGTGCATATTGATTACCCATGTCTCGTAGCAAGATTGCTTTCACCATTTGAGAGGGGCGAATGCCGCGTTGGTGCGCGGCATCCTCAATGGTGGTTGCTGGTCTTTGATGCGGTAACAGACGAAACGGAATGTGTTGGTCTGTGAGAAATTGCATCAAAGGAGTATTGATTGTATTACTCATCATCAAGACTGTAAGGCAGTGATTCGATTGTCCATTCACATTCTGGTTGCGCAACCAAACGAAGACGAGTGTCCTCATCGAGATTATTAGGCAGCACGATCAGGCCAATCGCGTGATTGTCACTGAACTGGTAGTGATTTAATAAAGCACCTACTGAACGCCAGTTTTCACCTACGCTGCGTTCGAGCTCAATTGGTTCGTTACTGAATGGAGCAGAAGTTGCACCTTTTACGATATACATCGCACGTTTATTGGTACCGCGATACTTCGCTCGTGCTACCGTTTCTTGTCCCGTGTAGCAGCCCTTTGTGAAGCTTATGCCTCCTAAAGCTTGCACGTTAAGTGCTTGTGGAATGTGAGCATTCTGCGCGGATGCAGAGACAAATGGTAAACCTGCCTCAATATCGAAACGATTCCAAAGCTCATTTGTCGTAAAGACAGCGTCGGTAGTTTCAACGATTTGCTGTGCTTCTGGCGCACTTAATATCAGTAACCAGCGATCTTGTGCAACTTGCACTGCTGTGCCACCGTCAACTGGGCGAACGCTGCCAGTTGTCTTGCTCATTGTTGAAATGAATTCGTCGGCTTTGACGCCAGCAACACCTAAGATAACGTCATCAGAAGCTTCAATCGTTACTTTAGAGAAAATAGCGTATTTCTTTATTTCATTAAGTTCTACGTCAATCGCCGATTTTGGTTGGATCATGCCGTAGCCATCATGATGATGGAAAAGGCGGAACACGCTCCACACTTTTCCTTTCGCATCACAATGTGCGCCCAGTGTTGATTGGTCTTGTTCTAAAGAAACAACATCGCAGGTAACCTGACCTTGTAAGTATGATTTTTTATCATCACCGATCATGGTGATCATGCCGAAGTTATCCAGCAGTGAGATAGATAACTCTGGAAGTGCGTCTTGAGTTGAGAGAGGTAATGCTGAAAAACGAGTTTGCCATTCCATAATTACAATGCCTTTTGAAGATATTTTTCCGCTATGTTATACCCAAATAACCTTGAGATACTAGGGGAGCGATTTACGAATCAACATTTGTCTGCTTTCACTATCGTATTGTGACCCGCACACTAGTGACGTAGCACATCCCTTGTTACACTCCGCACTAACAACAAGACATCTATGAAGGAATAGTGAATGTACACTCCGGAAGAAAAAGCGCGTATTAAATGGGCTTGTCGTCGAGGCATGCTTGAGCTTGACGTAGTAATTATGCCGTTTTTTGAAGAGTGCTTTGATACTCTGAGTGAACAAGAGCAGCGTGACTTTGTTTCTTTACTTGAATGCGATGATCCTGATCTGTTTACTTGGGTAATGGGGCATGGCCGTAGCGAAAATTTAGGTCATGCAGCAATGGTTGATAAAATTGTCGCCCATAACCTCAGCAAAGTTCGTTAATTTTACTGCTTCTCCCTCTCTGACTGCCCGAGTCCTCAATGTTGTACTTTTCTTATTGATGACTTGGGCTGTTATCTTCTCTAGCATTCCGCTCGTATTATCGACTTATTTGTTATTACTGATTGTTAAGGCTCTCTCAAGCCAAGGCCTTGTTCAACCTACAAGTCATGGGCATTGGTATGTGCACTGCGATGGCTCGGTTAGGTTTGATGCCCTTGAGTATGGCGAATACTCGGAAGATATTGAGTCCGAAAAGGGTCATTTACAGCGAGTCGATACATCGGCATCACCATTCAAGATAACATTCCAATTGCAATCTGGCCGTAGTGTTACGATTTGGCGTGATAGCTGTGACGATGAGCAGTATCGTCAACTATCTTTGGTATTACGCCAATGGGAAATGAAACAGGGAGCTAATGCTCCCTGCTGATGTAATAGTTTACTTGGTAGAGTTAAAGCTGTTTAGCTGGAACCAAAATCGTTGGTCCGCTGTTTTCCAGTTGGTTCGGATAATCAAGCGTGTAGTGCAAACCTCGACTCTCTTTACGCTGCATCGCACAACGAACCATCAACTCTGCTACTTGTAAAAGGTTACGCAGTTCTAATAAGTTGTTCGACACTCGAAAATTGCTGTAGTACTCGTGTGTTTCTTGTTGCAACAGTTGGATACGGCGTAAGGCGCGCTCTAAACGCTTGTCAGTTCGCACAATGCCCATGTAGTCCCACATAAACAGACGAAGCTCGTGCCAGTTGTGCTGAATGATCACTTCTTCATCACTATTGGTTACTTTGCTTTCATCCCAACATGGCACCTGTGAAGGTAGCTCAACGTTAGTGTGATGTTTTAGAATATCTTTTGCCGCAGACCAAGCATAAACCACGCATTCGAGAAGTGAGTTTGATGCCATGCGGTTAGCACCATGCAGCCCGGTGTAGCTAACTTCACCAATCGCATACAAATTTTTCAGATCGGTGCAGCCATTTCTATCCACCATGACACCGCCACAAGTGTAGTGTGCAGCAGGTACGATTGGGATTGGCTCTTTAGTCATGTCAATGCCCAAGTCCATCAAACGTGAATAAATGGTTGGGAAGTGTTTCGTAATAAAGTCAGCAGGCTTATGGCTGATGTCGAGATACATACAGTCGGCACCTAAACGCTTCATTTCGAAGTCGATAGCACGAGCCACGACGTCACGCGGAGCAAGCTCTTTACGTTCATCGAAATCCGGCATAAAGCGAGAGCCATCTGGACGACGCAGGTAAGCACCTTCGCCACGCAACGCTTCAGTCAGCAAGAAGTTACGTGCTTCTGGGTGATATAAACACGTAGGGTGGAACTGGTTAAATTCCATATTCGCCACACGACACCCTGCACGCCAAGCAATCGCAATACCATCACCAGACGACACATCTGGGTTAGAGGTGTATTGATAAACCTTTGAAGCACCACCTGTAGCGAGAACCACAAATTTGGCTCGCACGGTTTCGACATGCTCTTCGTTGCGGTTCCAAATATAAGCACCGATAACTTTGTTTTTATCACCGCCAATTTTGTCTTCGGTGATTAAGTCCAGAGCATTGTGACGTTCGAGAACATGAATGTTTGGATGGTTATGAGCGTTATCTTGCAGGGAGGTTTGCATCGCCATACCTGTCGCATCTGCCGCGTGAAGAATACGACGACGGCTATGACCACCTTCACGAGTTAAGTGGTAGCGAGGTTCATCGTCAGAGTCATCTTCTTCACGATCAAATGGGACACCACCGTCAATCAACCACTGTACACACTCTTTTGAATGCTCAGCAATGAACCTTACGGTCTCCTCATCGCAAATACCATCCCCGGCGATTTGCGTGTCTTCAACGTGTGAATCAATGGTGTCTGACTCATCAAATACGGCAGCGATACCGCCTTGAGCATAGTAGGTTGCCCCTTCGCTGCGTGGTCCTTTACTCAGCACCATCACCTTACAGTGGTTAGCAACGCGCAAAGCCAACGACAAACCTGCCGCGCCACTCCCTACCACTAATACATCACACTCATGTTCACGATTTGTGTTCATATAACTTTTATAATCCCAAGCTAAGGTAACAAAGTTACCTTGTGTATTATTTGCACACCATGTGCATTCCATTATCGCGACATCTGTCGCTAAGGGCTAAGTTGGGAGACCTATCGACGTCCGTGTTACGGCGGTGACTGAGCCACTCTTCTTTTTCATGCAGAGCATGAGCATGCTTCCTAAGTTATAATTTGTAACGCGGTGTTCAGATAGCCATTAGCCATGCAAATGAAAAGTAATAGTTTGTCAATGCCATTGCTTTTCCATGCCCGACCCAGCACAATCTGGGACAGAGATCATTCATTATACCCATTTCCCTCCAAGATGCTCGCTTGTCAAACTTAGACTAAAGTCAGGCAGCGGTGGTCATTTGGGTACAGACATCACATTGTGAAAAAACAATGACAAAAAACTTGAGAAACCATGGAACTTTCTCATTCACGTTAGGGTCACAATAGTGCTCAAGTAAGCAGTGGTGTCAATACTACGTTTTGCATAATTAGTACCCATATCTGAGAAGAGTAGGGGCATAACAAATAGGAGTATCCGCTCGAATGAACGAGCAGCTGACCGATCAAGTATTGATTGAGCGAGTTCAGAATGGCGATAAGCAAGCATTCAACCTGTTGGTAACAAAGTACCAGAATAAGGTATGTAATCTTATTTCCAGATACGTTAGTAATCCTGGCGATGTACCAGATGTAGCACAAGAAGCGTTTATTAAAGCTTACCGAGCTATCCCTAGCTTTCGTGGGGAAAGTGCGTTTTATACGTGGCTGTATCGCATTGCAGTGAATACTGCGAAAAATCACATTGTTGCTCAAGGGCGTAGACCTCCAGCGACAGATGTCGATGCTGAAGATGCTGAATTTTACGAAACAGGTAGTGCACTTAAAGAAATATCGAACCCTGAGAACTTAACGTTGTCCAAAGAATTGCAACGGGTGGTGTTCAGTGCAATCGAAGCTTTACCTGAAGATTTAAAAACCGCAATGACATTACGAGAGCTCGATGGCTTGAGTTATGAAGAAATTGCAGAAGTGATGGATTGCCCGGTAGGAACGGTACGATCGCGTATCTTCCGTGCTCGTGAGGCGGTGGAAAAGAAAATCAGACCTCTTTTGCAACGCTAGTACAAGTAATAACTATGGTGAAAATAATGGCTGACAAAGAAAAACTTTCAGCTCTCATGGATGGAGAATTGGTTGATAAGGCTTTAATTCAAGAGTTAGAGCAAAACCAAGAGAGCCGTGATGCTTGGCAGAACTATCACCTGATTGGTGATGTGATGCGAGGCGAAGCGCCAGCAAAACCTGAGTGGAATATTGCTGAAAGCGTGGCGTTAGCGTTAGAAGATGAACCTGCACACCGTGCGTTTGATTCGCACAGTGCAAATGTTATCTCAATTGCGGATACGCCAAAAGAGTCGCAACCAGAACCGCAAAAAGCAAAACGTCACTTGCCAGGTTGGTTGACGCAGTTTGGTCAAGTTGCTGTTGCTGCATGTGTATCGCTTGTTGTTATTTTAGGTGTACAGCAGTACGGTGGTAGCGATTCAATGTCGCCGCAAGCAGATCAATTACCTGTATTGCAGACGGTTCCGTTTGCTGGCAGCGCAGAACCAGTGAGTTTGACTCGTGAGTCTGTAGAACGTTCTGTAGGCGAGGCAAATATGCAAGAGCAGCGCAAGCGTGTTCATGCTATGCTGCGAGACTACGAATTGCAGTTACGAATTAACAGTGATGCATCTCAACAAGATGCAAATCTGAATCCGGATATTGAATGAAAAAATTTCTGATCAGCGCTTGCGCTCTGTTCAGTATGATGTCTTCTCAAGCCTTTGCTGGTGACAAGCCAGCGGAGGCTTTATTGCATCAAATGAGCGAGGCGAGTAAGAATTTAAGTTACGAACTCTCTTATATCCTTATCAAAAAGAACAGCATTGAGCCGTTGCTGTATCGTCATGCCACGCATGGTGACGATCAATATGCTCATCTTGTCTACTTAAGTGGCCCTGTGCGTGAAGTGATTCGTCGCGGAACTGAAGTAAGTTATATCGAAACGGGTTTAGAACCGTTCACCATCGAGTCAGGTAAAATGGTCGCTCCGACTATGCCTATGCTCAACACCAATATCGATGAGCTAAACTTGTATTACGACTACGTAAAAGTGGGTAGAGCTCGTGAAGCTGGTGTGGCAACACAAGTGCTGCGTATTGTTCCTAAAGACGGTCTGCGCTATTCATACGTACTATGGATCGATGAGAAGAGTAAATTGCCGTTACGTGCCGACCTTGTGGACCGCGATGGTGAGATGCTTGAACAATATCGCACTATTTCTTACACGGTAAACCCAAAAATCGCAGAGTTAATGAGTGGCCTGCAAGATGTTCAATTACCTGCTGTTCTCACCATGCCAAAAGGCGATATTGGGACCAGTAATTGGCAGGTTGGTTGGATCCCTGAGGGTTTCGAGCCGAACGAGCTCAACCGCTATCGTATGGCCGTTACTAACCAAATGGTGGAGAGCCAGCTGTATTCTGATGGTCTGTTTAGCTTCTCTGTTTACGTAGCAAACAAGGATGAGCATTCGTTAAAAGGGCAGTTGGTTCGCCAAGGCAGAAGAACGCTACACAGTTTTGTGAGTGGTCAACATGAAATCTCTGTTGTAGGAGACATTCCACCGACCACAGCACAGCGTATCGCCCAATCTGTCACATTTAATGTAACAAAGAGTAAATAACAATGATGACCGCGTTGGCTACCGTGACAGACGTGCATCGTCGCGGCAAGCAATACGAAATTGATTTAAGTTGCGAACAGCAGACCAGTTGCAGTAGTTGCTCTTCACAGAAAAGCTGTGGAACGGGCGTTGTTACTAAAGCCATTGGTAACAAGAGTTTATCTTGGCACCTGCGCACGGATAAATCGGTGAAAATAGGTCAAGTCGTCGAGATTGGTTTTCCTGAGTCGAGCCTAATAAAATCAGCAATGGCGGTTTATTTACTGCCATTGTTTGGTTTGATTATCGGTGCGATGTTTGGTCACTTCCTATTAGCGCCACTGACAGCCGGCGGGGAAGGCATCATCATATTGGCTTCGGTATTGTTTGCAGCTGGTGGAATGTGGGTCGCAAAACGTGTTTCTCGTCCGTTAGAAGATGAATCCAAGCGCCAAGTTACCCTCGTTCGGGTACTTGGAGAGCCAATCCAGTAAGTGCTGTCCCCCTCCACTAAAGGTTATTTGGGTATGTACTTTAAATTACGTGCGCCCGTTAACGAAATTCGGTAGAATCTGCCAACTTGATTGAAATGCCGTCAGTATATGGCGTTTCTTACTGTCCCTATTTGTAAAGAGTTAGTCACCCTAAATCTATGAAGCACATTCGTAACTTTTCGATTATCGCCCACATCGACCATGGTAAGTCGACCCTATCAGACCGTCTAATCCAAGTTTGTGGCGGGTTAACCGATCGTGAAATGGCCGCACAGGTTCTGGATTCTATGGATCTTGAACGTGAGCGTGGCATCACCATCAAATCTCAGAGTGTGACGCTAAACTACACCGCTAAAGACGGTGAGACGTATCAGCTGAACTTCATCGATACTCCGGGGCACGTTGACTTTGCATATGAAGTATCACGTTCTCTAGCGGCTTGTGAAGGTGCGCTATTGGTTGTGGATGCGGGTCAAGGTGTTGAAGCTCAAACACTGGCTAACTGTTACACCGCGATCGAAATGGATCTAGAGGTTGTGCCAATCTTGAACAAGATTGACCTACCAGCAGCCGATCCTGAGCGTGTAGCGGAAGAAATTGAAGAAATCGTTGGTATCGATGCAATGGAAGCAACCCGCTGTTCTGCGAAGACAGGCATCGGTGTTGATGACGTTCTAGAGAACATTGTGTCAGCGATTCCAGCACCGGAAGGTGATCCAGATGCGCCACTACAAGCGCTGATCATAGACTCATGGTTTGATAACTACCTTGGCGTTGTTTCTCTAGTGCGTATTAAAAACGGCGAACTGAAGAAGAACGATAAGATCAAAGTGATGAGTACGGGCCAAGTTTGGGGTGTAGACCGCCTTGGTATCTTTACGCCAAAACAAGTAGATACCGATACCCTTCGTACTGGTGAAGTAGGTTGGGTTGTTTGTGGTATCAAAGACATTCTTGGTGCCCCTGTTGGTGATACGCTGACTCTAGCGAAGAATGGTTGTGATAAACCGCTACCTGGCTTTAAGAAAGTTAAACCTCAGGTTTACGCAGGTCTGTTCCCTGTATCTTCCGACGATTACGAAAACTTCCGTGACGCACTAGGCAAACTAAGCCTTAACGACGCATCGCTATTCTACGAGCCAGAAAACTCTGCGGCACTTGGCTTTGGTTTCCGTTGTGGTTTCCTTGGCATGTTGCACATGGAAATCATCCAAGAGCGTCTAGAGCGTGAATACGACTTGGATCTTATTACCACAGCACCAACGGTAGTTTACGAAGTTGAGAAGACGGATGGCGATCTGCTGTATGTTGATAGCCCAGCAAAACTACCAGCGATCAATGATATTGAAGAAATTCGTGAACCGATTGCGCGTTGTAACATCCTTGTGCCTTCAGAGTACCTAGGTAACGTAATCACACTGTGTGTTGAAAAGCGAGGCAGTCAAGTTGATATGGTTTACCACGGTAACCAAGTCGCTGTGACTTACGATATTCCAATGGCTGAAGTGGTACTGGATTTCTTCGATCGTCTGAAATCAACATCACGCGGTTACGCATCTTTGGATTACAACTTCCAGCGTTTTGAAGCTTCGAACATGGTACGTGTAGACGTTCTTCTTAACGGTGACACTGTTGATGCATTGGCGATGATCACACACAAAGATCAGTCTCAGACTCGCGGTCGTCAGTTGGTAGAGAAGATGAAAGAATTCATCCCTCGCCAAATGTTTGATATCGCAATCCAAGCGGCAATTGGTAACCACATTATCGCTCGTTCAACGGTAAAACAGTTGCGTAAGAACGTTATTGCGAAATGTTACGGCGGTGACGTAAGTCGTAAGAAGAAACTTCTGAAGAAACAGAAAGAAGGTAAGAAACGCATGAAGCAGATCGGTAACGTTGAGCTGCCTCAAGAAGCGTTCCTAGCCATCCTTCACGTAGGTAAAGACTAAAGTTGAACTTTGTCTCACACTTGTCGGTCTTAAGACGTTAGATATTAAAATAAGTGAAAGGGTTTCGGCTCTTTCACTTTCGTATTTTTAGATAAGGGAATTTAATGGCGAATACATTCTCACTGATGTTGGTTATTGCGACTTTGGTAACTGGCGTGGTTTGGCTATTGGAAAAGCTGGTTTTCGCGAAAAAGCGTCAGGAAAAACTGGCTGAGATTCAAGCTCAGACGTCTAATGGTTTGGATGCAGTGACCTTGCAAAAAGTTGAGCGTCAGCCTTGGTGGGTTGAAAATAGCGTCTCTATTTTCCCTGTGATCGCGTTCGTTTTAGTATTACGTTCTTTTATCTACGAACCATTTCAAATCCCATCAGGCTCAATGATGCCTACCTTGCTGGTTGGCGATTTCATTTTAGTTGAGAAGTACGCGTACGGTCTAAAAGACCCAGTATGGCGTACTCAGCTAGTGGAAACTGGTAAGCCTGAGCGTGGTGATATCGTGGTATTCAAATACCCACCACAACCAAGTGTGGACTACATTAAGCGTGTAGTTGGTTTACCTGGTGATATCGTGCGTTATTCAAGTGATAAGCAGCTTTGCGTGCAAAGCCAAGGCGAATCGGCATGTAAGCCAGTTAAACTGAGCAATGTTGAAGAAAGTCAGTTTAGCTCGAACGGTATTCCAATG
This sequence comes from Vibrio sp. Vb2131, assembly GCF_033338535.1. Lineage (NCBI taxonomy): Bacteria > Pseudomonadati > Pseudomonadota > Gammaproteobacteria > Vibrionales > Vibrionaceae > Vibrio > Vibrio sp. Vb2131. Next base: position 50,946 of record NZ_JAWOSW010000003.1, read on the forward strand.
ATCCAACTGGATGAAAAATTGGGTAACGTTGAGCACAATATTTTGGTTAACCCTCTTGTGCGTAACCGCGTGGAGCAATATTTCCCACGCAGCGGAACGACAGAGTGGGTTGTACCACAAGGTCAGTATTTTGTGATGGGTGATAACCGTGACAACAGTGCTGACAGCCGTTACTGGGGCTTTGTTCCAGAAGCAAACTTAGTCGGTAAAGCTGTCGCGATCTGGATCAGCTTCGAGTTTGATCGTGGCGCAGATAGTGTTCTACCTTCATGGATTCCAACTGGTGTGCGTTTTAACCGCATCGGTGGCATTCACTAACCATTCAAATATCGAGAGAGTATGAATTCTCCAATTGATAAACTAGAGAGAAAGCTCGGCTACCAGTTTCAAGATGCCGGGCTTATCAATTTGGCGCTGACGCACCGCAGCGCCAACAGTAAGCACAATGAACGTCTTGAGTTTCTGGGCGATTCAATTTTAAGTTTTGTCATCGCTGATGATCTGTACCATCGTTTCCCAAAAGTGAACGAAGGTGACATGAGCCGCATGCGTGCTACTTTGGTTCGCGGACATACATTGGCGGAACTGGGTCGTGAATTCGATCTAGGAGATTATTTAAAATTAGGTCCAGGTGAATTGAAGAGTGGCGGTTTTCGCCGAGACTCTATTTTAGCCGATGCGGTTGAAGCCATTATTGGCGCAATTTACCTAGACAGTGATCTTGAAGTTGTGCGAGGCATTGTACTGAGTTGGTATCAGTCACGCCTTGAAGCCATTAAACCAGGCGTTTCACAGAAAGATCCGAAAACTCGCCTACAAGAGTTCCTACAAGGCAGAAGAAAACCGCTGCCTGTCTACACAGTGACTAATATTAAAGGTGAAGCGCACAACCAAGAGTTCACGGTTGAGTGCGAAGTAGCAGGTGTGGATAAGCCTGTAATCGGTAAAGGCACCAGCCGCCGCAAGGCAGAACAAGCGGCTGCTGAAACAGCACTTGAGCAATTAACAAATGGCTGATAACGAATTCGATATCGATGCGTTTTTCGCATCACAAGGTGAGCCAAGCTCGCCAGAAAACCAACACTGTGGCTTTATTGCTATTGTTGGTCGTCCAAACGTAGGTAAGTCGACACTTTTGAACAAGATTTTGGGTCAGAAGATTTCGATCACCTCTCGTAAGCCGCAAACGACACGCCACCGTATTATGGGTGTGGATACGGACGGCGATTACCAAGCGATTTACGTCGACACGCCTGGACTTCACATTGAAGAAAAGCGTGCGATCAACCGTTTGATGAACCGTGCAGCTAACTCGTCATTGAGTGATGTAAACCTTGTGTTCTTCTTAGTCGATGGTACGCATTGGACTAAAGACGATGAGATGGTGCTGACCAAACTTCAAAAATCGAACTTCCCAGTTGTGCTTTGTGTAAACAAAGTCGACAACGTACAAGATCGTAACGACGTGATGCTACACATGGCGGAGATGTCGAAGAAGATGGACTTCGTGGATGTTGTGCCAATCTCTGCCAAGCAAGGTAAGAACATTGATGTACTGCGTAAGCACGTGCGTAATCACTTACCTAAAGCAACGCATCACTTCCCAGAAGAATACGTGACTGACCGTTCTCAGCGTTTTATGGCGTCTGAGATTGTGCGTGAAAAGCTGATGCGCTTTACTGGTGAAGAGCTGCCATACTCAGTAACGGTTGAAATTGAACGTTTTGATTACAACCCCGAAACCGACGGTTTCCACATCAATGCCTTGATTCTTGTTGAGCGTAATGGTCAGAAGAAAATGGTGATTGGCAAAGGCGGCGAGAAGATTAAAACCATTGGTCGCGAAGCGCGTTTGGATATGGAAGAATTGTTCGGTCGTAAAGTTTACCTAGAAACCTGGGTAAAAGTGAAATCTGGCTGGGCAGACGACGAACGAGCGTTGCGATCGTTGGGTTATATAGACGATTTATAATCTTGGCTGCGAAGGTGCTTCGCTCCAACATCGATGAAAAATCAGTATCGATTAAAATAAGGAGCCGCTCGGCTCCTTATTTTTTATTTCACACTTTTTAGGCACAATGACTTAGATGAGTAATCTGTCTTCCGAAGGTTTACAGCGCTGTTTTGTATTGCACCGACGCCCTTACAGTGAATCGAGCTTAATCCTTGATGTATTTAGTGAGGAATATGGCCGAATGACTTTAATGGCCAAAGGCGCGCGCAGTAAGCGTTCGAACTTAAAAGGCGCATTGCAACCTTTTACCCCGCTATTACTTAAATGGTCGGGGAAAGGCTCAATGAAAACTTTGCGTCAAGCCGAGCCGATAAGCCTAGGTTTGCCGTTAACGGGCATTAATCTCTACTCAGCCATGTACGTCAATGAACTGATTGGCCGTATTTTGATGGCTGAAGTGCCGATGCCAGCACTATTTCATGATTATTTGCATGCGTTAACCGAGTTGGCGCACAACGAGAACCCTGAGCCTGCACTGCGTCGTTTTGAGTTAGCCTTGTTGTCTGCGATGGGGTATGGCGTGGATTTTTTGCATTGTGCAGGTACCGGCGAGCCCGTCGACCCAGAAATGACCTATCGTTACCGGGAACAGAAAGGGTTTATTGCTTCGGTTAGGCGCGATAACCTAACGTTTTTAGGGAATGAACTGATTGCTATCAGTGAGCGGCGGTTCGTCACTAAAGAGCAGCTAAAAGCGGCAAAACGCTTTACACGTATAGCCTTAAAGCCGTATCTTGGCGGCAAACCTTTAAAAAGTCGTGAATTTTTCATTCAGACCCCCAGAGCACGGAGTAACGGAAAATGAGCTCAATTTATTTAGGCGTCAATATCGACCATATTGCCACTCTACGTAATGCACGTGGTACAAAATACCCGGATCCTGTTCACGCTGCTGAAATTGCAGAGCGTGCAGGCGCGGACGGTATCACTATCCACTTACGTGAAGACCGTCGCCATATTTTGGATCGTGATGTACGTATTCTGCGTGAAACCATTCAAACGCGTATGAATCTAGAGATGGCAGTGACGGACGAAATGGTTGAGATTGCGCTGCAAACTAAACCAGAGTTTGTGTGTCTAGTGCCTGAAAAGCGTGAAGAACTGACGACGGAAGGTGGCTTAGATGTAGTAGGGCAGCTTGAAAAAATTAAAGCTGCGACGAAAAAGTTGACAGATGCCGGCATTAAAGTTTCGCTCTTTATTGATGCTGACCGTCAACAGATTGAAGCTGCGAAAAAGTGTGGCGCTCCGTTTATTGAGCTACATACTGGCCACTATGCAGATGCGACGACAGAAGACGAACAGCAAGCTGAACTGAAGAAGATTGCTGCTGGTGCGAGTTATGCACATGACCTAGGTATTATTGTTAATGCCGGGCATGGCCTGACTTATCACAATGTCGCACCAATTGCTGCATTACCAGAAATTTACGAACTCAACATTGGTCACTCAATCATTGGTCGCGCGGTATTTGATGGTTTAAATAAAGCGGTTGCTGACATGAAAGCACTGATGATTGAGGCTCGCCAGTCATAGGGCTATCTAGATGGCGATTATAGGGTTAGGGACCGACATTGCAGAAATTGAGCGTATTGAAAAAGCGTTAGCTCGTAGTGGTGAACCTTTTGCTCAGCGGATTCTTTCAGAAGAAGAAATGGCCAAATTCTCACAGCTTAAGCTGCAAGGTCGTTATCTTGCTAAGCGCTTTGCAGTTAAAGAAGCGGCCTCAAAAGCATTGGGAACAGGGATCGCAAAAGGGGTCACGTTTCACGACTTTTCCATCTCGAACGATGAGCTTGGAAAACCAGTGCTCGCATTGACGGGCACAGCCAAGCAAATAGCGGATGCGATGGGCGTTAACCACATTCACCTGTCCATTTCCGATGAGCGTCATTACGCTGTGGCGACGGTCATTTTTGAATCCTAGCTTGTAAGTCTTAAACAAAATACTAAAAAGCCAGAGCATTTGCTCTGGCTTTTGTTTCTCTTCAATAGATCACTGTTCAAGGTATAACTTTGCGGTTGTTGTTACTTTAATCATTTCATCTTGCAGCTCGAACATTTCAGGCTCAACCTCCTCAAGACTGATCCCTGAGCGCAGTGCTTGCTCAAGCGTCGCACAGAGTGACTTCAGTCTTGGAACGCCACAATATGAACTACTGCCGTGCAGCTTATGGATGACATGAATTAGGTCATCACGAGAGATATCTTCTTGCTCCAGAGCTTGGTCAACGACTGCTTCTACTTCAGGGATGAACTCAATCAACATGCGTAGCATGTCTTTAGCGAGATCCTCTTTATTCGCGCTCTGTTTCAAGGCTGCTTGCCAATCAATAATCACATCCTGCTGAGGCGAAGAAACGGATTGTGGTGCGCTTCCTTCAGGTTCATCAACGTATGAAGGGGCGACTTTGCCAATGCTCTCTGTACAAGCATTTGGGTTCCAGTGAACCAAAACCTGTTGTAGCACATGCTCTTCAATAGGTTTGGTCAAGTAGTCATCCATTCCTGCCGAGAGCAAGCGGTCTCGTTCCCCTGCCATGGCATGTGCCGTTACCGCAATCACTGGCGTGTCTTTATTTAGCTCCAACTCTTTAATGTGCTTACAAGCGGTCACCCCATCCATTTGTGGCATTTGAATATCCATGAAGATTAAATCGTACTTTTTCTCTGTCGCCAGGTTCACCGCTTGCTGGCCATTGCTACAGGCGGTGACGGTTTCTACTCGTTCGCGGAGCAGTGCAGAGATCAGCTTCAAGTTTGCAGGGTTGTCATCCACTGCTAGTACAGTGAGAGGTAAACGGTCCCCTTCGCTTGGCGTAATTGGAGCGCTTAATACCGGTGGCGATTCTACATGTTCGCTAATCAGGCTTTGTAGCAACTTACGGCGAGACAATGGTTTCGTCAGGCACTGGACGTGATGCTCTGTCATTATTTGGTCCGCAAGCGCCAATTCGGTACTCGGTGTCCCTAGGAGAACACTCGGAGCCATGCGTTTCGCTTGTTCTATCCAAGGTGTAATAACTTCCGCATCGTGAGTCTGGTTGGCCGCTAAATTCAACAGTACATAATCATATTGTTCTTCGTTGTTTGGTAGCGAAGAGCGGTAGGTTACTAAAATACCCTCCTGACTTAGAATCTGTTGGGTTACGGATGCGGCTTGCATGTTTGGTTCAATCAGCAGTAACTGCTTCCCAGTCAGAAGTTCCACTTCAATCAGTTCGCTCATTGGCATCTCGGTTGAGTGCAAGCGCACCGTAAACCAGAAGGTTGAACCTTGGTGTAGACGGCTGGTTAAACTGATTTCGCCGCCCATCTGGCTCACCAGTTTCTGAGTGATAACCAGACCAAGACCAGTACCGCCGTAACGACGTGAAATACTTGCATCTGCTTGGCTAAAGGCTTGGAACAACTGCGCTTGCTGACGCTCAGAGATACCAATACCGGTATCACGCACCATGAATTGTAGTTCGACGGAGTCTCCTGATTGAGAGCGCATTTCTACGCTAACATCAATGTTGCCTCGCTCGGTAAACTTGATTGAGTTACCGACTAAGTTCGTCAAAATTTGCTGGATACGTAGTGGATCCCCAACTAAACCCGGTGGAATTTTAGGGTCCACTTTTAGGGTGATTTCTAACCCTTTCTCATGTGCACTTGTGGCTTGTAGGTTAATTACCTCTTCTAAACTTTCTCGGAAATCAAAAGGAATGTTTTCCAGCGCCAGCTTACCCGCTTCAAGTTTCGAGAAGTCGAGAATGTCATTGATGATATTCAGCAGGTTGTTCGCCGACTTCTCAATCGTCTGTAGGTAATCCGTTTGGCTGTTAGAAAGCTGCGTTTTAAGCATTTGACGAGTAAAGCCGATCACCCCATTGAGCGGAGTACGCAGCTCGTGCGACATGTTCGCCAAGAACTCTGACTTAACCCTGGCCGCTTCTTGCGCGCGTTTCTTCGCGATATCCAGCTCAACGTTCTGAATTTCTAGCTGCTCAAGCGTTTCACGTAAGTCGGACGTGGCTTGGTCTATACTGTGCTGCATCTCTACGTGATATTCTGATAACGATACCGCCATGGCGTTGATGCCATTTTTTAGCTGGTCTAACTCACCGTGCATTTTGCCTTCGATACGCACATCAAGATGACCGCGGCGAATGCGGTCAACGACATTCTTCATGTGGGTGATAGGTTGGGTCACATCGTGCATTAGACGTGAAGCAAACACACTTGCTAAGCCAAGACCGAGAACCAGAACTAAAAACGCAGAAAAGACTTCTTGATACTGTTGCAGCCTCAAGGAGGAGAGATCTAACTCGACGGCGATGTAACCAATCGCTTTTGTGCCTTGGCTTTCGTTCGACAACTCCGCTAAGTAGTGACCTTCTGACAAAATGGGGACACGCAATATCAGTGAGTTTTCGTAGATTTCCGAATTACCCAGTTGCGGGATCGGTTTATCTTTGGGAAACATCAAGGCTTCAAAATTAGGATGAAAGTTAGAGGTCACAAAGAGCTCATGATGTTCATCAAATACCGCGATACTACGAACCAGTTTGGAGTTTTTGCGGTGCGCGTAGCTTATCAAGCGACGTACCGCCTCTCGGCTTTCTGATAGTAGATGAGTTTCACTGGCAATCGCCAGCGGCTCAATAATGCTGTTACCAGTGGTGATAACTTGTTTCTCAAGGTCTTGGTAGCGGTTAAATGAGAAAAAGCCGCTCAGTAATAAACCAATAATGAGAGTGGGAGCGAGAGTTAGTGTAATTACACGTGCTCGTAAGCCATATCTGGTCATGTTATCTAATTACATCGGAGTCTGGATATGGGAAAATAACGCATTATTTCTCAAGCGCACGATAAAGCCTTGAGCAAAGAAGTGACGTCACCGAATAAACGGTAAGCATAATCAAGTCACTCGAATCACACAACGGCTGCAATCAAGAATAGTGAAGCCGAAGAGCAATTACATATAAATCAGGCATAGAGCATGGCACGCATCTTTCAACCGAAAAAGAAAACCCAACTCAATACTCGGCACCAAGCAGTGCAAGTAGAGCGTTTAGATCACCACGGCGCAGGCATTGCTTACCTCAAAAAGAAGCCATTGTTTATTGATGGAGCACTGCCGGGTGAGGAGGTGGTCACTCAATTGGTGGAAGAAAAGAGCAAATACGCTCGCGGTAAGTTGATTAAAATCCTTAAGCCGAGTGAAGCTCGTGTGGAGCCATTTTGCCCACATTATCATGAGTGCGGTGGCTGTGATTTGCAGCATCTAGATTATGGCCAACAATTGACGTACAAACAGCAAACGTTGCGTCAGCTAATGCGAAAATTTTCAGGCAGTGACATTGAACTAGATGCCCCGTTATTGGGAGATTCGCAGGCCTACCGTCGCCGTGCGAGAGTGAGCTTGTTTGTTGATAAAAAAACACGTCAGCTACATTTTGGTTTCCGTAAAAAGCAGAGTAAGCAAATTGCGCAAGTGACCGATTGCCCAGTGCTGGCACCGGAACTGAATGTTTTGCTGCCAGAGATTTACTCAGCCCTAAAAGCGTTCAAAAAGCCGGAACAATTAGGTCATGTAGAGCTGGTACTTGGCGATAATGGGCCGTGTATTACGCTGCGCCACTTGAGCGCTCTGACAACGAGTGAAACTCAATCTCTAACGGAGTTGGCAAAACGTCATGGCGCATCGTTGTACTTAATGCCATCGACAGAACAATTAGACCTTATCGAAGGCGATATGCCTTTTTATCAAGAAGTTGGAGTGAAAATCCCTTTTGCACCAAATAACTTTATTCAAGTAAACCAAGGTGTAAACCAACAAATGGTCAAACAAGCGGTTGAGTGGTTAGACCCACAAAAGAGTGACCGAGTGTTAGATTTGTTCTGTGGTTTAGGCAACTTTAGTTTACCAGTTGCGAAATTAGCTAAGCACGTGGTTGGAGTAGAGGGTGTTGCAGAGATGGTAGAAAAAGCCACAAACAATGCATCTTTGAACCAAATCAATAACGCGCAATTTTATCACGCTAACCTTGAGCAAGATTTTGAAGGCCAAGCCTGGGCCGCAGAGCGGTTTGATAAAGTATTATTAGACCCGGCACGCGCGGGAGCGAGTGGGATCATCGATCAAGTTTCTGAGCTTGGCGCACAGCGTGTAGTTTATGTTTCTTGTAATCCTGCTACCCTTGCTAGGGATAGTCAAAGCTTGATAGAGCAAGGCTATAAATTAACTAAATTAGGTATGCTGGATATGTTCCCTCATACCAGTCATCTAGAATCGATGGCATTGTTTGAAAAGTCCTAACTTTAGGACTTTGACCCCTTATTTGTGGTGGGTGGTCATAAAGCCAGCGTGTACGCGCGGTAAAAAGAACTAACCTGGACGGTGTTAGTCAAACCACACGAATATAATAATTAGGATGATGAGATGGTTGCGGTAAGAAGCGCGCATTTAAACCAAGATGAACAGTTTGAACTCGAAAACTGGGTGGCTAGCCTAGGACAAGAGAAAAACACAGCCTCACGCTTAATCGAAGTATATCGAGATTGCCAGACAGTATTAGCTGATAACGAGCAAGCGGAACTGTTGTTGTGGCGTGGACGAGAAATGATCGAAATTTTGATCACCTTGTCTATGGACCAAGCCACTTTAGTGGCTGCTCAACTGTTTCCTTTGGTTTCAAGTGGTGCTTTTAACAGAGAAATTCTGGAAGAGAAATACAGCAAAGAAATCATAAAATTAATCGACGGCGTTGAAGAAATGGCTGCTATTGGCCAACTCAACGTCAACATGGAAGGCAGTGCAGCGTCATCTCAGGTAGATAACGTACGCCGCATGCTGCTTGCCATGGTGGATGACTTCCGCTGCGTAGTTATCAAGCTCGCGGAACGAATTTGTAACCTTATTGAAGTTAAAAAAGCGCCAGATGAAGTTCGACGTGCGGCGGCAAAAGAGTGTGCCAACATCTATGCGCCGCTAGCAAACCGATTAGGCATCGGTCAGCTGAAATGGGAAATTGAAGATTACGCTTTCCGCTACCAACAACCGGAAACTTACAAACAAATTGCCAAACAGCTTTCTGAGAGGCGCATCGTTCGTGAACAGTACATCAAAGACTTTGTTGAAGACCTCACGCACGAAATGGAAGTGTCGGGCATCAATGCCGAAGTGAGTGGTCGACCTAAGCACATCTACAGCATTTGGCGAAAAATGCAGAAAAAGAGTTTGGCCTTTGATGAGCTGTTTGATGTGCGAGCAGTGCGTATCATCGCAGACAAACTGCAAGATTGTTACGCGGCTTTAGGCGTAGTTCACACCAAATACAAGCATCTACCGAGCGAGTTTGATGACTACGTTGCTAACCCTAAACCAAACGGTTATCAATCGATCCATACAGTAATTCTAGGGCCAGAAGGCAAAACTATCGAGATCCAGATTCGTACCAAGCAAATGCATGAAGAGTCGGAACTGGGGGTTGCAGCGCACTGGAAATATAAAGAAGGGGCAAGCAGCCGAAGCGGTTATGATGAGAAGATCACGTGGCTGCGTAAGCTACTGGATTGGCAAGAAGAAATGTCTGACTCTGGCGAAATGCTCGATGAACTGCGTAGCCAAGTCTTTGATGACCGTGTTTATGCCTTTACACCACGTGGTGATGTTGTCGATTTGCCAATGGGGGCAACGCCGCTAGATTTTGCCTATCACATTCACTCCGAAGTGGGACACCGTTGTATCGGTGCCAAAGTCGGAGGTCGTATTGTGCCATTCACGCATAAATTACATATGGGTGACCAAGTCGAGATTATCACTCAGAAAGAACCTAACCCATCACGTGACTGGTTAAACCCATCATTAGGCTTCGTTCATTCTGGTCGTGCGCGTGCCAAAATTAACGCCTGGTTCCGAAAACAAAGCCGTGAGAAGAACCTCGAAGCAGGTCGTGAAATCCTTGAGCATGAGTTAGCCAAAATTGGCGCAACGTTAAAAGATGCAGAGCATTACGCCCTCAAGCGGTTTAACGTCAAAACACCAGATGAATTGTATGTTGGGGTAGGTAGCGGTGATTTGCGCATCAACCAAATCATTAACCATATCAACGCGTTAGTTAACAAGCCAACGGCAGAGGAAGAAGACCAGCAAGCACTGGAAAAACTGCAAGAAGCTGAGCATAAATCACCCGCGCAAAGCCGACCAAAAAAAGACGCAGTTGTAGTAGAAGGCGTCGATAACCTAATGACACATCTAGCACGTTGCTGTCAGCCAATTCCAGGTGACGATATCTCTGGTTACATAACGCAAGGTCGTGGGATTTCAGTACACCGTAGTGACTGTGAACAGCTAGAAGAACTGCGCCATCATGCGCCAGAGCGCATCATCGATACAGTCTGGGGCAGCGGCTTTGTGGGGTCATACATCCTCACCGTGCGTGTTGAAGCGATGGAGCGAGGTGGTCTACTCAAAGACATTACGACACTGTTCGCCAACGAAAAGATCAAAGTGACCAGTATGAAGAACCGAGTCGACTACAGACGTCAACTTGCCATCATGGACTTTGACCTAGAAGTCACCAATATTGAGGTGCTTTCGCGGGTTTCGAAACGTGTGGAACAGATCAAGGATGTCATGACGGTGAAACGCCTCGGCTAAAACTCTCGTCATAGTTATCGTTGTAGCGTTGTTGACTGCACGCACTCGCTCCATCACATGGTGAACCATGCTCAGGAGTCTCGTTTGTTTGTCGCCTAGCTACAACTTCAACTATTTACAGAGTTACACTTGCGTCATATTTGGCTTTTTATCTGCGTTAGCTGCACTTATTCCGACGTGCCGGCTCAGGGGCATCACATAGTAGGCTATGCTCAGGAGTCGCGAAAACTTGTTGCCTTGTCAAAGTAACAATTACTTAGTGAAAGCTGCTGAGAAAATATAATGTAGAAGGTGAGTGGTTTTGGCTGCTCACCTTTTTCTTTAATAGAAAGGTTTAAAGGAACAAAAAATGAGTCATCCAATTGAACAGTTAGAACAAATCATGGCGAAGCTGCGTGACCCCGAAAACGGTTGCCCTTGGGACTTAAAACAAACCTTTGACACCATCGTTCCGCATACAATAGAAGAAACCTACGAGGTGGTGGACGCGATTCAAAATCGAGATTGGCCCAATCTAAAAGAAGAGCTAGGGGATTTGTTGTTTCAGGTGATTTTTTACAGTCAGCTAGCGAAAGAGCAAGAGCTGTTCGACTTTTCGGATGTCGTCGAAACCGTGAACGAAAAACTGACTCGTCGCCACCCGCATGTTTTTTCAGATGTTGAGTTTGAATCTGACGAGGAAATTAACGCGAACTGGGAAGCGGAAAAAGCAAAAGAAAAAGCCCTAGTAGGCAAAGCGGAAGAAAGTATCCTAGACTCAATACCAAACTCTTTACCGGCACTTTCTCGTGCTACAAAAATTCAGAAAAAATGTGCAAAATTTGGGTTTGATTGGGATTCACTTGGCCCGGTTGTCGATAAAGTACGAGAAGAAATTGACGAAGTCATGGAAGAGGCACTGCAAGTTCAGCCCGATGAAGAGAAAGTTGAGTTGGAGCTCGGTGATTTGCTATTTGCGACTGTCAATTTGGCTCGCCACCTTGATAAAAACCCAGAAGTCGCGCTAGGAAAAGCAAACGTAAAGTTTGCGCGACGTTTTAAACAAGTTGAAGGCAAGGTCCAGCAGTCAGGCAAAGTACTTACAGATTGTTCTTTATCAGAACTTGACCATTTTTGGGATGAAGTAAAACAAGAAGAATCGAGGCAGAGGTAAACTGGCAGAATACATAATATAAGGTCAGCTTGTTTGGTTACACGAAAACGGACTTTGGTTTGTCTTTGCTCACTTTGATTTGAAGCAAAAAATAAAAAATTACGGTGTGATAGATTTCACGTTGTGGCGGTAAGGAGCTTCTGGTATATTTATCTCCCGTCCAGAAGCACTCCATTTCCCTCATTCAACCAATTTCAGGTTAAACATGACGACAAATTACATTTTTGTTACTGGCGGGGTTGTATCCTCTCTAGGTAAAGGTATTGCAGCAGCATCTCTTGCGGCTATTCTAGAAGCTCGTGGTCTTAAAGTGACTATGATGAAGCTTGACCCTTACATCAACGTTGACCCGGGCACAATGAGCCCTACTCAGCACGGTGAAGTGTTCGTTACAGAAGATGGCGCAGAGACTGACCTTGACCTTGGTCACTACGAGCGTTTCATCCGTACCAAGATGACCAAGCGTAACAACTTCACTGCAGGTCGTGTTTATGCCGACGTACTTCGTAAAGAACGTCGTGGTGACTACCTAGGCGCAACTATTCAAGTTATCCCTCATATCACTAACGCAATCAAAGATCGCGTTATTGCAGGTTCTGAAGGCCATGATGTGGCTATCGTTGAAGTTGGCGGTACTGTTGGTGATATCGAATCACTACCATTTATGGAAGCGATTCGTCAGCTAGCTGTTGAGCTAGGCCGTGAGCGCGCAATGTTCATGCACCTAACACTTGTTCCTTACCTAGCGGCAGCGGGCGAAGTGAAAACTAAGCCGACGCAACACTCTGTAAAAGAACTTCTATCTATCGGTATTCAGCCAGACATCCTAGTTTGCCGTAGCGATCGCGTTATTCCTGCGAATGAGCGTAAAAAAATCGCACTGTTCTGTAATGTTCCAGAAAAAGCAGTAATTTCAATGAAGGATGTAGACTCTATCTACAAGATCCCTCAGTTGATTAAATCTCAAGGGCTAGATGACCTTGTGTGTGCTCGCTTTGGTATTACTGCTCCTGAAGCAGACCTTTCTGAATGGGAACAGGTTATCTACGAAGAAGCAAATCCTACTGGTGAAGTAACCATCGGTATGGTTGGTAAATACATTGAATTACCAGATGCATACAAATCTGTGAACGAAGCGCTTAAACACGCTGGCTTGAAAAACCGCCTAAGCGTCACAATTAAGTATGTAGACTCACAAGATATCGAAACAAAAGGCGTTGAACTTCTAGAAGGTTTGGACGCAATCCTAGTACCAGGTGGCTTCGGCGATCGTGGTATTGAAGGCAAGATCCGTGCGGCTCAATATGCACGTGAAAATAACGTGCCTTACCTAGGTATTTGTTTGGGTATGCAAGTTGCACTAATCGAATACGCGCGTAACGTTGCGGGTATGGAAGGTGCACATTCAACAGAATTTAACAAAGAGACTAAGTACCCTGTGGTAGGTTTGATCACAGAGTGGGTAGACGAATCAGGTAGCGTAGAAGAGCGTACTGAAAAGTCTGACCTAGGCGGTACGATGCGTCTTGGTTCACAGTTGTGTCACCTAGAGAAAGGGACTAAAGCTCGTGAACTGTACGGTAGCGCGACGATCCATGAACGTCACCGTCACCGTTACGAAGTGAATAACGTGCTTCGTCCGCAAATCGAAAAAGCAGGCCTAAAAGTATCAGGTCTATCTGCGGACAAGAAGTTAGTGGAAATGATTGAGAACCCAGCTCACCCATGGTTTGTAGCGGCTCAGTTCCACCCAGAATTCACCTCGACTCCTCGCGATGGACATCCATTGTTTGCAGGTTTTGTTAAGGCTGCGGGCCAAAACGCACGCGGCGAATTCGAGAAGTAAAAGGATACGGGCGGCGGCGAAGGTTGTGCTGCGGCCCTTTAAGATTGACATTTATATTTGAAACGAGAGGAAACATTAATGTCTAAGATCGTTAAAGTTCTAGGTCGTGAAATCATCGACTCACGTGGTAACCCAACTGTAGAAGCTGAAGTACACCTAGAAGGCGGTTTCGTAGGTATGGCGGCAGCTCCATCTGGCGCATCTACTGGTTCTCGCGAAGCTCTTGAGCTACGTGACGGTGACAAAGCACGTTTCCTAGGTAAAGGTGTTCTTAAAGCAGTTGAAGCTGTAAACGGCCCAATCGCTGAAGCTCTAGTTGGCAAAGACGCTAAAGACCAAGCTGCAATCGACGCAGTAATGATCGAACTAGACGGCACTGAAAACAAATCTAAATTCGGTGCTAACGCTATCCTAGCTGTTTCTCTAGCAAACGCTAAAGCTGCTGCTGCTGCGAAAGGCATGCCTCTATACGAGCACATCGCTGAGCTAAACGGCACTGCAGGTCAGTTCTCTATGCCTCTACCAATGATGAACATCATCAACGGTGGCGAGCACGCAGACAACAACGTTGACATCCAAGAGTTCATGATCCAACCAGTTGGCGCTAAGACTCTTAAAGAAGGTCTACGTATCGGTGCAGAAGTATTCCACAACCTAGCTAAAGTTCTTAAGTCTAAAGGCTACAGCACTGCAGTTGGTGATGAAGGTGGTTTCGCTCCTAACCTTAAATCTAACGCTGAAGCTCTAGAAGTTATCGCAGAAGCTGTTGCAGCTGCTGGTTACGAACTAGGTAAAGACGTTACTCTAGCTATGGACTGTGCTGCATCTGAGTTCTTCGACAAAGAAGCTGGCATCTACAACATGAAAGGCGAAGGTAAAACTTTCACTTCTGAAGAGTTCAACCACTACCTAGCTGAGCTAGCTAACCAATTCCCAATCGTTTCTATCGAAGATGGTCTAGACGAGTCTGACTGGGATGGCTTCAAGCACCAAACTGAACTACTAGGTGACAAGCTTCAACTAGTAGGTGACGATCTATTCGTTACTAACACTAAGATCCTTGCTGAAGGTATCGAGAAAGGCGTAGCTAACTCTATCCTTATCAAGTTCAACCAAATCGGTTCTCTAACTGAGACTCTAGCTGCAATCAAGATGGCTAAAGACGCAGGTTACACAGCAGTAATCTCTCACCGTTCTGGCGAAACTGAAGATGCAACTATCGCTGACCTAGCGGTAGGTACAGCAGCAGGTCAAATCAAAACTGGTTCTATGAGCCGTTCTGACCGTGTTGCTAAGTACAACCAGCTAATCCGTATCGAGGAAGCTCTAGGTGAGCGCGCTCCTTTCAACGGTCTTAAAGAAGTTAAAGGTCAAGCTTAATTCTTCACTGAATTAGCAGCTTAACTTAAAGCTTTTAAAACACCCTGCTTTGGCGGGGTGTTTTTTTATATAACGGAAGCGCTAAGTGAGCGCGCTCCTCCATGTTTCAAGGAAGCGGTCTTAAAGAAGTTAAAGATCAAGCTTAATTCTTAACTGAGTTAACGGCTTAACTTAAAGCTTTTGAAAACGCCTCACACTTGCGGGGCGTTTTTTTATACAACGGAAGCGCTAAGTGAGCGCACTCCTCCATGTTTCAAGGAAGTGGTCTCAAAGAAGTAAAAGGTCAAGCTTAATTCTTATTGAGTAAAGTTTCGCTAAATAGCTTTTTGAAACCCTCGCTACGGCGTTTTTTTGTATTTATAGATTTGTATTTTGGGGTCTTACTTTGGTCATGGGTAAGGTTCGCTTCCCATGAGCTTGTTTCATTTTGCTGCTTATTTCTTGTAAGGAGCGTGTGAGTCTCCCTTTCTCCCCTAGAGGCAACCTCGCATTTATGCTATATATGTCACCTTATCTAATTCCTTCCGGTACAGAATGTTAGCAGCGATATGCGAATCTTTGTTATAGCCCTTACGCTACTGTTTGGCTTGCTTCAATACACTCTATGGTTTGGTAAAAACGGAGTGTCTGACTACTACACAGTAAAAGATGAAATTGAAGTTCAGCAACAAGTGAACAGCAAGCTACAAGCTCGCAACAATGAAATGTTCGCTGAGATTGATGATTTAAGGCAAGGTCTTGATGCGATTGAAGAACGTGCGCGTCATGAGCTCGGTTTAGTTAAAGATGGCGAGACTTTTTACCGCATTATAGGTGAGGAAAACCATTAAAATGTTGGATATGAACTCATCGCATATCGCAATTGTGCCTGCTGCTGGTGTGGGTAGCAGAATGAAGGCAGATCGCCCTAAGCAATATTTATTGATCGAAGGTAAGGCGGTACTGGAACATACCGTAGAGAAACTGCTTTCTCACCCAAATATTTCTAAGGTGGTCGTTGCCATTACTGACGGCGACCCATATTACCCAGAATTGTCCATTGCTAAGCACCCAGATGTGATTCGTGTAGCTGGTGGTAAAGAAAGAGCAGACTCTGTGTTATCAGGGCTAAACTATGTCAATGAGCATCTGGAAAGCGAGTGGGTGTTAGTCCACGATGCTGCAAGGCCATGTGTATTAACATCCGACATTGACCGTTTGATTGATGTTTGCTGCGCCCGCTCAACGGGTGGCATTCTCGCATCTCCTGTGAGAGATACAATGAAGCGAGCAAACGCAGTACAAGATATCGATCATACGGTAGATAGAGAAGCATTGTGGCATGCACTGACTCCACAAATGTTTAAAACTCAGCAGCTTACTCAAGCACTGGCTGACGCATTAGAACAGGGTGTAACCATTACCGATGAAGCCTCGGCTTTGGAGTGGTTAGGCGAGAAGCCAGCCTTAGTTCAAGGGAATGCGAACAATATAAAAATCACTCAGCCAGAAGACCTTGCGTTAGCCGAGTTTTATCTAAGCCGTGAGCGCGGCGAATAAAGAAAGGATAGAAAATGATTCGAATTGGTCATGGTTTCGATGTACATAAATTCGGTGGTGAAGGCCCGGTCATTATTGGTGGTGTAGCAATCCCTTATGAGCAAGGTTTGATTGCACACTCAGATGGCGATGTAGCGTTGCATGCGTTAACGGATGCTCTGCTGGGCGCGATTGCTGCCGGCGATATTGGTCGTCATTTCCCAGATACGGATGATAAATGGAAAGGCGCAAACAGTCGTGAATTACTGAAAGACGTTTACCGTCGAGTCAAAGAGCAAGGTTACCGTCTCGGCAATGCTGATGTAACCATCATGGCACAAGCGCCTAAAATGGCACCACACATTGACGCAATGTGTGCGGCGATAGCCGAAGACCTAGAAACCGACATTAGTAACATTAACGTAAAAGCGACGACGACAGAACGTCTCGGTTTTACTGGACGCAAAGAAGGCATTGCAACGGAAGCCGTTGTACTTCTGTTTAAGCAATAACTAGCAATTTGCTCCTCTAAGCTGTGATATCAGCGGAAACACATCATGTCAGACATTTTATCTTCATTGGCTTACCTAACGGGTAAGCCAGTTGCATCGGCAAAAATCAAAGCGCAGCCAGAGCACTTTCAGGTTCGCGAAGATTTAGGTTTTGCCTTTACTGGCGAAGGCGAGCACCTAATGGTTCGTATCCGTAAAACGGGTGAGAACACCAGCTTCGTTGCTAACGAGTTAGCAAAAGCCTGTGGTGTTAAGTCGAAAGACGTTAGCTGGGCGGGTCTTAAAGACCGTCATGCGGTGACGGAACAGTGGTTAAGTGTCCATTTACCAAAAGGTGAAACGCCAGATTTTTCAGCGTTTTTGGCTCAATACCCAAGTATCGAAATCCTTGCAACAGATCGTCACAATAAAAAACTGCGTCCTGGTGACCTAGTAGGGAACGAGTTCGTGGTTACTTTGTCTGAAGTGACAGATATAGCGGATGTAGAGCAACGTCTTGAAAAAGTGAAACAAGTTGGTGTGCCAAACTACTTTGGTAGTCAGCGTTTTGGTAACGATGGCAACAATCTTGAAGAAGCACGTCGATGGGGACGCGAAAACGTTCGTACCCGCAATCAAAACAAGCGCAGCATGTATTTATCAGCGGCTCGTTCGTGGATTTTCAACCACATCGTTTCAGCTCGTCTAGAAAATGGTGTGTTTGATAAGTTCATTGATGGTGACATTGCACAGACGAATTCTGGCACTCAGTTGATTGATGCAAACAACATCGCTGCTCTGCAAGTGCAGTTTGCGCAAGGTGAAGCGGCAATTACCGCTGCGCTTGCTGGCGATAATGCACTGCCTACTCAAGCCGAGGCTCTGGCATTAGAGCAACCGTTTTTAGACGAAGAGCCTGACCTCATGGCGCTGATTCGTGGTAATCGCATGCGCCACGACCGTCGCGATATTGCGCTGAAGCCAAAAGATTTAGCTTGGACGGTTGAAGGTAACAACATTACGTTGACTTTCTCACTGGATGCGGGATCTTTTGCGACCTCTATTGTTCGTGAGTTAGTTAATGAGGTTGAAGTAGAAAGAGAATACTAATGGAACAGGATTCACGAAACCCGAAGCCCTTAAGGGTCTTAATCAGCAATGATGATGGTGTTCATGCTCAAGGGATTCATGCCCTCGCTGATGAGTTGAGAGATATCGCCGAAGTGACCATTGTCGCACCTGATCGAAATCGTTCAGGTGCTTCGAATTCACTCACATTAGAACAACCATTACGCGTGACTGAAATTGCCCCAAATATCTACTCAGTGCAAGGCACGCCCACGGATTGTGTGCATTTCGCGCTGAATGAGCTAATGAAAGATGATTTGCCTGATCTTGTTCTGTCAGGAATCAACCATGGCGCTAATTTGGGTGATGATGTTCTTTATTCTGGAACAGTAGCAGCCGCCATGGAAGGTCATTTCCTTGGCGTTCAGTCGGTGGCTTTTTCTCTAGTGGGTAAGCGACATTTCGAATCCGCCGCTAAAATTGCACGTCACATTGTACAACAGCATTTAGCGTCGCCGATTCCAACGAATCGTCTACTGAACGTAAACGTGCCTGACTTACCATCAGAGAATTTAGGTGAAATTGAAGTTACGCGTTTAGGTGCACGTCATCACGCAGAGAATATGATCAAGCAGAAAGATCCGAGAGGCCATGACATTTATTGGTTAGGGCCACCAGGAAAGGAGCAAGATGCAGGAGAGGGCACGGACTTTTATGCAATTGAGCATGGCCGAGTTTCAATGACGCCTCTGCAAGTTGATCTCACCGCTCACGAGTCGCTGCGTGCTATGGATAGTTGGTTAAAGGAAGAGAAGTAATGAGTAACCCACATGCTGACAGGTTGATAGCGTTTCTTATCTCCAGTGGCATCAAAGACCAAAGAGTTCTGGATGCTATCCAACGCTTGCCACGAGAAAGCTTTGTTTCTCAAGCGATGATGCACCAAGCCTATGATAACAATGCGTTACCAATTGGTCAGGGACAAACTATTTCTCAGCCTTATATCGTTGCGCGTATGACCGAGTTGCTTGAGCTAGAGCCGGCGAGTCGTGTTCTGGAAATCGGAACGGGATCGGGTTATCAAACCGCGGTACTGGCGCAAATTGTTGATCATGTATACTCCGTTGAGCGAATTAAATCGTTGCAATGGGAAGCAAAGCGTCGCCTGAAGCAATTGGATATTTACAATGTTTCAACTAAGCATGCTGATGGGTGGCAGGGCTGGGAAGCGAGAGGTCCTTTCGATGCTATCATTGTTACCGCTGCCGCTGAAGTGATTCCCCAAGCTCTTCTCTCACAATTAAGAGATGGCGGCAAAATGGTCATTCCTGTTGGAGATACGGAGCAACAGTTATTAAAAATAGAGCGTAAGGGAGACGAATATCTCTCTACCGTTGTAGAAATGGTTCGGTTCGTACCTCTGGTTGCGGGTGATTTAGCTTAAGGGTTAGGGATAGGTGAATAAGTTACTACGTCATATTGGTATTAGCTTTGTGTTTGCTGCAGGACTAGTTGGTTGTGCAGCGCATTCCCCTGCACCTGTCTCTAGCCTAAAAAAAGACTATTCAAGCCTTGAAAGAGGGAGTTACAGAGGGAGTTATTATGAGGTAAAAAAAGGCGATACGCTTTACTTCATAGCTTATGTCACAGATAAAGATGTAAATGATCTTGTTCGTTACAATGAGTTAACTCAGCCTTACACTATCTACCCAGGACAGAGGCTAAAACTTTGGGCTCCGAAATATGTCGCCCCTAAATATGGTCAAAAAGTTGAACCCGTTGTGGCTCCTGTTGTTACGACCCCCCCAGCTCCAGTGACGAAAACATCAACAGCCTCTAAACCTAAACCTTCGAGTAAAAACTCTAGTCAAAAACCTACAGAGACTAAGCCTAAAGTCGTACAAAAACAGCCTCCAAAGAAGGTTGAACAATCGAAAACAAAGGAGTATGTTGGTTCAAAAGATAACCAAAAAGTGAAGCAAAAAGCGCCAACTACCACAGCAAAGAGTGATAAAGTCTCAAAGTGGTTGTGGCCAACAAAAGGGAGAGTAATCAAGAACTTTTCGGCGGGAGAACAGGGAAATAAAGGTATCGACATCGCAGGACAGCGTGGTCAACCTATCGTTTCAACCGCAGCCGGCACAGTCGTTTATTCAGGCAATGCGCTACGAGGTTATGGCAACTTAATTATAGTAAAGCATAACGACAATTATTTAAGCGCATACGCACATAATGACAAACTGCTGGTCACAGAAGGACAAAGCGTAAAAAGCGGACAAAAAATCGCCACCATGGGTAGTTCAGGTGCAAAGTCGGTCAAACTACACTTTGAAATTCGCTATCAAGGTAAATCAGTGAATCCAAAACGCTATTTGCCTTAAAACTTTGAAAAACAACTTGCGACATCATTTAGCGACATATTGAGTTGTCATGTCTTGCTAACTCGCCAGGGGGAGGCGTTATGAGTATCAGCAACACAGTAACCAAAGTTGAAGAGTTTGCATTTGACAATGCGTCAGTGAAGACCATTGATAACGAACTCGAAAGATCATCATCCACAGAAAGCAAAGCGACTGCGCGTGAAGAATTTGACGCGAGCAGTAAAAGCTTAGATGCAACTCAGTTGTATTTGGGCGAAATTGGCTTCTCACCTTTACTTACTGCCGAAGAAGAAGTGCTTTACGCAAGACGCGCCCTACGTGGCGACGAAGCGGCACGCAAACGTATGATCGAAAGTAACCTACGTTTGGTTGTTAAGATTTCTCGTCGATACAGTAACCGTGGTCTAGCACTACTTGATCTGATTGAAGAAGGTAACCTCGGCTTGATCCGAGCGGTCGAAAAATTCGACCCAGAACGTGGTTTCCGTTTCTCTACTTACGCAACGTGGTGGATCCGACAAACGATAGAGCGAGCGTTGATGAACCAAACTCGCACGATCCGTCTACCTATCCATGTAGTGAAAGAGCTGAACATTTATCTGCGTACTGCGCGTGAACTTTCTCAAAAGCTCGATCACGAACCGACCGCAGAAGAAATTGCTGCTCAATTAGATATTCCAGTCGAAGACGTAAGCAAAATGTTACGCCTTAATGAGCGTATTAGCTCTGTCGACACGCCAATCGGTGGTGACGGTGAGAAAGCGCTGCTGGATATTATTCCTGATGCAAACAACTCTGATCCAGAAGTTTCGACTCAAGATGACGACATCAAATCATCGTTGATTCATTGGTTAGAAGAGTTGAATCCGAAACAGAAAGAAGTGCTTGCACGACGCTTCGGCCTACTAGGCTATGAGCCTTCGACGCTGGAAGAAGTTGGTCGAGAGATTGGTCTGACACGTGAGCGAGTACGTCAAATACAAGTGGAAGGTTTACGTCGTCTTCGTGAAGTCCTAATCAAACAAGGTTTGAATATGGAAAACTTGTTTAACGTAGAAGACGATTAAATAATCCGTATTTCACTAGATACACAAAAGGCTATGGTTCCCCATAGCCTTTTTTCTTTTTTGCTCGTCGGTGTGAGTCTGTTTACAGCATCTTCTTCAAGCGATACAGCTCTTCAAGAGCTTGGCGTGGCGTTAAGTCGTCAGGGTCAATACCTGACAGAGCTTGTTCGACCTCGCTAGGCTCTGGAATCAGGCTCAACTGGTTAGCCACATCTACTGCACTTGGACGTGGTGTGTCACTGTTTTGCCCCAGTAGCTCTAGCTGAGATAGCTTGTTACGCGCATTTTTGATGACCGTTTTTGGTACGCCTGCTAAGCCCGCAACAGCCAGACCGTAAGACTTACTTGCCGCACCTTCTTGAACTGCGTGCATAAAGGCAATGCTATCTCCATGTTCTACGGCATCCAAGTGAACGTTCGCTAAGTTTGGCAGCTGGCTTGGTAACTCTGTTAATTCGAAGTAGTGGGTTGCAAATAGAGTCATCGCACCAATTTGTGTTGCGAGCCATTCCGCACTTGCCCAAGCTAAAGACAGACCGTCGTAAGTACTAGTACCGCGTCCGATTTCATCCATTAGCACCAAACTATTCTTAGTTGCGTTGTGAAGAATATTGGCTGTTTCGGTCATTTCTACCATGAAGGTCGAGCGGCCAGATGCAAGATCATCTGACGCACCAATACGAGTAAATATACGATCTAAAGAACCAATCTGTGCGGATTCTGCCGGTACATAAGAGCCGATATGTGCCATCAATGCAATCAGCGCAGTTTGACGCATGTAGGTTGATTTACCACCCATGTTTGGACCGGTAATGATCAACATCTTACGGGCTGGGTTCAGCTCAATTGGGTTCGCGATGAACGGCTCTGTTGTTACTTGTTCTACGACTGGATGACGACCAGCTTGAATGTGAATTCCTGCGTCTTTCACAAGCGTTGGGCGGCAGTAATCTAACGAATCTGCACGCTCTGCTAGGTTTTGTAATACATCCAGTTGAGACAGAGCAGAAGCTAGGTTTTGCAGCTTCTCAAGGTTTGGCATCAATAGATCAAACAGTTCTTCCCACAACTGTTTCTCAAGTGCTAACGCTTTAGATTTCGAGTTAAGTACTTTGTCTTCGTGTTCCTTAAGCTCTGGGATGATGTAGCGTTCAGCGTTTTTGAGTGTTTGGCGACGTACATAATGCGGTGGAACCAAATGGCTCTGGCCACGGCTCACTTGGATAAAGAAGCCATGAACGTTGTTATAGCCTACTTTAAGCGTATCGATACCGTGTCGTTCACGCTCATCTCGCTCAAGCTGCTCAAGATATTCTGTTGCACCGTCTGCCAATTTTCGCCATTCATCGAGCTCCGCATTGTAGCCTTCAGCGATGACGCCACCATCACGAATAACAACCGGCGGATTTTCTTTAATCGCGCGCTCTAACAGGTCACATACTTCGTCAATCGGAGCTGCATACTTCGCCAATTTCGTTAGGTACGGATGGGTCAAAGAAGCGGTGACAGATTCTAGCTCTGGTAGCTGTTGCATGGCATTGCGAAGTCTAGCCATATCGCGAGGGCGAGCAGAGCGTAATGCAAGGCGCGCTAAGATACGTTCAATATCACCAATTTGCTTTAACGTTGGTTGAAGATCGGCAAACAGAGCTTGTTCTTTAATCTCACCAATCGCATCAAGACGATTGTTTAACGTTTCAATGCAACGCATAGGCTGATGCAACCAACGCTTCAGCATTCGGCTGCCCATCGGAGTAGCACAATGGTCGAGTACTGCAGCGAGCGTGTTATCGGTTCCGCCTGCTAGATTTTGAGTAATTTCCAGATTACGTCGGGTAGCAGCATCAAGGATGACGGATTGATCCTGATGATCAAACGTTAAAGAGCGAATATGAGGTAAAGCCGTACGTTGAGTATCTTTTACGTACTGGATCAAACAACCAGCAGCACATAACCCTAAGGACGCATGTTCTACACCAAAACCAACCAGATCTTTTGTGCCAAATTGTTGATTGAGTTGTTGCTTAGCCGTATCAAGCTCAAACTCCCAGACTGGGCGACGACGGTTACCATTGCGGCTCGCCATTAAATGTACAGGTTCAAAATCTTCTGGGAACAGTAGCTCACGTGGTGCAGTGCGTTGAAGCTCGGCTGTCATCGCTTCTTCAGTTTCTGGTTCTGTCAGTTGGAAGCGACCAGAGGTGACATCCAGCGTCGCATAACCGAACTTACCGTTGTGATGGTAAATTGCTGCGATTAAGTTATCGACACGCTCAGAAAGCAGCGCTTCATCCGTCACAGTACCTGGTGTCACGATACGCACAACTTTACGTTCTACCGGTCCCTTGCTGGTGGCCGGATCGCCAATCTGTTCACAGATCGCCACAGACTCACCAAGCTGAACAAGTTTTGCCAGGTAACCCTCTACGGCGTGAAATGGCACACCCGCCATTGGGATAGGTTCACCTGCAGACGCACCACGTTTGGTCAATGAAATATCAAGAAGCTGAGAAGCTCGCTTGGCATCATCGTAAAAGAGTTCGTAGAAATCGCCCATGCGGTAGAACAGCAAAATCTCTGGGTTCTCAGCCTTTAGCTTGAGGTATTGCTGCATCATCGGAGTGTGTTTTTGTTCAGCTTTCACAGGTAAGTTCTTTTGTTTATTTCCGTAGCGGCTTAGGATACGTGAATCCCTATCAAGTAAAAAGAGACAAAGGGCATTTTGGCTATGGAAAAAACAACAAAATTGAGTGCCGATTTAGGCGCATTATTGGCTAAACACGGGCATCTTTTAACGACCGCAGAATCATGCACAGGTGGTGGTGTTGCAACCGCCATTACTGACATTGCTGGTAGTTCAGCGTGGCTTGACCGTGCGTTTGTCACCTACAGTAATGAAGCGAAAATGGAGATGCTTGGTGTGCAAGCTTCAACGTTAGAAGCGCATGGTGCAGTGAGTGAGCCAGTTGTGATTGAAATGGTACAGGGTGCAATTAAAAACTCCAATGCGACCATCGGTGTGTCCATCAGTGGTATTGCAGGGCCGGGTGGTGGCAGTGAAGAGAAACCAGTCGGCATGGTCTGCTTTGCTTTTGCTGATAACCAAAGTTGGCAGCAAGTCGAAACCATGCATTTTACTGGTGACCGTGCAGAAGTTCGCAAAAAAGCGGTCGAGCATGCGCTGACTCAATTGTATCAACATCTACTCTAGAATTTCTTAAATTGTTTTAGCCCAGCATTGATAAGGGCTAGAGCAAATCACGACTTTAGGTCAGCCAAATTTTTTTCATACAGGTATGGACACTGTATGAATCAACAGTATAATGACTTTCATTGCTGAGCAGTTCTTCTGCTTAAGAAAAATGAATTACTATTCGTCGCCCAAAGAAGATGAATAAATCGGAGAAAGTAATGGACGAGAACAAACAGAAAGCGCTCGCCGCTGCGCTAGGTCAAATTGAAAAGCAATTCGGTAAAGGCTCTATCATGCGCCTTGGTGATAACCGCGCAATGGACGTAGAAACCATCTCAACGGGTTCTCTTTCTCTTGATATCGCTTTGGGTGCTGGTGGTCTACCAATGGGTCGTATCGTAGAAATCTACGGCCCAGAATCTTCAGGTAAAACAACATTAACGCTTGAGCTTATTGCTGCTGCGCAACGTGAAGGCAAAACTTGTGCGTTTATCGATGCAGAGCACGCTCTAGATCCTGTATACGCGAAGAAACTTGGCGTAGATATCGATGCATTGCTAGTTTCTCAGCCAGACACAGGTGAGCAAGCGCTAGAGATCTGTGACGCACTTGCACGTTCTGGTGCTATCGATGTTATGGTTGTCGACTCTGTTGCAGCGCTAACACCGAAAGCAGAAATCGAAGGCGAAATGGGCGATAGCCACATGGGTCTGCAAGCACGTATGCTTTCTCAAGCAATGCGTAAGCTAACGGGTAACCTAAAGCAGTCTAACTGTATGTGTATCTTCATCAACCAAATCCGTATGAAGATTGGTGTGATGTTTGGTAACCCAGAAACAACAACAGGTGGTAACGCACTTAAGTTCTACGCTTCTGTTCGTCTAGATATCCGTCGTACTGGCGCAATCAAAGAAGGTGACGAAGTCGTAGGTAACGAAACGCGCATCAAAGTTGTTAAGAATAAGATTGCAGCACCATTTAAAGAAGCAAACACACAAATCATGTACGGCCAAGGCTTTAACCGCGAAGGTGAACTTGTCGATCTAGGTGTGAAGCACAAGTTAGTTGAAAAAGCCGGTGCTTGGTATAGCTACAATGGCGATAAGATTGGTCAAGGTAAAGCGAATGCGTGTAACTACCTGCGTGAGCACCCTGAAGTGGCTAAAACTATCGATACAAAACTGCGTGAAATGTTGCTAGCGCCAGCACTTGCGGAAGCGCCTGAAGCTGGTGAAGCGCCAGAGCAAGCTGAAGAGTTTTAATCTCTCATAGATTAATAAATGACAAAGCCCTGCAATGCGGGGCTTTGTTGTATCTATTGAAATCAAAAATCGAATTATCACAAAGGCCATTGAGAGCCTGTACAGCAAAAATACTTTTAGGATCATCATGTACCAAAAACGCCAGGCGCCAACATTATCGAGCAAAGAGGCTGCTATACAATTGCTTAGCCGTCGCGATCATGGTCAGTATGAGCTTTACCAAAAATTATCGATGAAGGGCTATGAAGAATCAGACATCGACATCGCAATTAATTTTTGCCTAGACCATAACTATTTAGATGATTTACGTTACGCGAAGAGTCAAATTAGACAGCATGTATACAAAGGACATGGAGAGCGTCGAATTCGTCAAGAGTTAAACCAGAAGCGTGTTGCGGAATCGGTGATTGAGCAAGCTATGGCTGAAGAGCCGCAAGATTGGTTTGAACTGGCTAAACAGGCGGCAGAAAAGAAATTCAAAGGCGTCAAAGCCAAGGACCAAAAAGAATACGCAAAACAAGTCCGTTTTCTACAATACCGAGGCTACAGTTTCGACCAAATTAGCTATGCGCTTGCCTTTGAAGACCAAGATTAGCGTTGATCCAATTGCGCTGATTTTTGTTTTGCTTCAAATTTTTTCTCCTACTCCCTCTTTTCCTCAAGAAAACTAGTCTCAGCTGTTTGCATGATCTACAATACGGCAAAATTCTAACTCGACTATTTTCAGGAAGAGCTGCATGTACATGAGCACTGATGAGGTTCGTAACGCGTTCCTCAAGTTCTTTGAGAGCAAAGGACACCAAATCGTAGAAAGTTCATCGTTAGTTCCACATAACGACCCAACCCTGTTGTTCACAAACGCAGGTATGAACCAATTTAAAGATTGTTTCTTAGGCTTAGAAAAACGAGCCTACACTCGAGCGACTACGGCTCAGCGTTGCGTACGTGCTGGTGGTAAACATAACGACCTAGAAAATGTTGGCTTTACTGCTCGTCACCACACATTCTTTGAAATGTTAGGCAACTTCAGCTTTGGCGATTACTTCAAAGAAGATGCGATCTCCTTTGCTTGGGAATTCTTAACCGAAGTTCTTAAACTGCCAGCGGATCGTTTATTGGTAACTGTTTACGAAACCGATGACGAAGCGTTTGACATCTGGAACAAGAAAGTTGGCGTGCCCGCTGATCGTATTGTTCGCATTGGTGACAAAGAAGGCGGCAAGCCGTACGAGTCTGATAACTTCTGGCAAATGGGCGACACTGGCCCTTGTGGTCCATGTACTGAAATCTTCTACGATCACGGTGAGCACATCTGGGGTGGTCGTCCTGGCACGCCTGAAGAAGATGGCGACCGTTTCATCGAGATCTGGAACAACGTATTCATGCAGTTCAACCGTCACGCAGACGGCACTATGGAACCGCTACCAAAACCATCGGTAGATACTGGTATGGGTATCGAGCGTATCTCTGCAATCATGCAGGGAGTTCACTCAAACTACGAAATCGATGTGTTCCAAGCTCTTATCAAAGCAGCAGCAGAAGTGATCGGTTACGAAGACCTATCAAACCAATCACTACGCGTTATCGCTGACCACATCCGTTCATGTTCATTCCTGATCGTGGATGGCGTTATGCCTTCAAACGAAGGTCGTGGTTACGTATTACGCCGTATCATCCGTCGCGCAGTTCGTCACGGTAACAAGCTGGGCGCACAAGGTGCATTCTTCCACAAGTTGGTTGGCGTTCTAGCTGACATCATGGGTACGGCTGGTGAAGAGCTGAAGCGTCAACAAGCTGTGGTTGAAAAAGTACTGCGTATCGAAGAAGAAAACTTTGGTCGTACACTTGAGCGCGGTATGGCGATTCTAAACGAAGCACTAGATAACCTAGACGGTAAAGTACTAGACGGCGA
Source organism: Vibrio sp. Vb2131 (assembly GCF_033338535.1). Classification (NCBI taxonomy): domain Bacteria; kingdom Pseudomonadati; phylum Pseudomonadota; class Gammaproteobacteria; order Vibrionales; family Vibrionaceae; genus Vibrio; species Vibrio sp. Vb2131. The sequence continues at coordinate 78,881 of NZ_JAWOSW010000003.1, forward strand.
AACCGTATTTAAACTTTACGATACTTACGGCTTCCCAGCTGACTTAACTAACGACGTAGCACGTGAGCGTGAGTTCGCAATCGACGAAGAAGGTTTCGAGAAAGCGATGGAAGAGCAGCGTCAACGTGCGCGTGAAGCGGGTAACTTCGGTACTGACTATAACGCAGCAATCAAAGTTGATACGCAAACAGAATTCTGTGGTTACACAGGTACTAAAGGCTCTAGTTCTGTAGCAGCGATGTTCGTTGAAGGCAACGAAGTAGATTCGCTATCTGTGGGCGACAAAGCAATCATCGTACTTGGTGAAACACCATTCTACGCAGAGTCAGGCGGTCAGTGTGGTGACGCTGGTGAAATCCGTACTGAGTCTGGTGTATTCCGCGTTGAGGACACTCAAAAACTAGGTAACGCAATCGCGCACCACGGTGTAATGGCAGAAGGCGTTCTAGCGAAAGGTGATGAAGTAGCAACTATCGTTGACGCAGAGCGTCGCGCAGCTATCTCTCTAAACCACTCAGCAACGCACTTGCTACACGCAGCACTACGCCAAGTTTTAGGTGAGCACGTAACGCAGAAAGGCTCATTGGTGAAGGCAGACAACCTACGTTTCGACTTCTCACACCTAGAAGCCGTAACTGCAGCAGAACTGAAAGAAGTTGAGCGTCTAGTTAACGCGCAAATTCGTCGCAACCACACGATTGAAACCAACGTGATGGACATTGAGTCTGCTAAGAAGAAAGGCGCAATGGCACTGTTTGGTGAGAAGTACGATGACGAAGTACGCGTACTGTCTATGGGTGACTTCTCGACAGAGCTTTGCGGTGGTATTCACGCATCAAGCACAGGTGATATTGGCCTATTCAAAATCACTTCAGAAAGCGGCATTGCTGCAGGTATTCGACGTATTGAGGCGGTAACAGGCGAGGCTGCATTAGACGCGATTGAAGCTCAAAACGCGAAGTACGAAGAGAAACTGGCAGAATCTGCACAGAAAGCAAAAGCGCTAGAGAAAGAAGTGCAGAAGCTAAAAGATAAGATGGCGGCAGCAGAAAGCGCTAACATCATGGGCAAAGCGGTTGAAGTCAATGGTACAAAAGTTCTAGTCGCAGCTCTTGAAGGCGCTGACAGCAAGAACCTACGTACTATGGTTGATGACATTAAGAACCAAATGGGGTCTGGTGTCGTACTGCTTGCTAACGTAACAGGTGACAAGGTTGGCCTGATTGCTGGTGTGACTAAAGATCTAACTGGTAAAGTAAAAGCTGGTGATCTAGTTAAGATGATTGCTGAGCAAGTCGGTGGTAAGGGCGGTGGTCGTCCTGACATGGCTCAAGCTGGTGGTACTGATGTAGCCGCACTACCAGAGGCAATTAAAACAGTTCAGCCTTGGTTAGAAGAGCGCTTATAAGCTTTTAACTACTAAAATTACGCTCAATCAAGTTTCTTTGATTGAGCGTAATTTTTTTTAGCAGCCAAGTGGTTTAATTGACTAAAAGTTAACCGAGTCATTTAGGCTATTTGGTTTTTGTTGTAACTACTGCTTATATAATTTTTCTAAAAGGAAATACTGACGATGTAAGCAGTTCTAAAGAGACTTCGGTCTTGGGAAGGTGAAGACTGGTGAAAAAGCCCCTTATCGTGCAAAAGTTTGGCGGAACCTCTGTGGGTTCAATTGAAAGAATCCACCAAGTTGCTGAACACATCATTAAGGCGAAAAATGATGGCAATCAAGTTGTTGTTGTCGTGTCTGCAATGTCAGGCGAAACAAACAGACTGATGGGCCTCGCTAAACAGATAGATAGCGTGCCTACAGCTCGAGAACTTGATGTTTTGCTCTCTGCTGGTGAGCAAGTGTCAATGGCACTGTTAGCAATGACACTCAATAAATTGGGTCATGCTGCACGCTCGCTTACCGGAGCACAGGCGAATATTGTGACGGATAATCAACACAATGACGCAACGATTAAACACATTGATACTAAGACAATTCTGGGATTGCTTGAGCAAGACCAAATCGTGATTGTTGCAGGCTTTCAAGGTGTGAATGAGAACGGGGATATCACCACATTAGGTCGAGGTGGCTCAGATACGAGCGCAGTGGCACTGGCAGGCGCATTGCGCGCTGATGAGTGTCAAATCTTTACCGACGTTGATGGTATTTATACTTGTGACCCACGTGTAGTGAAAAACGCGCGAAAATTGGCGGTTATCGATTTTCCTTCCATGGAAGCGATGGCAAGCCGAGGCGCGAAAGTATTACATTTACCTTCAGTGCAATTTGCATGGAAGAATAATGTGCCACTGCGCGTGCTTTCGACATTTGATGTTAATGAAGGCAGTCTGGTAAAGGGGGAGTTAGGCAATCAAGCCGTCTCTGGTATAGCCATTCAACGTGACCTTGCCATAATCGAAGTCGATAAAGAACATTTATCTAGTGCTACAAAACAATGTCAGATGTTGGGTATCGACATTTGGAATGTGATCGAGGAAACAGAACGGGCAGGTATCATGATAAAACAAGATGCATGTGCCAAGTTCGATCTGGTGTTCAGCGACAAAATCCGTAATAGTGAAGTGGTAAGCCTGTTGACCGCAGTGGGGCTTGAGGCCAATGGAATGGTAGAGCACGCATGCGATTTGTTGGCAAAGCGAGATATTGAGATCAATTTCAGCGCAACGAATGCACTCACTATGATGCTAGTTTTAGCACCCGAATGTGTGGATACAGCAGCAAACATTCTGCATGATGCTTACATTACGTCTAGTGAAGCATTAAACATTCAACAAAAACATGCCTTTTTAGGCTGATTTTCGCTAACAAGGTAGTTTACGAAAATATAACTTTTGTTGGATAATAGCTTTGTAGCAAGAAAATTTAGAGATTACTCAAGGAGCAAAGAATGCTAATTTTGACTCGCCGCGTAGGCGAAACACTGATGATTGGTGATGAAGTGACTGTAACTGTACTAGGTGTTAAAGGTAACCAAGTGCGTATCGGCGTTAACGCTCCGAAAGAGGTTTCAGTTCACCGTGAAGAAATCTACATGCGCATTCAAGCTGAAAAAGGCAATGGCAACGTTGCTTCAGGTAACTACTAAGTCGCTCCTGTTTACAGAGCTTAGTTTGAATGAAAAAGGCTAACCGAAGGGTTGGCCTTTTTAGTTTTTACTGTTTTTGAAAATTTGCAGAAACTATTGTGTTGAGTATGGCTGTGAATTCATCAATAATGTTGATTCGAACTTCAGAAAGTTATTTGAAAATAAATGTCTTTTTTTCAGAGAAGACTCTCTTTTTTTCATCATAATAGAGTGATAAAGTTCGTTTAATAGTCACTTTGATTAAATCAGCAACGGTTAAGCCAGTTTCGTAGATTTTTTCAAAGAAAGTGTTTGACATATTTTCGGTAAAACGTAATATGTGCCTCCGCAAGACGGTGAGGTGGCCGAGAGGCTGAAGGCGCTCCCCTGCTAAGGGAGTATACGGTTTATCCCGTATCGAGGGTTCGAATCCCTCCTTCACCGCCATTCTTGCAACGTTGATTTATCAACAAAAGTGCGTCCTTAGCTCAGCTGGATAGAGTACCTGGCTACGAACCAGGCGGTCGGAGGTTCGAATCCTCCAGGACGCGCCATATCTCTTTTGAGATATAACAATGAAAACGGTGAGGTGGCCGAGAGGCTGAAGGCGCTCCCCTGCTAAGGGAGTATACGGTTTATCCCGTATCGAGGGTTCGAATCCCTCCTTCACCGCCATTCATTGACTGGCCCGATGGCCTTTTTTTTGTTTCGTAAGAAATGAATGTGATTTACTTCACAACTTCTTAGCAAGAAGATCTGCGCGTCCTTAGCTCAGCTGGATAGAGTACCTGGCTACGAACCAGGCGGTCGGAGGTTCGAATCCTCCAGGACGC
>NZ_JAWOSW010000003.1:82890-384492 GCF_033338535.1 Vibrio sp. Vb2131
GTCCTTAGCTCAGCTGGATAGAGTACCTGGCTACGAACCAGGCGGTCGGAGGTTCGAATCCTCCAGGACGCGCCACTCATTGAAACAGCCTCGCAATTGCGAGGCTTTTTTGTATCTAGACATCTGAAATATGGCGTAGGATCACTAGAGCCTATGTTCCTCTTTTTTAAAAGCGAATATGTGCGTATCTAAGCAATTTGCTATCAAGCTTCTGTCGCATCGTGTGAAATCATCCTGATTATCCCTCCTATACACTGACTTCCATTTTTCATTTCAATCACTCTCATGTAGTCACTTTGTTTGTTATTTGTTTATTTATTGTTAATCTTGTTCATCTTTTTGTTTTTGTTGGTTTTTACTGCGTGAGTCCCGATTTGATTTTGAAATCTAAATCGCAGTTTTTATTTATGTCCTCCTTTACTCTGTTCGTAAGGTGATAGCGATTTGAAGTGATTATTTTGTCATGAACTGTGATCTGGGTAGTGAATAAATAATCATTTATCAGGATTACTACAAACCTTCCTTAAACAAAATTGACAAAATTTAACCAATCGAGATAATCCATGGGTCGGGATTTGACACTATTAAAGTCCTGCACGTTGTCAGGATGACAAAGAAAGGAAGCAACATGACTAATATAGGAAGCCTGCTAGTAGATGCGGCCACCCTGATGCTAACGGGGATGGCGGTCGTATTTATTTTCCTCACTATTCTTGTTTATCTCGTTCGGTTAATGTCGAAATTGGTACCAGAAGAAGTACCAGAGCCGATCGCAGCACCAAAAACAAACACTAATATTCAATCAACCTCTTCAGCTGTTAGTCCACAAGTAGTGGCGGCGATCTCGGCTGCGATTCATAAACATCGCGCCTCATTCGCGAAGTAGCCGAACTAGGATTAAAAAGGAGTTTAAGAGCATGTCTAAACCACTAGCTATTACTGATGTGGTCCTTCGTGATGCCCATCAATCACTATTTGCTACGCGTATGCGTATTGAGGATATGCTGCCTATCGCAGCTGAGTTGGATAAGGTTGGTTACTGGTCTCTAGAGACTTGGGGGGGTGCAACATTTGATTCTTGTATTCGATTCTTAGGGGAAGACCCTTGGGAGCGTTTACGTGAACTAAAAAAAGCGATGCCTAATACACCAATGCAAATGCTACTGCGTGGTCAAAACCTTTTAGGATACCGCCATTATGCCGACGACGTAGTAGAGAAGTTTGTTGAACGCGCGCATGCTAACGGCATGGATGTATTCCGTATTTTTGATGCAATGAATGACGTGCGAAACTTCCAGAAAGCCGTTAAAGCAACGGTTGATGTTGGTGCGCATGCTCAAGGTACGTTGTCTTACACAACGAGCCCAGTGCATAACGCAGACACTTGGGTTGACTTGGCAAAACGCCTAGAGGATTTAGGTTGTCACTCGCTGTGTATTAAAGATATGTCTGGCTTACTTAAGCCTTATGAAGCGGAAGAGCTTATCACGCGTATCAAAGCGTCTTGTGATGTGCCATTGGCACTTCATTGTCATGCCACAACGGGGCTGTCTACAGCAACAGCGGTAAAAGCAGTAGAAGCCGGTATTGATATTCTCGATACTGCGATTTCTTCAATGAGTTGTACTTACGGTCATACACCGACTGAAACGGTAGTCGCTATGCTAGAAGGCACCGAGCGAGATACCAATTTGAAACTCGAGCAACTGGAACCTATCGCCGCATATTTCCGTGAGGTACGTAAGAAGTATGCGAAGTGGGAAGGCCAGTTAAAAGGAGTCGATTCACGCATCCTGATTGCTCAAGTGCCTGGTGGTATGCTGACCAATATGGAAGGCCAGTTGAAAGAGCAGGGCGCTGCGGATCGCATTGATGAAGTATTAGAAGAGATCCCTCGTGTACGTGAAGATCTTGGTTTCATTCCATTGGTGACTCCAACTTCACAGATCGTCGGTACGCAAGCGGTGATTAACGTTCTTACTGGCGAGCGCTATAAGAGTATTACCAAGGAAACCGCTGGTCTATTGAAAGGTGAGTACGGTCAAGCGCCAGCCGAGTTAAATGCAGAACTGCAAGCGAAAGTGCTTGATGGTAAAGAGCCAATTACCTGTCGTCCTGCCGATTTACTTGAGCCTGAAATGGAGACGCTTACGGTTGATCTGATGGAGAAAGCGAAATCAGAAGGCATTAAGCTAGCAAGTGAGCGTGTTGATGACGTACTCACTTATGCACTTTTCCCTCAAGTTGGGCTTAAGTTCCTTAAGAATCGTGAAAACCCAGAAGCATTTGAGCCTGCACCAACGCTAGAAGCTGCAAAGCCTGCTGTACCTGCGGCTCAACCAGCAACTGGCGGTGTAGAAACTTATAGTGTACGTGTTGACGGGCAGGTGTATGAGGTGGAAGTTGGTCCTAAAGGTGAACTGACATCTGTTGCTCCTTCTAATGCACCGGCAAAATCGGCTACACCTAGCACACCTTCTAATGCTTCAGCTGAAGCGGTGCCTGCTCCTCTTGCAGGTAACATCTTCAAAGTGAATGTTCAGCCTGGTGCTGAGGTAGCTGAAGGCGATGTATTGCTCATCCTTGAAGCGATGAAAATGGAAACTGAAGTACGAGCGGCGCGTGGTGGTGTGGTTCAAGAGCTGAACGTTAAAGAAGGCGATGCTGTCACAGTAGGTGCGCCTCTGTTGAGCCTGGCGTAAGGGAGTATCATGGACGGATTGTTAACCCTTTGGGCAGAAACAGGGATCGCTAACTTCGAGTTCGGCCAAATCTGTATGATGCTGGTTGGTTGTACCTTGCTGTTTTTGGCAATTAAAAAAGGATTTGAACCTTTACTGTTATTGCCGATTGGTTTCGGTGCTATTTTGGCGAATATTCCAAATGCTGGCTTTACTGAGCCTGGTGGCTTGCTCTACTACGTTTACTACATTGGGATTGAATCGGGTGTGTTCCCGCTATTGATCTTCATGGGTGTGGGCGCGATGACTGACTTTGGTGCTTTGATCGCAAACCCAAAAACGTTGTGGTTAGGTGCGGCTGCGCAGTTTGGTATTTTTGCAACACTGTTTGGCGCTATTTTGCTCAACTATGTACCTGGCATGGAGTTCTCCATGGCAGATGCTTCGTCTATCGCGATCATCGGTGGTGCTGATGGGCCAACAGCGATTTTCTTAGCGAGTAAGCTCTCTCCAGATCTGCTAGGTGCGATTGCAGTCGCGGCATACAGCTATATGGCATTGGTGCCGATCATCCAGCCACCAATCATGAAAGCACTGACAACCAAGGAAGAGCGTCAAATCAAGATGGCTCAGCTTCGTCATGTTGGTAAATGGGAGAAAGTCATCTTCCCGCTTGCTGTATTACTGATGACGATTCTGTTCTTACCTTCAGCTACGCCATTGGTTGGTATGTTCTGTTTGGGTAACTTGATGCGTGAAGCTGGTGTGGTCGATCGTTTATCGAAAACTGCTCAAAATGAATTGATCAACATAGTGACTATCTTTTTAGGTCTTGGTGTTGGTTCTAAGCTGCAAGCTGAGCAGTTCTTGAACCTAGAAACGTTAGGTATCTTGGGGTTAGGCGCAGTTGCATTTAGTATCGGTACTGGTGCGGGCGTCCTGATGGCGAAACTGCTTAACAAGTTCTCGAAAGAAGACATCAACCCACTTATTGGTGCGGCTGGTGTTTCTGCGGTACCAATGGCCGCGCGAGTCGTAAACAAAGTTGGTTTACAAGCTAACCCGCAAAACTTTTTGTTAATGCATGCGATGGGACCAAACGTTGCTGGTGTGCTGGGTTCAGCCGTTGCGGCTGGTATATTGTTAGCACTTGTTGGTTAGACATTATTGAAAATGGAATGATCAACCAATTTACAAAATCACGATTAACTTAGGTTAACAAAATGGTTTATAGTCAAAGGGATGCTTTCGCATCCCTTTTTGTTTTCTTGCAGGGAATGGTTTATGGAACACAAACAGATCGTTATCACTGAGTTTGGTGATGCCAACGTACTCGCGATTCAACATGCTTCTACACCATCACCACAGCCTGGTGAAGTCTTAGTAAAAGTCGCTTTTTCAGGCGTAAATCCTATTGATGTCAAAACTCGAGCTGGGCTCAGTTGGGCAGCAGCGCAGAATAAGGATAATTTACCTTGGGTGCCAGGTTACGACATCTCAGGAAAAGTGATGTCTTGTGGAGAGGGGGCATCACGTTTTAATGAAGGTGATGAGGTGGCTGGATTTATTGGTTTCCCAGTTCGAGGCGGTGGTTACAGTCAATACATATGTGTTCCAGAAACTGAGTTAAGTCATGTTCCTAGCTCTGTCACTTTAGAGGCAGCTGCTGCATTACCGTTGGCGGGACAAACTGCGGCACAAGCTCTCAGTAAGGCTAATGTGACGGAAAACGATCGCGTACTTATCCTCGCTGGAGCCGGTGGTGTTGGACACCTCGCGGTACAAATTGCGATCGCGACGAAAGCGGAAGTCTTTACAACCTGCAGTGAACGAAATTTAGATTACCTTGCGACGCTCGGTGCTCATGCAGTGAACTATCAATTTGCACCAGTGTCAGAACGTGTTGAAGATGTTGATGTTTTGATTGATTTAGTAGGCGGAGATGCTGCGTTAGATGCGCTTAAATGCCTGAAAGATAATGCGAGAGTCATCACCGTTCCAACCATAACTGCTGAGCTGATTTGTGAAAAAGCCAAACTCCTAGGCTTTGAGGCTAGTGGCATGTTGGTTGAACCAGACCCTGCGCAGTTAGATACCTTGTTGTACATGGTCGGCGTTGGCTTACTGAAGACTGAAATTCAACAGGTTTATCCTATGAGTGATGTCATTGGTGCTCACCAGCAGGTCGAATCAGGAAGAACCAGAGGCAAGGTGTTGCTTGATATGACATGCTAGAAGCATTTAACACGAGTTTTGAAAGTTTAGCGCTTTGGTTTTCAGATTCAGCATTATGGGTGCTTTTCATGACCGGTTTTCTCAGTGCCACGTTGTTGCCTGGTGGTTCTGAAGCGGGCTTAGTTGCCACTCTCTCATTAAATCAATACTCCGTTTCTTCAATTGTTATGGTCGCTACTATCGGTAATACGCTTGGTGGCTTAACAAATTATTGGCTTGGCTTGTGGATTCCCAACAAAGCACAAGAGGAAAAGCACGGTCATACCGCATTAAAGTGGCTCTCTAAGTATGGCTATTGGGGGTTATTTTTTAGCTGGTTACCTGTAATAGGAGACCCGCTGTGTTTAGCCGCAGGGTGGCTAAGAATGAAGTTTCTGCCTTGCGTGATTTTAATATTTTTAGGAAAGGCTGCTAGGTATAGCTTACTTGCGGCCATCTATCTCGGATTATTTTAAGGAAAGTACATGAAGATGTTTTGGGTTGGCGCGTGTTCACTGTTGGTGATCACGGGCTGTGCATCAAATACGCCAGTTTCATCACTGCCGAAAGGGGTAACTTTCGTTGAGTCATCGAAAGCTGAAGAAGGCAAAGTTAAGATTCCATACCAAAAGTATAAACTCGATAATGGTTTAACGGTGATCTTAGCTCCTGAAGATTCTGACCCATTGGTCCATGTGGATGTGACTTACCATGTTGGTTCGGCTCGTGAAGAAGTGGGTAAGTCTGGTTTTGCGCATTTCTTTGAGCACATGATGTTCCAAGGTTCAGAGAACGTTGGTGACCAAGAGCACTTCAAAATCATCACGGAGGCTGGCGGCACATTAAATGGTACTACAAACCGCGATCGTACTAACTACTTTGAAACTGTCCCTGCTAACCAGCTCGAGAAAATGCTGTGGTTAGAGTCTGACCGTATGGGCTTTTTGTTGGATGCGGTTTCTCAACGCAAATTTGAAATTCAGCGTTCGACTGTAAAAAATGAGCGAGCTCAGCGTTACGATAATCGTCCTTATGGCTTAATTTGGGAGCGCATGTCCGAAGCGCTATATCCTGAAGGTCATCCGTATTCGTGGCAAACCATTGGTTATGTTGAAGATCTTGATCGTGTTGATGTGAACGACCTCAAAGCGTTTTTCTTGCGTTGGTATGGCCCAAACAATGCGACTATCACGATCGGTGGTGACTTAGACGTTGAACAAACTCTAGAGTGGGTAAATAAGTACTTCGGTTCGATTCCTCGTGGTCCTGAGGTTGAAAATGCGCCGAAACAACCTGCAAAACTGCAAGAAGATAAATACATCACTCTAGAAGATCGTATTCAACAACCTATGGTGATGATCGCGTGGCCAACAACCTACAATGGCGAAGAAAGCCAAGCGTCTCTCGATACATTATCAGAAGTATTGGGTGGCGGTACCAACAGCGTGCTCTATCAAGACCTAGTGAAGACTCAAAAAGCGGTCGATGCTGGTTCATTCCATGATTGTGCTGAACTGGCGTGTAACTTTTACGTTTACGCAATGGGTGATTCTGGAGACAAAGGCGACCTATCAAAACTGTACGACGAGCTTTTACAATCACTGAATCAGTTTGCGGAAAAAGGCGTGACAAAAGATCGCCTTGAGCAGTTGAAGGGTAAAGCGGAAGCGGATGCTATTTTTGCGCTAGAAAGCGTTAAAGGTAAAGTGACTCAGTTGGCTTCCAACGAGACATTTTTCGGCGATCCTGATCGTCTTGAGCAACAGCTTGAACAAATCCGTGCAGTTACGCCGACTTCGGTAGAAAAAGCGTATACGGACTTTATCCAAGGTAAGAACAAAGTGACCCTAAGCGTGGTCCCAAAAGGAAAAACAGACCTTGTCGTAAAACCTGCGACCTTTGTGACACCAAAGCGTACGCTGCCAGAATATGAGAAGATTTCCGATGACCAATTGGCGTATCGTCGTGCGACCGATAACTTCGATCGCTCAGTGCAACCGCCAGTAGGAGAACCAGTGAAAGCGACGATGCCAGAGCTGTACGAGTTACATTTCAAGAATGGCTCAGAGCTGCTTGGTGCAGTTAGCGATGAAACGCCGACGGTGATGATGCAATTTAGTTTACCTGCAGGGACACGTTTTGTTGAAAAGGGTAAAGAAGGTCTTGCCCAATTGACCGCTGCGATGTTGCAAGAAGGTACAACGAAACGCAGTGTCGAAGAGATTCAAGCTGAGCTTGATAAACTAGGTAGTGTTATCTCTGTTAATGCCACAGGTTATACAACAAACATCAGTGTTTCTGCTCTAGAAAAGAACTTAGAGCCGACGTTAAAAATTGTCGAAGAGATGTTGCTGTCTCCTGCATTTAATCAAGATGATTTCGAGCGTGTAAAAATGCAAGCGCTAGAAGGCCTGGTATATGAGCACCAAAATCCAAGTTGGATGGCGTCACAAGCGAGTCGTCAGGTGCTCTATGGGGATTCGGTTTTTGCTCGACCAAAAGACGGCACGCAAGCAGGTGTCAGTGCATTAACGTTGGATGATGTCCGTGAATTCTATTCGAAGCATTACACGCCACAAAGTGCGCAAATCGTCGTTGTTGGTGACATCAATAAACAGGAAATTGAGCAGCAACTGACGTTCTGGAAAAACTGGCAAGATGAAGCTGCGCCATTGTATGCACCGCAAAGCATTGCTGCATTAGGTGAGCAAAAGATCCATCTTGTTGATAAACCAGGAGCGCCGCAAAGTGTGGTCATGATGGTTCGTCAAGGTATGCCTTACGACGCAACGGGCGATTTTTACCTAAGCCAACTGGCAAACTTCAACTTAGCTGGGAACTTCAATAGCCGCATTAACCAAAATCTACGTGAAGACAAGGGTTACACATACGGTGCTTACGGCTACTTCTCTGGTAATCCAGAAACAGGCTCGGTGGTTTTCACCGCGCAAGTACGAGCGGATGCAACGGTTGCTTCGATCATTGAGATGGAAAATGAGCTAAATGAATACTCGCAGTCAGGTATTACTGATGAAGAGATGAAATTTATGCGTCAAGCGGTCGGTCAAAAAGATGCACTGAAATATGAAACGCCAACACAAAAAGCGGAGCTCATCAGTGATATTCTTAAGTACAACCTCGATCATGATTACTTGCAGCAAAGAAACGCTATCGTAGAAAAAGTCGATAAGCAGACGTTGAATGCGCTGGCTCAGAAATGGTTTGATCCAAATGACTATCAAATTATCGTCGTTGGTGATGCTAAATCGTTGCGTCCTCAATTAGAAAAGTTGGGGAAAGACGTAGAAGAGCTTGAAATCATTCGATAGAGTACACATTTAATAGCGGAGAAACGTTTCTCCGCTATTCATCTAGATAAGCAACTTTTCGTGGGTTATTTATCTAGATGCATTAACTATCAATAACTTAGCTTACACTTGTGTTATGTAACAAGTGTCCTGCTCCCAATATAAGCGAACCTCATTTTGACTGATTTTGCTGCGCGACTAAAAAAAGTTGCATCAAACCCCGAAGTATTTAAGCAGTTTGGACGCGGTGTTGAGCGAGAAACTTTGCGCTATCGTCAGGATGGACATCTAGCTACAACTCCTCATCCTGAAGGGTTAGGCTCTGCGTTCACAAATCAATGGATCACAACGGATTTTTCGGAATCATTGTTAGAGTTCATTACGCCTGTGTCACATGAAATTCCAGAACTGATGGCACAGCTGAAAGATATCCATCATTTCACTCAAACCAAAATGGGTGAAGAGAAAATGTGGCCACTATCAATGCCTTGCTACGTGGGCTCAGAGGATGATATTCAGTTAGCCCAGTATGGCTCTTCGAATGCAGCGAAAATGAAAACGCTGTACCGAGAAGGCCTAAAGCGTCGCTATGGCAGCCTGATGCAAATTATTTCAGGTGTCCATTTTAACTTCTCGTTTCCTGAAACATTTTGGGATGCGCTCTATGGCGAGCAAGATGAACAAGCCCGCCAAGATGCTAAGTCTGATGCGTACTTTGCGTTGATCCGTAATTACTACCGCTTTGGCTGGATGATTCCCTACTTCTTTGGTGCATCACCAGCGTTATGTGGCTCTTTTATTCAAGGTCGTGAAACCGATCTGCCATTCGAGAAGATTGGCGGGACATTATATTTGCCGAAGTCGACGTCTTTGCGTTTGAGCGATCTTGGCTATACCAATAGTGCGCAAAGTGTGCTGAAAATTGGTTTTAACAGCATTGACCAATACCTCGATGGTTTGAGTGATGCGATTCGCCACCCATCAGAAGAGTTTGCGAAAATTGGGGTAAAAGTGGATGGTGAATACCGCCAGCTTAATTCCAATATCTTACAAATTGAGAATGAACTGTACGCTCCGATTCGTCCAAAACGTGTATCGAAAAGTGGTGAGAAGCCTTCAGATGCGTTACGACGCGGTGGTGTCGAATACATTGAAGTTCGTTCTCTAGATGTTAACCCATTCAGCGCAGTGGGCTTAAATGAAGAGCAAGTACGATTCTTGGATCTCTTCCTTACCTGGGCGGCCTTGTCAGACTCAGACCCTATGGATAACTGTGAATTAGAGTGTTGGCGCGATAACTGGAATAAAGTCATTGTTTCTGGCCGTGAACAAGGTCTAATGCTGCAAATTGGTTGTCAAGGTGAACGTCTATCTCTACAAGATTGGGCACACCGAGTTTTCGTCGAGTTACGTCAAATAGCACAGCAAATGGATATGACCGCTGGTGGCAGTGCATACCAAGATGTGTGTAATCAACTCGAGACATGGATTGATAACCCAGAACTAACGATCTCTGGTCAACTATTAGAGCTAACGAAAGAGCTGGGTGGGCTAGGTAAAGTTGGTTGTACTCTTGGTATGAAGTACCGTGATGAAAACCTAGCTCACGGTTATCAGTACTACTCACAAGATACGATGGAAACGGAAGTAGCGTCGTCCGTGGAAAAACAAAAGCAAGCAGAGCAGAGTGACACGCTTTCTTTTGATGATTTTTTGGAAGATTACTTTGCTTACCTGAAGCAGTAATGACTAACTAAGGATTGGTGCGGTTGAACATTAAGTCGTCAGTAGTAGCGGTACTTGGAAGCGTGCTACTTGCAGGTTGTGCTACGGCACCGCCAAAGCAGCAGAATAACTTATGCGAGATATTCCGAGAGAAATCCGGTTGGTACGATGATGCCAAAGATATGGAAGATGAATGGGGGACCCCTATTCATGTCGCTATGGCCATCATTAAACAAGAAAGCAGCTTTCGGCACGATGCAAAACCACCTAAAGATTATTTGCTAGGGTTTATTCCTTGGGGACGAGTTAGCAGTGCGTATGGTTACGCTCAAGCTCAAGACCCTGCTTGGGAAGACTTCCAAGATGCCACAGGTCAGGGTGGCTCTCGTACCAACTTCGATGATTCTATGATGTTTGTCGGTTGGTATACTCATGAAACACGGCGTCAGCTAGGGATTTCATTATGGGATCCCTATAACCAGTATCTGGCTTATCATGAAGGGCGAGGTGGGTATAAGCGAGGTACTTATAATCGAAAGCCTAGTTTAATCAAAGTCGCTCGACGTGTTGAACAAACAGCGAAAACTTATGGCTGGCAGCTGAAGCGATGTCGTCAGGAATTAGAAGACAACAGCAGCTGGTTCTTTTAGCCCACAGTCAGTTCATGTGCTGTAGGGATGAATGACATTTATCCATTACCGAAAGGTACTGGAGTTACAATCAGGAGAGATGTAATGCCTTTACTCGATAGTTTTACCGTGGACCACACTCGTATGAATGCACCCGCTGTACGAGTGGCGAAAACCATGCAGACCCCAAAAGGGGATACGATTACTGTTTTCGACTTACGCTTTACTGCGCCAAACAAAGACATTCTTTCTGAAAAAGGTATTCACACCCTAGAGCACCTTTATGCAGGCTTTATGCGTAATCACCTAAACGATGATTCTGTTGAGATCATCGATATTTCGCCTATGGGTTGCCGCACAGGTTTTTACATGAGCCTGATTGGCACACCATCAGAGCAGCAAGTCGCAGATGCTTGGATTGCAGCAATGGAAGATGTGCTGAAGGTAGAAAGTCAGAATAAGATCCCTGAACTTAACGAATACCAATGCGGCACGGCAGCAATGCACTCTTTAAAAGAAGCACAACAGATCGCAAAGAACATTTTGGATGCTGGTGTTTCGGTGAACAAAAATGATGAACTTGCTTTGCCTGAGTCGATGTTAAAAGAGTTGCGCATCGACTAGGTGCTCATTAAGAAGCATATTGCCCCAATAAGTAAAAAGCCTGACATGAGTCAGGCTTTTCTTTTGGTTATTTGGATGTCGATTTTTTCTTCTTCGGATAAACACGAACGAGCTTGATTCGGTTCTCTTCAATCTCAACAAGTTCCATTGGGTGACCCGCTACTCTCACGCTTAAATGGCTCTCTGGAATATCTTCCAGGTGCTCCAAAATAAGACCGTTTAACGTTCTTGGGCCATCCGTTGGTAAATCCCATTTCAGGCCTTTGTTAATATCTCGAATATTGGTGCTGCCTTCAATAAGAAAGCTTCCGTCACCTTGAGGACTGATTTCATCAGAGAGGCTTGGAGAAATTGACGTCGTGAACTCACCAATGATCTCTTCCAGAATATCTTCAAGAGTGATTAGACCGATGATATCACCGTACTCATCCACGATCAGACCGATACGTTGCTTGTTGCGTTGGAATTTCAACATTTGCACGTTCAGTGGTGTGCCTTCTGGGATGTAATAGACCTCATCAGCAGCACGTAATAGCGTTTCTTTGTTGAATTCGTTCTTTTCCAACATCAGACGATAAGCTTCACGCAAGCGCAGCATGCCAACCACTTCATCAATTTGGTCACGATAGAAAACTATGCGTCCATGTGGTGAGTGTGTTAGCTGGCGAACAATGGATTTCCAGTCGTCGTTAATATCAATACCGGTAATTTCATTGCGTGGGACCATAATGTCGTTCACGGTGACGTGCTCAAGATCTAAAATAGACACTAGCATGTCTTGGTGTCGGCGAGGGATCAAACCGCCAGCTTCATTTACCACCGTACGCAGCTCATCGGAGCTAAGATGATCTTCTGCTGAGTGATCCGCTCTTACACCAAGTAAGCGGATAAAGCCATTCGTAATAAAGTTAACAAGCATCACTAAAGGCGACAGTAACTTCATCAGTATGGTCAATAATATACTGCTCGCGTAGGACACACGTTCAGGGTAAAGCGCTGCAATTGTTTTAGGGGTAACCTCGGCAAAAACCAATACAACCATAGTTAGTGCACCGGTTGCGATAGCGACACCTAAATCACCATACAAACGCATACCAATAATGGTCGCGATCGCGGACGCGAGAATATTAACGAGGTTGTTGCCGATAAGAATAAGACCAATCAAACGATCTGGACGGTCTAATAGTCTTTCGACTCGCTTAGCACCCTTATGCCCGTTTTTGGCTAAGTGTTTTAAGCGATAACGATTCAGAGACATCATCCCTGTTTCTGAACCGGAAAAGTAACCTGATATGACGATAAGACACGCGAGTAGCGCAAACAAGATACCCGTAGAGATGTCGTCCAAAACGTTGCTGTTCCTTGTAAGTATTGGGTTATATAACGGTTGAGTAAGTCCGTTAAGTCAAAGAGTTAAGGCGTACTGTATTTTATCTAGCCTAAAATATAAAGGATAGGAGCCCTAGAGCTCCTTAATTCAAGATGATTTCTTTTACAAAGCGACTGCCAAAATATGCCAGAGTTAACAGTGTTGCTCCTGCAACAGCGAACCATGTGACTTTTCTACCACGCCAGCCTTTTTGATAGTGACCCCAAAGTAGTATTGAGTACACCACCCAAGCGATGAAAGAAAGAATGCCCTTATGCGCCTTACCTTGGGCAAACATATCCTGCACAAAGACAAAGCCAGTAATGAGCGTGGCAGTTAACAATAAGTTACCGATCAAAATAATTTTGAAGAGTTGACGCTCCACCATTAATAGAGGCGGCAGGTTTGGGTTAATCGCCAAAGATTTTTTTGCTTTCAGTTTGTGATCCAGCCAAGCCAACTGAAGCGCATAGAGTGCCCCGATAGTTAAAGTCGCGTATGAGAAGAGCGCAAATGAAATATGAATGAGTAGCTTAGGGTCATTCTCTAGGTGCTTTATAAACGTGCTTGGCAAAAATGTGGCAGCAGATAAATTGATGGCAGCAAAGCTATAAACGACTGGCAATAAAAACCACAGTCGGTTTTTCAACATAGCAAGGCTCATGACCAGAGAAATAATAAAACTGATCAAAGAAGCCACGTTGAGAATACTCAGGTTTTGACCTGAACCATCAAAGATCAGATCACTCAAAATCCACGCATGAAAAACAAGCGCACAGGCAGCACTAGCAAACACTGTTTTTGCTTTGATTCCTGACTGTTGTGAGAGTCCGGGTATGATGGTCGCAATCGCCAAGACATAAAGTATGGCGGCCGCGATGGCTATTAAGCTATCCATGAATCCTAAATATTATTGTGCACGATGGAGAAATTATACCTTGCATTACACTTTGGGGCTACGTTATATCCGACATCAATCGTGAGAGATGAGATATTGAAATTAATAAGTTACCGCACCATATATAAATAGAGACAAGAATAGGACAGCGGTACGGGTATGACTCAGACCTTGGCTAATGTATACTCACACTAATTAATCGCCATTTTAGCGAAGAGACAAAGATGTTTGAGAATTTAACGGATCGATTATCCAAAACGCTGAAAAATATCAGCGGTAAAGGTCGTCTGACCGAAGACAACATTAAAGAAACCCTACGTGAAGTCCGAATGGCTCTACTTGAAGCTGACGTTGCGCTTCCGGTCGTTCGTGAATTTGTGAACCGCGTTAAAGAAAAAGCGGTGGGCGTAGAAGTTTCTAAATCTCTGACTCCAGGTCAGGAATTTATCAAGATCGTTCAAACAGAACTTGAAGCCGTAATGGGTGAGTCGAATGAGGCGCTAAACCTTGCTGCTCAACCACCTGCTGTGCTTCTTATGGCAGGTCTACAAGGTGCGGGTAAAACCACATCGGTAGGTAAGTTATCTAAGCTTCTAAAAGAACGTGACAAGAAGAAAGTTTTGGTTGTGTCTGCCGACGTTTACCGTCCTGCGGCAATCAAGCAGCTTGAAACACTGGCATCAGACATCGGTGTTGACTTCTTCCCATCATCACCAGACCAAAAGCCTATTGATATCGCCAATGCAGCGATTGACCATGCGAAGAAAAAATTCTACGACGTACTTATTGTCGATACCGCAGGTCGTTTGGCAATTGATGAAGAGATGATGGGGGAGATCAAAGATCTTCACTCAGCTATCAACCCAGTAGAAACGCTATTTGTTGTTGACGCCATGACGGGTCAAGACGCAGCAAATACAGCAAAAGCCTTTGGCGATGCGCTACCTCTTACCGGTGTAGTTCTAACTAAGGTTGATGGTGATGCTCGTGGTGGTGCGGCACTTTCAGTACGCCATGTCACGGGCAAACCAATCAAATTCTTGGGTGTCGGTGAAAAAACTGACGCGCTAGAACCGTTCCACCCAGATCGTGTTGCTTCACGTATTCTTGGCATGGGTGACGTTCTGTCTTTGATTGAAGACCTACAACGCAACGTTGACCAAGAAAAGGCAGAAAAGTTAGCGAAGAAGTTCAAAGAGAAGAAAGGTTTCGACCTTGAAGATTTCCGTGAACAGCTAGGCCAGATGCAAAACATGGGCGGCATGATGGGGATGATGGATAAGCTTCCAGGAATGTCCCAGCTACCAGACAATGTGAAAGATAAAGTCGATGACAAGATGTTCAAACAGATGGAAGCGATCATCAGCTCCATGACAATGAAAGAACGTCAACGCCCAGAAATTATCAAGGGCTCGCGCAAGAAGCGTATCGCGGCTGGTTCTGGTGTGCAGGTTCAAGATGTAAACCGCTTACTAAAACAGTTCACCCAAATGCAGAAAATGATGAAAAAGATGCAAAAAGGTGGCATGAAAGGCATGATGCGCAACATGCAAGGCATGATGGGCGGCATGGGTGGTGGCGGTGGCTTCAACCCATTTGGTCGTTAATTAATCGATCACGCATAGATTCAGGGTGTTAGGTACGTCACAAACTTTAAATTCAATTTATGTTGGTGAAAAAGTAACTAAACTCCTTGCATTGCTCCGGGAGAAGAGTAAAATTCCGGAGCTTTATTTTGGCACGAGACCCCAAACTGTTTAATTTCTTGAATGGTTTTTGGGGTTAATTTTATTTTTGAGAAAGCAAAGAGGACGACATGGTAACCATTCGTTTGGCACGTCACGGCGCTAAAAAGCGTCCATTTTATCAAATCGTAGTAGCGGACAGCCGCAACGCTGCAACTGGCCGTTTCATCGAGAAAGTTGGTTTCTTCAACCCAACTGCTAAAGGTCAAGAAGAAGGTCTACGTCTAGACCTAGACCGCGTTAACCACTGGGTTGGTCAAGGCGCGTCAGTATCTGACCGTGTTGCTAAGCTAGTTAAAGACGCTCAAAAAGCGGCTTAATTTTTTACTTGAAAAGTAGAAACTAGTTTATGTCGATGAAAGGTAAAGAAACAATGAGCAACGAAAAGATTGTTGTAGGCAAGTTTGGTGCTACTTACGGCATTCGTGGTTGGCTTAAGGTTTTTTCCTACACAGACAATGCTGAAAGCATTTTCGATTACAGCCCTTGGTACATTAACCAAAAGGGCAAGTGGGTTGAGTACAAAGTAGAAAGCTGGAAGCGCCATAACAAAGGTATGGTGGCTAAGCTGGAAGGCATGGATGTTCGTGAAGACGCGCATCTAATGACGAACTTTGAAATTGCTATTGACCCTGCGGTACTTCCTGAATTGTCAGAAGATGAGTTCTACTGGCGCGAATTGTTTGGGATGCAAGTTGTAACCACTAAAGGTTACGATCTAGGTGTCGTTACTGACATGCTAGAAACTGGCTCAAACGATGTTCTGGTTGTTAAAGCAAATCTTAAAGATGCTTTCGGGCAGAAGGAACGATTAATCCCGTTCCTTGAAGAGCAAGTGATCATTAATGTTGATCGCGAAGCTCAACGGATCGAAGTTGACTGGGATCCTGGATTCTAATCTCCAAAATTACAGAGCGAGATAAACATGTGGGTTGGCGTTATTAGCCTTTTTCCAGAAATGTTCCGTTCTGTTACTGATTTTGGAGTAACAGGTCAAGCGGTTAAAAAAGGTCTTTTGTCGATTGAGACTTGGAATCCTAGAGATTTCACTCACGACAAACATCGCACAGTCGATGACCGACCTTACGGTGGTGGCCCTGGTATGTTAATGATGGTTCAGCCTTTGCGCGATGCCATTCATACCGCGAAAGCAGCCTCACCGGGCAAGACGAAAGTCATCTACCTTTCTCCTCAAGGTCGCAAGCTCGACCAGAAAGGAGTGGAAGAACTGGCAACGAATGAGAACTTGCTTCTGATTTGTGGTCGTTATGAAGGGGTAGATGAGCGCATCATTCAATCTGAAGTCGACGAAGAATGGTCGATTGGTGATTTTGTGATGACGGGTGGTGAGATACCAGCCATGACGTTAATCGACTCTGTTTCTCGGTTTGTTCCGGGTGTACTAGGGGATTTCGCGTCAGCAGAAGAAGACTCTTTTGCAAATGGCTTGTTAGATTGCCCTCACTATACGCGTCCAGAAGTATTGGATGACAAAGAGGTACCAGCTGTACTGATGTCAGGCAATCACAAGGACATTCGTCAATGGCGACTCAAGCAGTCGTTGGGCCGTACTTGGCTAAGAAGACCAGAGCTCCTGGAAAACCTAGCTCTGACTGACGAACAGGAACAATTACTTGCTGAGTTTGTTAATGAGCATAAAGCCATTAAAGAACATAACGCAAAGTAACCTAATTTATTTAGTATCAGTTTATTCTAGGAATTTAAAAAATGAGTAACATCATCAAAGCTCTTGAAGAAGAGCAAATGAAATCAGACCTACCTAAATTTGCACCAGGTGACACTGTTGTAGTTCAAGTTAAGGTAAAAGAAGGTGACCGTGAGCGTCTACAGGCTTTCGAAGGCGTTGTAATCGCAATCCGTAACCGTGGTCTACACTCTGCTTTCACTGTACGTAAGATCTCTAACGGTGAAGGTGTTGAGCGTACGTTCCAAACACACTCTCCAATCGTTGATAGCATCGAAGTTAAACGCCGTGGTGCAGTACGTCGTGCCAAGTTGTACTACCTACGTGAGCGTTCTGGTAAGTCTGCTCGTATCAAAGAGAAACTTGCTAAGAAGTAATGCTATAACTAGCGTTCTCATCTTAAACGGAGTCCTTTTAGGGCTCCGTTTTTTTATTTGTGTAATTAGCTTGCTCGTTTCTTTTCACCCGACCTGAACTGTCGATGCTCATGCACTGATGTACACTCCACGCCTCTGCCTTGCTGTGAATAGATTCCTGATGTCGCTATGGCTCCTCGGAATGACGGGAAATGATGATCAAATATTACTGGGTACTGTGGTTAAAATTCGTCATTCTGGATAGCGACGAAGGACCGTGATTCAGAATCTACTAGTTGAGAATGTAAGTGTTTAAGTTGTTAGCTTCATCCTTATGTCGCTATGGCTCCTCGGAATGACGGGAAATGATGGCCAAAGATTACAGGGTACCGCGGTTAAAATTCGTCATTCTGGATAGCGACGAAGGAGCGTGATTCAGAATCTACTAGTTGAGAATGTAAGTGTTTAAGTTGTTAGCTTCATCCTTACTGTGAATAGATTCCTGATGTCGCTATGGCTCCTCGGAATGACGGGAAATGATGGCCAAAGATTACAGGGTACCGCGGTTAAAATTCGTCATTTTGAATAGCGACGGAGGAGCGTGATTCAGAATCTACTAGTCGAGCATGCAAGTGTTTACGTTGTTAGCTTCATCCTTGCTATGAGTAGATTCCTGATGCCGTTATGGCTCCTCGGAATGACAGGAAATGATGGTCAAAGATTATAGAGTACCGTGGTTAAAAGTCGTCATTCTGGATAGCGACGAAGGAGCGTGGTTAAAAATCTACTCGCTGAGAATGCTAGTGTTTCAGTTGTCTAACAGTATTCTTGCTATGAGTAGGTTCTTGATTTCGCTATGGCTCCTCTGAATGACGGGAATTGATAACCAAAGATTACAGGGTACCGTGGTTAAAATTCGTCTTTCTGGACAGCGACGAAGGAGCGTGATTCAGATTCCCCAAGAAGGAACCTAGGGTATTCCTTTACCCTAGGTCTCAATTTAATACTGGTCTTCAGACCAGCCATCACTATCGGACATATCGGGTGCGCCTGGGATGGTGTTTTCTTCATCTGCCCATTCACCAAAATCAATCATTTGACATTGTTTACTGCAGAAAGGGCGATGAGGACTTTGTTCTCCCCATTCTACGTCGGCGCCACATTGTGGACATTGAACGATGGTAACTTTAGACATAGTTGAGCGTCCCATTACTAATTGGTGTTAAAGGGTAGTATACCTAAACGAATTAAAGATGGCTTATTCAACGCGCTATTGCTGCTACGAAATTTTATCAAATATAAGCGCAATAAAGCGTTGAATTTTAGATTATGGAGGCGAGGCGTAGTGTCGTCTTAGCTGCACACAGCAAGTTCAAACTCAATATCTTGTGTGCACGCTTGGCCGTTTTCAAACGACATAAACTTGATCGCAAAGCGATTTTTATGGCCTGAAATCATAGGATACACGCCATATTCCATTGGGATGTGAAGTCTTAGAATGTTGGCTTCATCAGCGTCACTTTGGAAGAAACCTGCACGACCGATTTGAGCTTTGAAATGTCCGGTCTCTCTAGTGAGCTTTAACCATAACGAAAGCGCATCAGATAAGGGCTTTAAGCTTGCTTGCCACTGTTGTGCATCACGCTTTTTACGTTCAATAGGTAGATGAAGCCAGTAGTGTAATGCTGGCAGATCAAAACAGCATGAACCACCCGGTAGATTAAAGCGTTGGCGGATAGAGCTTAAGAAGCGATCTTCTTTTAGTGCTTGACCAAAACGCTCTGCACCCATCAGTTGGCTATGAACGACATCTATCTCTTGTAGTAGGGTATTTAATGCGTCTTGATCGACGCCATCAACATTGAGCCAATGGCGGTACGACAGCCGTTGCTTCTCTAAATCTTTGGCCAGTTCACTTTTCAGCTGGATCTGTTCGAAGATCTCAACCATATCGAATAACGCACGGAAAAACAGTTGGTACTGGTGATTTTCGCTAAACCCAGAGGCCAAGTGAGCCTGACGCAGCAGAGACTCCACTCTTAGATAAATACGAGTTTTCTCATTTAACGGATGTTCAAATTTGTGCGTGGTCATCGACATAAGCCTTTGTGAGTTTCGTTCCTATTTTCGCAGATTTTTCTTACACATGGCTAGGTACTTTTCGTGCAAATCTGTGATTTGAAGCAAAAGATCAGGGTCACTTGGATTATTCTTAACCACATCGTCTGCAAGCGCGAGCCTTTGCTCTCTTGATGCTTGAGAGGCAAGGATGGCGCGAACTTGATCTTCACTCACATTGTCTCGTTTCATCGTGCGAGATATCTGTGTATTCGGTTCAACATCGACGACAAGAACGCGATCACACAAACTATCTAGCTTGTTTTCTACGAGCAACGGCACCACAAGTAACGCATACTCTGAAGTGACTTGCTGCAAATCTTCGATCATCTTTTCACGAATTATCGGGTGCAACAGTGCGTTGAGCCATGCTTTTTCATCTGAATTCGAAAAGATTTTTTCTCTCAGCTTTGCGCGATCTAAAGTTTGGTCTTCACGAACGATATCGTGACCAAAGTGTTCAATAATCGCGTTTAGGCCGGGAGTACCTGGCTCGACAACTTCTCTTGCTACAATGTCGGCATCGACGATATCGATTTTAAATTGTTGTTTGAACAGATTCGCGACGGTTGTTTTTCCACTAGCGATACCACCTGTTAAACCAATAACCAAAGCCATTTACACTCCTAGAACTGAAGTAAAGTACCAGTTTAAAATCTGCTCGCCCCAAATTAAGCTTATCCAACCAGCAATTGCTAAGTAAGGACCGAAAGGGAAAGCTTTTTCAATTCCCTTCTTTTGCAAGCGTAGTTGAATGATGCCAAATACGATGCCAACCACAGAGGAAAGTAGAATGATCATCGGCAGTGACTGCCAACCTAGCCAAGCCCCTAGTGCTGCTAGTAGTTTAAAATCACCATATCCCATTCCTTCTTTACCAGTAAGTAGCTTAAAGCCCCAGTAAACGGACCAGAGACATAGGTAACCAGCAATAGCACCAATGACAGAATCTTGTAGAGTAACAGGACTTATTTCGACTAATGCTAAGGCAATGCCAGCCCAAGTTAATGGTAATGTTAATTGGTCAGGTAACAACATAGTATCGAGATCGATAAATGTTGCGGCGATTAAGATAAAAGTAAAAAAGAGTAGGGCAACGGTAAAGTAACTAAAACCAAAGTAATAAGCTATAAAGCCTGAACAGAACGCGGTGAGCAGTTCAATCAGTGGATAGCGTGCACTAATGGTTGCCTGACAGTTGTGACATTTGCCTTTTAAAAGCAGCCAGCTAATCACAGGAATGTTGTCGCGAATACGTATCGGTGTTGCGCATTTCTGGCAGGAGGAGCGTGGGACGCTCAAGGTCAGCACTTCTTTAGGAGGTTCTATTTTGTATTCAGGAAATGACTCGGCACATTCGCGTCGCCATTCTAGTTCCATGATTTTAGGTAGTCGATAAATAACCACATTGAGGAAGCTACCCACGATAAGACCGAAGATGGTGGCAAACACAACGAATAGCCAAGGGTAGTACTGGAATACTTCCATATTTGTCTCTTGAGCGATGAGTGAAATCAGCAAGATGCTGTTTTAAAGGAGTTAACAGCTCATTCTAGCCCAATACACTCATTAAGTTAAAGATTGGCAAGTACATTGCTGTCACTAATCCGCCAACAACGATACCTAAAAAAACGATAATTAGTGGCTCTAGAATTTTACTAAGGTTGTCGACGGTGTTGTCGACTTCAAACTCGTAGATTGTTGCAACTTTATTGAGCATATCGTCAAGTCGACCAGACTCTTCACCGATCATAACCATTTGTAACACCAATTCAGGGAACACATTACAGTTGCGCATGGCTACATACATTGGCATACCTGCGGCGGTATCACGGTAAACTTCTTCTATGGCGAGTTGATAGTGCAAGTTTCCTGATGTTTTTGATGTAGTTTTTAAACTGGTTAGAATTGGAATGCCCGCTGTAAAGCTTGTGGCGAGTGTTCGACTAAATTTGGCGATAGCGGCTTTTGATAATACAGGGCCCAGGACAGGAAATTTAAGCACAGAGCGGTTGAGCATTAAGCGAAAAGAATCTGAACGCTTAGAGAGGATTCTCGCCGAAATGAATAAACTAATGGAGCCTAGTGCGATAAACGGACTCCAGTTTTGTGTCCAGGCGGAAAGATCTAATACTTGCCTGGTAAACCACGGTAAGTCAGCACCAAAACCAACAAACATTTTTTCAAACTCGGGAATGACTTTGGTGAGCATGATAAACGACACGCCTAACGCTACTAGCACTACCATCGCTGGGTAAATCAGTGCTTTGATCACTTTCGCACGGAGTTGTTCATTTTTTTCTCGGTAGGTGGCTAAGCGCTCGAACACTTCTGCTAAGTTACCGGATTGCTCACCTGTGGCGATAAGATCGGTATAGAGTGGGTCAAAGTGTTCACTTGCAGTGCGCATGGCTTTTGACATGGGCGTCCCCGCTTCAACGGCGCGTGTCACGCTCATCAAAATGGATTTCATCTCTGCTTTTTTATGATTTTCTGAGACCAATTTTAAAGCCTGAACTAAGGGTACACCGGTTATCAACATCGTCGAAATCTGACGGGTAAACACCGTGATGTCTCTGCCTTTCACGCGATGGCTGAGTTTAGTGAGAAACGAGATACTGCTTTTCTTTAACTTCTTGATCTTGATGTGCTGTGCGTCTAGACGCTCGCGTACTTCAATTTCTGTCATCGCGAGGGTTTGTCCAGACGTCTTTTTGCCTGAACTGTTGATGCCTTTCCAGCGGAAGTTTTTAAGTTGTGGTGTAGTGCTTTTCATAGAGGTGACTGCTGATTAAAGGATTAAAAATAAAGTACGCGCTGTAGTTCACTAAAACTTGTGATCCCTTGTTTGAGTTTTTCTATGCCCGACATTTGTAACGTGCTCATACCATTTGCGATGGCGAGTTTTTCTAGTTCATGTACTGAGGCGCCTTTAATAAGCGCTTCGGAAAGAAATTCATCAAAGCGCATCACTTCATAAATCCCCGTTCGGCCGGAATAACCATGGGTACACTCATTGCATCCATCGGGATTGGCTTTAAAAATGTTGTCGCTTGCTTGAATTCCAAGATGTTGTAGCTGAACGGTAAGTTCTTGTGATTGTTTACAGTGCGAGCACAGTTTACGGGCCAAGCGCTGGGCAATAATCAAACTAAGGGATGAGGCCAAGTTAAAGCTTTCTACGCCCATGTTTGATAAACGAATAACCGTTTCAGCCGCAGAATTGGTATGTAAGGTTGAAAGTACTAAGTGACCGGTTTGCGAGGCTTTGATGGCTATTTCCGCAGTGTCTAAGTCACGAATCTCACCGACCATTACCACATCGGGGTCTTGACGTAAGAAAGAACGCAGTGCTTCGGCAAAACCAAAACCAATCTTAGGCTGAACTTGAACTTGGTTAATGCCCGATAAGTTAATTTCTACTGGGTCTTCTGCCGTGGAAATGTTGATTTCTGGCTTATTGAGGATACTCAGCCCAGTGTACAGAGATACGGTTTTTCCGCTCCCGGTTGGGCCTGTCATCAGAATCATGCCTTGTGGGCGACGCAGCGCATCCAAGTACAATTGTTTTTGTTGTTCGCTATAACCAAGCTTGTCGATATCCAATGACGCAGAGCTGCTGTCGAGCAGTCGTAGTACAATTTTCTCTCCGAATAGAGTCGGTAGCGTGGATACACGCATATCAATTGCGGTGTCTTGATTCAACTTGAGCTTAATACGCCCATCTTGTGGTAAACGTCGCTCTGCAATATCAAGTTTAGAGAGGATTTTGATACGAGCGGATAAGCGGCGACTTAAGTGGCTTGGTGGCTGCTGTGTTTCAATTAAGATGCCATCACAGCGTAGGCGCACGCGGTACATCTTTTCATAAGGTTCAAAGTGGATATCGGATGCGCCTTTGCGCACAGCGTCCAGCAGAATTTGGTTGATATAACGACTAACAGGAGATTCGTCTTGGCTCAAGTCTTCAATGTTGTCGATTTCATCTGCGCCCACGTCAACCAGACTGGCTAACTCTTCTTGGTTGATCTCTTTTAATCCGGACTTCTCATGACTCAATGAACGACCATATAAGCGTCGAATTGCCGCGCTGAGTTGACGAAAATCCGCCAAGACCAGTTCAACTTGTAACCCAGTGGCAAAGCGGAAATCATCTTCTGCTTGTTGGTTGGTGGGGTCGGCAACCGCTAATAATAACGTTGAAGTCGTACGGTGGAGTGGGAGTGCGTTATGCCGTGTGATTAATTCACGTAGACCGAGTTGTTGACAAAGTGAGGCGTACTCATACTGAGATAACTCGGGCTGATTTAAACCAAAGAGAGAACTTAAGTGATCAGCGAGTTCGCTTGATGTAAATAATCCAGAACTGAGTAAAGCTTCCGGCATCGAAATGCCAGAAGCTTTGACTTGCTCAAGTAACGATTCTTCTTGGGAAAAGGTGAGTAATCCGACCTGACGAAGAATTGTTGAGAGGTTGGTGTGCATTAGTTACAGTTTTCTAAAACCGTAGTGCCATCAGTACATGTCCAACCAGAACTTGTTTTGGTTAGTGTGATAGCATCACCACTTAATGAGCCTGTATTAAACGTGAAGGTTAGAGTAGCAGCGCTTATGTTAGCACCAGATGTTGTAATAGCACCTAATGCATGTGATGCAGAACCACCTAAGTCAGCTACTACACCAGATAGCTCTCCATCTTGTTGAAGTTTAAGTTCAGCAGGAGTGACTAATGCTCTCAAACTTCCTAATGCCGTTGCCGCTTCACTTTTAGCGACATAATTTTGATAAGCAGGTACTGCAATTGCTGACAACACCCCAATAATCGCCACCACAATCATTAATTCGATCAGAGTAAAACCCTGTTGTTTTTTTTGTTTACTGTTTTTCATTTTTAACCCTTTCCTAAAAATTAATAATGCTCTTGCATTAGCGAAAGATTATGGAGAGTTAAGGTGGGTTGAAAATGGGGAAGGGATGGGCTCTCGAGTGAGGTAAAACTCTTTGGTGAAAAGTTGCATATCGTATGCAGAGTTTTGCGAGTAGCACTATTTTTTTAGTGGATAAAAAGAAAGGGCCAATTGGCCCTTTTAAATGATGAGTTACTCACAACTCACTGAGTTAGTTGAAGTAATTGAGATTGTGTTGCTTTTATTATTTGAAGCGCATCGAAAGATCCATCGCTTTTAGATGCTTAGTCAACGCGCCTACCGAAATGTAATCGACACCGGTTTCTGCGTATTCTGCGATGGTCTCTAGCGTAATGTTGCCGGAGTTCTCTAAAGCGGCACGACCTGCGTTAATCGCTACGGCTTCACGCATCATTTCTTTTGTGAAGTTATCGAGCATGATGATGTCGGCACCAGCCTCTATCGCTTGTTTCAACTCTTCTAAGCTTTCCGTTTCGACTTCTACCGGTTTGCCTGGGTTAAGCTCTTTCGCTTTTTGGATAGCTTGAGTGATGCCACCACAAGCAATAATGTGGTTTTCTTTAATGAGGTAAGCGTCGAACACACCGATGCGATGGTTAAAGCCACCACCACACGTCACGGCGTATTTTAGTGCGCTACGCAGACCAGGAATGGTTTTGCGTGTGTCGAGTAGACGACACTCAGTATGCGCGATTTTTTCAGCGTACTCTGCGGTAACTGTTGCGCAGCCAGACAGCGTTTGGATGAAGTTCATTGCGTTACGCTCACCAGTCAACAAGTCACGAGCAGGGCCTGTCAGCGTGCAAAGGGTTTGGTTAGGCTCGACTTTATCGCCGTCCTTTACGTGCCATTCAATGCTGACCTTGCCACCGAGCTGTTTAAAAACTTCATCAGCCCATGCTTGACCACAGAACACACCATGCTCACGAGTAATAATCGTTGCGGTATTGACCGCATCGGCAGGGATCAAAGATGCAGTAATGTCATTATCTGCGTCGACACTGCCACCTAGATCTTCTTTTAAGGTATCAGCGACAGAGCGAGTGATCTCTAAAGGGAGTTGTTGTTTAAGGTATTCTAGGCGTTCTTGAATGTTGTGTGTGTTCTTCATCGCAAATCTTGTCTTGAAAGGGAGATGGCAACGAATGATACTCTCCGGTGTCAATAATTTCAGCAGTTAATTTGCAAAGTAGAGAGGTTGATATGCGCCCAATTATCGAGAATGGCTGGCTGACACAAGCAAAGCATGTTCCGTCACCATTTTTTGATGCCCGCTCTGATATAAACGACATCTCTCTGCTGGTGGTACACAATATCAGTTTGCCTCCTGGGCAGTTTGGTGGACCATATATAGAGGACTTCTTCACTGGCAAGCTAGACCCAAATGAACATCCATTTTTTGAAGTCATTCACAAAATGGGCGTTTCTGCACATTGCTTGATTAAAAGAAACGGCGAGGTTGTTCAATTTGTTTCTTTTCTTGATAGAGCATGGCATGCCGGTCAATCCAGTTTCGCGGGCAGGGAGCGTTGTAATGACTATTCCATTGGTATCGAGCTTGAAGGGACAGAATTTACTGCCTACACAGAAGCGCAATATCAATCACTTGCAGAGAGCACTGAGGTGATTATGCAATCTTATCCTCAAATCACCCCGCCACGAATTACCGGTCATCAATATATTGCGCCCTTGAGAAAAAGCGATCCTGGTCTAAGCTTTGATTGGGTGAAATATAGACTGCTTATACAGCGTTGATTTGTAGCGAAAGTGTAAATTCAAAAAAGCGAAATAAATAAGGCATACGATCAGGTATGCCTTTTTTTGATACCAGAAATATTAATGATTGTTAAAAGTTAACTACATTTTTACGCTCGTACATGCCGTTTTGGTGAATAAATAGACTGATAATTTTGTCATTTTCTGTATTTCTTTTCCAAAACTGCTAGCACGTCGACTTCCCATTTGTATGCTTTATGTAATTGGTCATACCAATTCTATTGCTGTTTTAACAGTCGATTGTTATCAGAGTGTTGGAAGTAAGCTCGTTCTATGATTTAGGTCAATTTTCGGCTGGACAGTGGCGTTTTAATTATGTTAATTTCTGCACCAACTTAAAATTGGTATTACCAATTACCTGCAAGAGTAGAAGAACAATAAATTATGGCTTATCAAAGGATTCGTCAGCCAAAACTCTCTGATGTTATAGAACAAGAGTTAGAAAGGTTGATAGTGGAAGGAACATTGTCTCCGGGGCAACAACTGCCTCCAGAGCGTGAACTGGCAAAACAGTTCGATGTGTCTCGTCCTTCAGTCCGAGAAGCCATTCAACGCTTGGAAGCGAAGCGTTTGTTGACTCGTCGCCAAGGTGGCGGAACATTCGTAAGTGAGAATATCTGGAAGAGCTTTTCAGATCCCTTGTTGAATTTGTTGTCTAGTCATTCTGAAACCCAGCTTGATGTGCTTGAGTCTCGTCATGCGATGGAAGGAATTTCAGCCTACTTTGCAGCTTTACGTGGTACCGAAGAAGATTTTGCGCGTATTCAAGGTTGCCTTGAGCGCATTAGCCAAGAGCAAGCAAACAACGATATCGAAGCTGAATCTGCGGAAGTAATGCAATTTTTGATCGCTTTGACAGAAGCCGCGCACAACGTGGTTTTGTTGCACATTGTTCGAAGCTTAGCACCTTTGCTTGAGCAAAATATTCTACAAAATTTTAAATTACTACGTCGCCGCCCAGAAGCGGTCGAGAAAGTCAGTAAACACCGAGCCAATATCGTGGATGCGATTGTTTCTGGTCAGCCTGAAAAGGCGCGAGAAATGTCCCACTCGCACTTGGCTTACATCGAAGAAACATTGTTGGATTTGACTCGAGAAGAGTCTCGACGAGAGCGTTCTCTACGTCGAATTCAGCAGGGTAATGACTCGTAAGAGCGTTACTTAAATAAGTAGATCCAACCAACAGAAGGATAGATCGCCATGTCTGATATGAAGCATGACGTAGATGCACTGGAAACTCAAGAATGGCTACAAGCGCTTGAGTCAGTTGTACGTGAAGAAGGTCTAGAGCGTGCTCAATTCCTATTAGAGCAAGTTCTAGATAAAGCACGTCTAGACGGTGTTGATATGCCAACAGGTATCACAACTAACTACATCAACACGATTCCTGCAGACCAAGAACCAGCATACCCAGGTGACACAACACTTGAGCGTCGTATTCGCTCAATTATTCGTTGGAACGCTATCATGATCGTTCTACGTGCATCTAAGAAAGACCTAGAGCTAGGCGGCCAC
The DNA here is from genome assembly GCF_033338535.1 of Vibrio sp. Vb2131. Lineage (NCBI taxonomy): Bacteria > Pseudomonadati > Pseudomonadota > Gammaproteobacteria > Vibrionales > Vibrionaceae > Vibrio > Vibrio sp. Vb2131. The sequence continues at coordinate 110,482 of NZ_JAWOSW010000003.1, forward strand.
ATGGCGTCTTTCCAGTCTTCTGCTGCGTTCTACGAGACATGTTTCAACCACTTCTTCCGTGCACCAAACGAGAAGGATGGTGGCGACCTAGTTTACTACCAAGGTCACATTTCACCAGGTATCTACTCACGTGCATTCGTTGAAGGTCGTCTAACTGAAGAGCAGCTAGACAACTTCCGTCAAGAAGTAGACGGCAAAGGTATTCCTTCATACCCGCACCCTAAACTGATGCCTGAATTCTGGCAGTTCCCGACAGTATCGATGGGCCTAGGTCCAATCGCTTCTATCTACCAAGCTCGTTTCCTTAAGTACCTAGAAGGCCGTGGTCTTAAAGATACTTCAGAGCAGCGCGTTTACGCGTTCCTAGGTGACGGTGAGATGGATGAGCCAGAATCACGTGGTGCTATCTCTTTCGCTGCGCGTGAGAAACTAGACAACCTATGTTTCCTAATCAACTGTAACCTACAGCGTCTAGATGGCCCTGTAATGGGTAACGGTAAGATCATTCAAGAACTTGAAGGTCTGTTCAAAGGTGCTGGTTGGAACGTAGTGAAGGTAATCTGGGGTAACAACTGGGATTCACTACTAGCTAAAGATACGACTGGTAAGCTTCTACAGCTTATGAATGAAACGATCGACGGCGACTACCAAACATTCAAATCAAAAGATGGCGCGTACGTACGTGAGCACTTCTTTGGTAAGTACCCAGAGACAGCTGCACTTGTTGCTGACATGACTGATGACGAAATCTTCGCACTTAAGCGTGGTGGTCACGAGTCTTCTAAGCTATACGCGGCATACAAAAACGCGGCAGAAACTAAAGGTCGTCCAACAGTAATCCTAGCTAAGACTGTTAAAGGTTACGGCATGGGTGAAGCGGCTGAAGGTAAGAACATCGCGCACCAAGTTAAGAAGATGGACATGACTCACGTACTACACCTACGTGACCGTCTAGGTCTTCAAGACATCCTAACTGACGAAGCAGTGAAAGAACTTCCGTACCTGAAACTTGAAGAAGGTTCAAAAGAGTACGAATACCTACACGCTCGTCGTAAAGCGCTACACGGCTACACGCCACAGCGTCTACCAAAATTCACTCAAGAATTCATCGTTCCTGAGCTAGAAGAATTCAAGCCACTACTAGAAGAACAGAAGCGTGATATCTCTTCTACTATGGCATTCGTACGTGCGCTAAACGTTCTACTTAAGAACAAGAACATTGGTAAGAACATCGTTCCTATCATTGCTGACGAAGCACGTACATTCGGTATGGAAGGTCTGTTCCGTCAAATCGGTATCTACAACCCGCACGGCCAAACTTACACACCAGAAGACCGTGGCGTTGTTTCTTACTACAAAGAAGCGACTTCAGGTCAGGTTCTACAAGAAGGTATCAACGAGCTAGGTGCTATGTCTTCATGGGTTGCTGCTGCGACTTCATACTCGACAAACGACCTACCAATGATCCCGTTCTACATCTACTACTCAATGTTCGGCTTCCAACGTGTTGGCGACATGGCGTGGATGGCTGGTGACCAACAAGCACGTGGTTTCCTACTAGGTGCAACTGCGGGTCGTACAACGTTGAACGGTGAAGGTCTACAGCACGAAGACGGCCACTCGCACATTTTGGCGGGTACGGTTCCTAACTGTATTTCTTACGACCCAACATTCGCGTACGAAGTAGCAGTAATCATGCAAGACGGTATCCGTCGCATGTACGGTCCAGAACAAGAAAACGTGTTCTACTACCTAACGCTAATGAACGAAAACTACGCAATGCCAGCAATGCCAGAAGGCGCTGAAGAAGGCATCCGTAAAGGTATCTACAAGCTAGAAACTTACACGGGCGACAAAGCGAAAGTTCAGCTAATGAGCTCTGGTACTATCATGAATGAAGTACGTAAAGCAGCTCAAATCCTAAGCGAAGATTACGGTGTTGCTTCTGATGTTTACTCTGTAACGTCATTCAACGAACTAACTCGCGATGGCCAAGATGCAGAGCGTTTCAACATGCTTCACCCAGAAGCGGAAGCGAAAGTACCTTACATCCAAACAGTAATGGGTACTGAACCTGCTATCGCAGCAACTGACTACATGAAGAACTACGCAGAGCAGGTTCGTGCATACATTCCTGCTGAGTCTTTCAAAGTTCTTGGTACTGATGGCTTCGGTCGTTCAGACAGCCGTGAAAACCTACGTCGTCACTTCGAAGTGAACGCAGGTTACGTAGTAGTAGCAGCGCTAACTGAACTAGCGAAACGTGGCGAAGTTGAGAAATCTGTAGTTGCAGAAGCAATTAAGAAATTCGACATCGACACAGAGAAAACAAACCCGCTATACGCTTAATTAAGAAGGTAGATAAGAAATGGCAATCGAAATTAATGTACCAGACATCGGTGCGGATGAGGTTGAAGTTACTGAGATTCTTGTAAGCGTTGGCGACAAGGTTGAAGAAGAGCAATCTCTGATCACAGTTGAAGGCGATAAAGCTTCTATGGAAGTTCCTGCTTCTCAAGCGGGTATCGTTAAAGAAATCAAAGTTGCAGAAGGCGACAAGGTTTCTACTGGTTCTCTAATCATGATTTTCGAAGCCGAGGGTGCAGCTGACGCTGCACCTGCTCCTGCGGCAGAAGCAGCTCCAGCAGCAGCTCCAGCTCCAGCAGCAGCGGCAGAACTAAAAGAAGTTCACGTACCAGACATCGGTGGTGATGAAGTAGAAGTTACTGAAATCATGGTTGCCGTTGGCGACAGCATCGAAGAAGAGCAATCTCTTCTAACTGTTGAAGGCGACAAAGCTTCTATGGAAGTTCCAGCGCCATTCGCAGGTACTCTAAAAGAGATCAAAGTTGCAACAGGCGATAAAGTATCGACTGGCTCACTTATCATGGTATTCGAAACAGCAGGTTCAGGCGCTCCAGCAGCACCAGCACCAGCGGCAGCTGAAGCTCCTGCGGCAGCAGCTACAGCAGCGTCTGCGGCAAAAGAAGTGAACGTTCCAGATATCGGCGGCGACGAAGTTGAAGTTACTGAGATCATGGTTGCTGTTGGCGACACAGTGGAAGAAGAGCAATCTCTAATCACTGTTGAAGGTGACAAAGCTTCTATGGAAGTTCCTGCACCATTCGCTGGCACAGTTAAAGAAATCAAGATTGCAGCTGGCGACAAAGTGTCTACTGGCTCACTAATCATGGTATTCGAAGTAGCGGGCGCAGCACCTGCTCCTGCAGCAGCTCCAGCTCAAGCGGCAGCACCTGCAGCTCCAGCTCCTAAAGCAGAAGCTCCAGCGGCAGCAGCTCCAGCAGCGACTGGCGATTTCAAAGAAAACGATGAGTACGCTCACGCGTCTCCAGTTGTTCGTCGTCTAGCGCGTGAATTTGGCGTTAATCTTTCTAAGGTTAAAGGTTCTGGTCGTAAGAGCCGTATCCTAAAAGAAGACGTTCAAGCTTACGTGAAAGATGCACTTAAGCGTCTTGAGTCTGGCGCAGGTGCAGCAGCATCTGGCAAAGGCGACGGCGCGGCTCTTGGTCTACTACCATGGCCAAAAGTGGACTTCAGCAAGTTTGGTGAGACAGAAGTTCAACCGCTATCTCGCATTAAGAAGATCTCTGGCGCAAACCTACACCGTAACTGGGTAATGATCCCGCACGTTACACAGTGGGATAACGCAGACATCACGGCTCTTGAAGCATTCCGTAAAGAGCAAAACGCGATTGAAGCGAAGAAAGACACTGGCATGAAGATCACACCACTTGTGTTCATCATGAAAGCAGTAGCTAAAGCGCTTGAAGCGTTCCCAGCGTTCAACTCTTCTCTATCAGAAGACGGTGAGAGCCTAATCCTGAAGAAATACGTGAATGTTGGTATCGCGGTAGATACACCAAACGGTCTAGTTGTTCCTGTATTTAAAGACGTGAACAAGAAAGGCATCTACGAGCTATCTGAAGAGCTAATGGCGGTTTCTAAGAAAGCACGTGCAGGCAAGCTAACAGCGGCTGACATGCAAGGTGGCTGTTTCACTATCTCTAGCCTAGGCGGTATCGGCGGTACGGCGTTTACTCCAATCGTAAACGCGCCAGAAGTTGGTATCCTAGGTGTGTCTAAGTCAGAAATGAAACCGGTATGGAACGGTAAAGAGTTCGAACCGCGTCTACAACTTCCACTGTCTCTATCATACGACCACCGTGTGATCGATGGTGCTGAAGGTGCGCGCTTCATCACTTACCTAAACTCATGTCTATCTGACATTCGTCGTCTAGTTCTGTAATAGAAATTAGATGAATGAGAGGCGGCAACTTAGCCGCCTCTGCTAATCATAATTACCGACAATTTGGTTATCAGCCTTGCTTCGTTCAGGGTTTTCACAATCGAATTGTTGTCTAGCTCACAGGCTAAATTGATTTACTTTTCACACCATTAACATCTCTGTAAACTGTTAGCGGTCTGAAAATAACTGTTTAAAACAAATCTCTCTTAAACATAAAAAATCGATACCCACTCAGCCTGTTAGGGATAATGACTACAAGAGGTCAAAATGAGCAAAGAAATTAAAGCCCAAGTTGTTGTACTTGGTTCTGGTCCTGCTGGTTACTCCGCTGCATTCCGTTGTGCGGACTTAGGTCTTGAAACTGTACTAGTTGAACGTTACAGCACGCTTGGCGGTGTATGTCTGAACGTGGGTTGTATCCCATCTAAAGCACTGCTTCACGTTTCTAAAGTAATTGAAGAAGCGAAAGCGATGGCTGACCACGGCGTTGTGTTCGGTGAGCCTCAAACAGACATCAGCAAAATCCGCATCTGGAAAGAAAAAGTTGTTAACCAACTAACTGGCGGCCTAAGCGGTATGGCTAAGATGCGTAACGTAACAGTAGTTAACGGTTACGGTAAGTTCACTGGCCCTAACTCTATCCTTGTAGAAGGCGAAGGTGAGCCAACAGTTGTTAACTTTGACAACGCAATCGTTGCGGCTGGTTCTCGTCCAATCAAACTGCCATTTATCCCGCATGAAGACCCACGTATTTGGGACTCTACTGACGCTCTTGAACTAAAAGAAGTGCCAGAAAAACTGCTTATCATGGGCGGTGGTATCATCGGTCTAGAAATGGGTACGGTTTACCACTCTCTAGGTTCTAAAGTTGAAGTTGTTGAAATGTTTGACCAGGTAATTCCTGCAGCAGACAAAGATATCGTGAAAGTATTTACTAAGCGTATCAAAGACAAGTTCAAGCTAATGCTAGAAACGAAAGTAACAGCAGTTGAAGCAAAAGAAGACGGTATCTACGTTTCAATGGAAGGCAAGAAAGCGCCAGCTGAAGCTGAGCGTTACGATGCGGTTCTAGTTGCTATCGGTCGTGTACCAAATGGTAAGCTAATCGACGGTGAAAAAGCGGGTCTAGAAATTGACGAGCGCGGCTTCATCAACGTTGATAAGCAAATGCGTACTAACGTTCCTCACATCTTCGCGATCGGTGATATCGTTGGTCAACCAATGCTTGCTCACAAAGGTGTGCATGAAGGTCACGTAGCTGCTGAAGTTATCTCTGGTAAGAAGCACTACTTCGACCCTAAAGTTATCCCTTCAATTGCGTACACTGAGCCAGAAGTGGCTTGGGTTGGTAAGACTGAAAAAGAAGCGAAAGAAGAAGGCATCAAGTACGAAGTAGCAACATTCCCATGGGCAGCATCAGGTCGTGCAATCGCATCTGACTGTGCAGACGGTATGACTAAGCTAATCTTCGACAAAGAAACTCACCGCGTAATCGGTGGTGCTATCGTTGGTACTAACGGTGGTGAACTACTTGGTGAAATCGGCCTTGCAATTGAGATGGGCTGTGATGCAGAAGATATCGCTCTGACTATCCACGCTCACCCAACTCTACACGAGTCTGTAGGTCTAGCTGCTGAAGTATTTGAAGGTTCAATCACTGACCTGCCAAACAAAAAAGCAGTTAAGAAGAAGTAAGCTTTTTCTGACTGAATGATAGAAGCCGCTGCATTGCAGCGGTTTTTTATGCTTGTTATATAGGAATATAAATGTGTGCTTAGCAGACAATAAAAAGCCCACCAAACGGTGGGCTGACATATATTACGAGCTAAGCTTTAGTGTTCACGGTTGTAAATGCAAAGCATATCTAAGTATGAATTCACTAGATGTTTCAGCTCCGCTTCACCTTTAGCGCGGTTCGCTTGGACAAACAGTGAGTAACAAATACCGTGGAACAGGTTTGCCAAGTGTTCTGAATCGTGCTGGTCACACACCTCACCGCGTTCAATTGCTTTAATGAACATGTTTTGTACCAGCAACTGGTTAGTACGGTTAGTTGAAACAAACAATGGCCATACTTCATCACGTGTTGAAGCACTCCACTCGAACCATACTTTTAGCCAGTGACAGTCTTGGCTGACAAGCTCGATCATCGCATTAGTAATATTGGCGATGTTTTCACGTGCATGTAAGTCTAGGTCTATGTTATCCGATAGGAAGTTTGAGAACTGACGTACGACGTGATTGAGAACTTCATCCACCAAGTCTTCGCGTGTAGGGAAGTAGTTAAAAACAGTCGCCACAGAAACTTGAGCAATTTCTGCGATATCTGCGTGACCACCACGACCGATGCCGCGGCGCGCAAATACCTCCAATGCGATTTCCATTAGCTGTTGCTTACGCTTAATTGGAGAAAGCCTAGTTCTAGGTCTCTTTGCTATTGAGTCCATATCCATTTTCCTTGCCATTTGAGTTGATATTGGGGGTAACCCCCTAATTGATTATTTTAATAGTTGCTTAAAGCAGTGATGAGTGTAATGGTGCATATGCACAAGGTCAACATCTGTAGAACAATTTATATACAGTAATGTCATTATTATTGATAAATTTAGCTATGAACTTTATAAAACTAAGACCTTCTTCCAAGATTTTTTGGCAACAGGATGTGACTTTCAACCCAATGAACGTGGTGATACACTACACGCCGTAAGATTAGGTGATCGTTTGCGTGCGACTTACCTCAACCCACAAATTTAGATTGAGCACAGTATGAAACATACAATAGAAGTCATGATTTCTGAGCAAGAAGTTCAGGAGCGAGTTCGTGAATTAGGCAAACAAATTACAGAGCGTTATCAAGGTAGTGAAGATCTTGTGTTGGTAGGCTTATTGCGTGGCTCATTTGTATTTATGGCAGACTTGGCACGTGCTATCGAACTGACTCACCAAGTTGATTTTATGACTGCGTCAAGCTACGGCAATACGATGGAAAGCTCACGTGACGTTCGTATCTTGAAAGATTTGGATGATGACATCAAAGGTAAAGACATTCTGCTTGTTGAAGACATCATTGACACTGGTAACACACTAAATAAAATCCGTGAGATTCTTTCGCTACGTGAGCCGAAGTCTATCGCTATTTGTACGCTCCTAGATAAGCCATCTCGTCGTGAAGTGAATGTTCCTGTGGATTGGATTGGTTTCGAAATTCCAGATGAATTTGTCGTTGGGGTGGGTATTGATTACGCGCAGAAATACCGCCACTTACCATACATCGGTAAAGTTGTACCTCAAGAATAATCATTGAGTTCAGCATTAAAAATAAAAAAACGCCCAATCAAGATGGGCGTTTTTTGTTCAACTTTTAGATATGACTTAGCGACAAAGCAGCTTGTTGTCTGTATTTAGAATCGTCGAAAGAGCTTTCTGGTAAGACGCTTCTACGGTTTCCTTAGAGTTAGAACGAATGCCTAAGTACTCTAAGCGACCATCTTCAATTCCGTATACCACACCATGAATTTCAACATCTTGTCCACGCTCCCAAGCGTTTTGCAGGATGGTTGAGTTACCCAAGTTGTACACTTGCTCTGCAACATTAAGCTCGCCTAGTTTATCCGCTCGATCTTGTTGCGGCATTTGATCTAGGTAAGTGCGGTGTTTGAAATAGATATCTCTGATATGTAACAGCCAATTATTAATAAGACCTAGCTTAGGGTTATCAATGGCTGCATTTACGCCACCACATCCATAGTGTCCACAGACAATGATGTGTTTAACCTTAAGAACGTCTACGGCGTACTGGACGACGGATAGACAGTTGAGATCAGTATGGATAACTTGGTTTGCAACATTCCGATGAACAAAGAGTTCACCTGAGTATAGTCCGGTTAGTCGCTCGGCAGGGACGCGGCTATCAGAGCAGCCAATCCAAAGAAAATCAGGCTTTTGCCCCTCAGCGAGTTTTGCGAAGTATTCAGGTCGATCAGATTTGATCTCTTGAGACCATTTCGAATTGTTTTCAAATAACTGTTTTATTTCCGGCATTTTGCAAACTACTTCCCTTAAAAGACAAAATCGCTGCCGCTGTTTGTGTGCACATGCAAGCGATCAGTGTTGTAACTATACACAATGTTACAATTTCGATCTCGTTAAATATTCGTCAGATAGGACTCATCTGACTAGTTTTCATTAAGAAAAAAGTAAAATCTGGTGAAACTATTTGTGGTGTGAATTTAGCCTTAATCTATTTATGGTTTAAATTTTCGCCTAGCTCGTTAAAGTAGTGATATTTTACTTTTTAAAATTGAATGCAGGGAAAATCAGCAGTGTTCGGTAGTCGTTTTGAAGATATCAATTTCAAAGGGGATGTATTTGGCGGGGTAACCACGGCGATTATCTCTCTCCCTCTGGCGTTAGCGTTTGGTGTTGCATCCGGAGCCGGTGCTGAGGCCGGCCTTTGGGGAGCAATAATGGTCGGTTTGTTTGCCTCGTTATTTGGTGGTTCTAATACGTTAATATCAGAACCGACAGGGCCAATGACGGTAATCATGACCGCAGTATTAACCAGTATGATGGCGAAATACCCAGAAACGGGCATGGCTATGACTTTCACGGTTGTCATGATGGCTGGCGCGTTCCAAATCCTATTGGGGACGTTAAAACTGGGTAAATACGTTACCTTAATGCCTTATAGCGTTATTTCCGGGTTTATGTCTGGCATTGGTGTGATTCTTATCATTCTGCAGTTATCGCCTTTGATGGGGCATGCTGCGCCTTCAGGGGGAGTACTCGGAACGTTATCTGCTTTGCCGGAGACCATTTCTAACCTTAAGTTCAGTGAGTTGTTTTTGGGACTACTGACTTTGGGGATTCTTTTTTTCTTCCCTAAGCAATATCGTAAATACGTTCCTGCACAGCTCGTGGCATTGGTCGCGGTGACTTTATTGTCTGTGATTCTCTTTGATACAGAAGATATTCGTCGTATCGGTGAAATTCCTGCTGGGTTACCTTCTCTCGTCGCCCCTTATATTGACACAGATATGTTTGTCGAGATGGTCATTGATGCATTAGTGCTCGGCACATTAGGTTGTATTGATACTTTGTTAACGGCGGTTATCGGTGACTCATTAACTCGTAAAGAACACGACTCAGATAAAGAGCTGCGAGGTCAAGGGTTAGCTAACATGATCTCAGGCTTGTTTGGTGCGCTGCCGGGGGCGGGGGCTACCATGGGGACGGTAACGAATATCCAAGTTGGGGCTCGTTCGCCATTATCTGGTGTGATTCGTGCACTAATGTTGGCGTTGGTTGTACTGGTTGCTGGCGGGTTAACAGAGCCAATCCCGATGGCTGTGTTAGCAGGCATTGCGGTGTATGTTGGCTTTAACATCCTAGACTGGAGCTTTATTCAGAGGGCACATAAGGTAAGCTTTTCCGGAATGGCGGTGATGTATGGCGTTATGTTGCTTACAGTATTCGTTGATCTTATCGTTGCGGTGGGTTTAGGCGTCTTTATCTCGAACATTATCATCATCGAGCGTTTGAGCCGAGAGCAGGCGCGACAAGTAAAAGCGATCAGCGACGCGGATGAAGATGATGTGCCGCTGACTGACAGCGAGCGTGGCTTGTTGGATCGTGCGAATGGTAAAGTGCTGTTCTTTTATCTTTCCGGTCCGATGATCTTTAGTGTTTCTAAAGCCATTTCACGTCAGCACTCTAGTATTTCGGACTATGACGTGATGATTCTCGATCTTACGGATGTACCAATGATTGATGTGACCGTCGGTTTGGCGTTAGAGAATGCGATTAAGGATGCTCTCGATGCCAATTGTGCCGTGTATTTATTATGCCCGAATGAGCGAACACGAGAACAGCTAGAGAAATTCCATGTGATTGACCTTGTGCCTGATGAAAATATGTACCAATTCCGTTACGAAGCATTGAATGCGGCGGTGGCACATGTTGAGGCAGACCAGTATCAGCGCATAACGGCGTAATCATTCTGACAGTTAAAAACGCAACAGTGTCCTGTTGCGTTTTTTTATGCTCTATTTTGTCTTACTCAGAGATAACCTTTACGAGGTAAGGGTTATATTTCCAATATTATCGAAAGGTTTATTTGTAATCATCGTTATTCAACGATAAACTGATGGACCTCCAATACGATACCCAAGGCGATTTTGTAGTAAACCGCTGCTAAATATGAGTCGGTATTAGTAATCACAAACAAACGGCAATCAAGACCTTATGTACGCATTAGAAATTGAACAACTGCGCAAGACGTATGCAGGTGGCTTTGAGGCGTTAAAAGGTATAAGTCTCCAAGTGAAAAAGGGTGACTTCTACGCGCTTCTGGGTCCCAATGGTGCAGGAAAATCGACCACGATTGGCATCATTTCCTCCTTAGTGAATAAAACCTCCGGAACGACGAAAGTTTTCGGTTATGACATTGATACCGACCTCGAATTGGCCAAGCAGAATTTAGGCTTGGTGCCACAAGAGTTCAACTTCAACCAGTTTGAAACCGTTGAGCAAATTGTGATGCAGCAAGCTGGCTATTACGGTGTGTCTAAAGTGTTAGCCAAAGAAAGAGCAGAAAAATACCTGAAAAAATTGGATTTATGGGAAAAACGCCAAGAGCGTGCTCGTAACCTATCCGGTGGGATGAAGCGTCGTTTAATGATCGCAAGAGCTTTGATGCACGAGCCGCAATTACTCATTTTAGATGAACCAACGGCTGGAGTGGATATTGAACTACGCCGCTCAATGTGGGGGTTTCTGAAAGAGATCAACCAAGAGCAAGGAATTACGATTATTTTAACGACACACTACCTAGAAGAAGCGGAGATGCTGTGTCGAAATATCGGCATTATTAATCGTGGTGAGCTGATTGAAAATACCACCATGAAGGCGTTACTAGGTAAGCTAAGCGTCGAGACATTTATCTTGGATATTGAGTCAGAAGTCGAGGTGCCTGAGCTTGAAGGTGTTAATCGACAAAGTATTGTTGATGGCTCTTTAGAGATAGAACTAGATAAGAGCCAAGGATTGAATTCGGTATTCAGTCAGTTAACAGAGCATGGCATTAAAGTTCTCTCAATGCGTAACAAAGCCAACCGACTTGAAGAGTTGTTTGTCAGCATTGTAAGAGAGGGGAGTAATTAAATGTACGGTTTATATTGGACGGCATTTCGCAGCTTGCTGAGCAAAGAAGTCACTCGTTTTACACGTATTTGGGTGCAAACCTTAGTGCCGCCAGCCATTACGATGACGTTGTACTTCATCATTTTCGGTAATCTTATTGGCTCTCGAATTGGTGAGATGAGCGGCTTTAGTTACATGGAGTACATTGTTCCAGGTTTGATCATGATGTCGGTGATCACCAACTCATACTCGAATGTTGCGTCTTCATTCTTTAGTGCAAAGCTACAGAAGAATATTGAAGAACTGCTGGTGGCACCGGTACCAAACTATGTGATTATTGCTGGCTATGTGATGGGCGGCGTGACTCGAGGTTTGTTGGTCGGTGCAATTGTTACTTGTGTGTCACTTTTGTTCGTTGATTTGCAAGTGGAGCACTGGGGCATTATTGTCGCGACTGTCTTCATGACGTCGGTGGTATTTGCTCTCGGTGGCTTGATCAATGCGGTTTACGCAAAAACATTTGATGATATTTCGATCATCCCTACGTTTGTATTGACTCCTCTAACTTACTTGGGAGGTGTCTTTTATTCGATTAGTCTTCTGCCTGAATTTTGGCAAGGCGTTTCTAAGATCAACCCAATCGTCTACATGGTGAATGCGTTCCGTTACGGCTTTTTAGGTGTCTCGGATGTAGGCATTATCACTTCATTTAGTGTACTTGCAGTGTTTGTTGTTGCACTGTATGCCATTGCGCATTATCTAGTAACCAAAGGGATTGGTCTAAGAAGCTAAGCCATTCTCATAAAGCAAAGAGCGGCGATTCACGCTGCTCTTTCGCATGCATAACAATACATACCCATACAATTTTTCGGTTTTTATCATGGTAGGTTTCAATCATTTGTAATAAATGAGTGATCCTATGAATATTGTCCCGCCGCCGCCTTTCTCCTATCAGTTACTTAAGCCCAAATATTGGTCTGTATGGCTGGCATTTGGATCTTTAGCGATTCTTGTTAATGTACTGCCATACGTAGTATTGCGAATCTTAGGTAGAAGCATCGGCTGTATTGCGATGCATGTAATGAAGCGCCGACACAAGATCGCTCTGCGTAATCTCCAGCTGTGTTTCCCTGATTTTACGGATTGGCAATGTAAGGACGTAGTACGAAAAAACTTTCAATATACTGGAATGGCGATCATCGAAACCGGTATCGCTTGGTTTTGGCCAGATTGGCGGATACGTCGGATAACCTCTATTGTTGGAAAAGATCGTTTACTCGCTGAGGAAAAGAATGGACGTGGTGTGTTGGTGGTGTGCAGTCACCATTTAAACTTGGAGATAACCGCTCGTATTTTTAGCCAGTTTGCCCAAGGTTATGGCGTTTATCGCCCAAATTCGAATCCTGCTTATGAGTTTATTCAACATCGAGGTCGAACTCGTTTTGGACATCAAATGATTGATCGAAAAGACGTGAAATCAATGCTCAAAGTTCTGAAAAATGGTCATCGACTTTGGTATTTGCCCGACCATGATTATGGCGTTAGCCATTCTGTTTTTGCGCCGTTTTTTGCTGTTGAACAAGCGGCGAGTACCGTCGGGTCTAGTGTTCTCATTGATGCAACAAAGTGCGCGGTTATATCTGGCGTTACAGTGAGTAAAAATCACCATTACACGCTGTACATTGGAAAAGACATTAGCGAGCGTTTCGAGAGACGTAATGCGGTTAAAGCGGCAAGCATCTTGAATCAAGAGCTTGAGAAAATGATAAAACGTGATATTCCAGCGTGGATGTGGCTGCACAAGCGGTTTAAAACTCGCCCTGAAGGGTTAGATTGCGTCTATACGTAGAGTATAAAAAAGGTCGACTAAGAGTCGACCTTTTTACTTTTATGACTCAGAGCTTACTCTGCGTTCTCTGAGTTTGTATTGTTAGATTCAGCTTCTTCCTTCGCTTCGACAACCATATCTACCGTTTGGTTATCGATAAGACGAGCTTTGCCTAGGAACGCAGACATCAGAATGACAGCTTGTGTCGTTTCTGGTGTGATCACTTGTAATGTACGAGCATCACGAATGAAGATCTCATCAGGGTGCAGACCTGCAGCTCGAAGTTGGTCGCTTGCATCTTCGATGATCGATGCGTAGTCATCGCGGCCACCGCGAATGGCACTGCTGATCCAACGCATTGTACGAGCAAGTACAGGCGCACGTTGACGCTCGTCCAGCGTAAGCAAGCCATTGCGTGAACTCATTGCTAAACCGTCCATTTCACGTACGGTTGGTACACCGATGATTTCAATGTCCATTGCTAGGTCATCAACCATCTTGCGGATAACAGCAAGTTGTTGGAAGTCTTTCTCGCCGAAGCACGCGACATCCGGTTGTACGATGTTAAACAGCTTATTCACAATCGTCGTCACGCCACGGAAATGACCTGGTCGAGACGCGCCTTCGAGAATTGTTGATAGGCCAGGGACATCGACGAAGGTTTGCTTATCCAGACCTTCTGGGTAGATAACTTCTGGTGTTGGCGTAAATACCACATCGACCCCTTCAGAGGTTAACTTGCTTAAGTCTTCCTCTAGCGTGCGTGGGTAATTATTTAAATCGTCTGCACGATCAAACTGCATCGGATTAACAAAGATGCTTACGACAACGATATCAGCGTATTCGCGTGCTTTACGCACTAAAGTTAAGTGGCCTTCGTGAAGGTTGCCCATGGTAGGGACAAACGCCACTTTACGACCTTCACGTTTAAAGGTTTTAAGGTGTTCACGAACTGCTGAGATTTCCGCAAAAGTTTGCATGCATTTATCCTCTAGGCAATGGTATGAGCGTCGTCTGGGAATACACCGTTGGCTACATCTTCAATGTATTTAGTAACGGCTTTGCGCATATCACCTGTTTCAGCAAGAAAGTTTTTGGAGAATTTCGGCATGTAGTTGGCAGAAATACCAAACATATCATGCATTACGAGAATTTGACCATCTGTTACGTTACCTGCACCAATACCGATAACAGGAACGTCAAGCACTTGCGTAATACGTTCAGCAAGCTCAGCTGGTACGCATTCTAGTAAGACGATTTGAGCGCCTGCTTCTTGCAGCGCTAATGCGTCTTTTACCATGCGATCTGCTTTTTCTTGATCGCGACCTTGGATTTTGTAACCACCAAAAATATTAACAGCTTGAGGAGTTAAACCAAGATGAGCACAAACTGGAACTGATCGTTCAGTGAGCATTTTCACCGTGTCGACAAGCCAGTCACCACCTTCAATTTTTACCATATTGGCACCAGCACGCATCAGTTTAGCCGCATTTTCGCAAGCTTGCTCTGGCGTGGTGTAGCTCATGAATGGCATGTCTGCCATCAACAAACAATTTGGGCTACCAGCGCGTACGCAACGAGTATGGTAAGCGATATCATCGACCGTTACTGGCAGAGTATCGTTGTGACCTTGCAAAACCATACCTAGAGAATCACCAACAAGAAGTACTGGCATTTCTTGGCTTTCAAACAGTTGGGCAAAGCTCGCATCATAAGCGGTTGAAGTAGCAAATTTACGACCTTCTTGCTTCCACTTGATTAGGTCGTTGATGGTCATTTTTTTCATGGTTTTATCCTTACTAGGAGTTGGCTATGACTGCCAGATACTGAGGCCGTTTCTATCTACTTGTTCCAGTAGTTCAGAGACCTCGGTCCCATCAGGGAGTTGTAAACTTGGTGCAATTTCCGCAAGAGGGTAGAGTACGAATTCACGCTCTTTCATTCCATAATGAGGAACGATCAGCCTCTCGGAATTAATCACCTCATTGCCATAAAGCACAATGTCGAGGTCCAAGGTTCTTGGTCCCCAGCGTTCGTCTTTACGGACACGCCCTTGTTCTTGCTCTATAGCTTGTGTGCAATTGAGCAATTCAATAGGCGTCAAACTGGTGTTAATAGACACAACCGCATTGATGTAATCCGGTTGGTTTTGTGGCCCCATTGGCGTGCTGCTGTATAGCGAAGAAGCTTGAACAAACTCTGATTTAGGCAGCGTTTTTAATGCTTCAATCGCTTGCTTCGCTTGGCTGACAGGATCAGCCAAGTTACTGCCTACCGCAATGTACGCTGTAATCATGATTTGGGCTTACTCTTTTTCTTGCGATAAGTTTTACGGCGGCGCTGGCCTGTTTTCGGTGATTGACCGTCTAAGTCGGCAGCCATTGCTTGACGCATTTCTCGGCCTGCATTTTGAAAAGTTTCCCACCACTTGGCAAGCTTCTGAGTGTCACCACCTTCAATTTCACCGCGCATTTCAAGAAAATCAAAGCCAGCTCTAAATTTATTGAGCTCCATAAGACGGAATGCACGTTTACCGTTACGTCGTGGAAGACGAAGCTGTAACTGCCAAATCTCGCGAATGGTTGCAGTGTGGCGTCTTGGAATGGCAATTGTGCGAACTTGCTCGTCAAGAATGATGTTGCTCGCTTCCATAATGGCGTCGTAATGGCCTAAGTTGCGCTCTTCCATCAGTTCATCGGCTTTCGCACACAGTGGGTACCACAGCATTGCAGCAAACATAAATGCTGGATTGATGCGTTTCCCATCTTCGATGCGCATGTCGGTAGAATCTAGGACAAGATCCAACATCTGCTCAGTGTGAGAGGAGTAATCTTCTGTAAAGTGCGCTGCAATCGTCGGGAACAGTTGCTGGAATAGGTTGTACTCACGCAGTAGGTGGTAGGTTTCTAAGCCATGACCGGATTGCAATAATTTGAGTGACTCTTCAAAAAGACGCGCTGACGGAATGTCACCGAGCAACGGTGCCATGTGTTCGATTGGCGCTGCGGTGTCTTCTTCAATATCAAAGTCTAGTTTTACCGCAAAACGAACCGCACGCAGCATGCGCACAGGGTCTTCACGGTAGCGTGTTTCTGGATCACCAATCAGTCGAATTAGGCGATCTTCTAAATCTTCAATACCACGTGCGTAGTCGTGAATCGAGTAATCTGCGATGTTGTAGTACATCGAGTTAATCGTAAAATCACGGCGCTCAGCATCTTCATCGATGGTGCCGTAGACGTTGTCACGCAGCAGCATACCCTCTTTTGATTGCTGAGAAATGCTCTTATTCTTTTGCTCTTGGTGGTGACCACGGAATGTCGCAACCTCAATGATGTCTCGGCCAAACATAATATGAGCCAAGCGGAAGCGGCGACCAATCAAACGGCAGTTACGAAATAGCTGTTTGATCTGTTCCGGCGTTGCGTTGGTCGCAATGTCAAAATCTTTTGGTTTTTGTCCAAGCAGTAAGTCTCGAACCCCGCCACCCACAAGAAAAGCATCGAAACCAGCACCATTTAGGCGGTACAGTACCTTCAGCGCATTATCACTGATCTGCTTACGCGAAATGTTGTGCTCTTCACGAGTTATTACATTGAGAGCGAGCTCTGGAATTGTGGCAGGTTCGCTTGGTGTATAGTCGTTTGTATTCATGTGCATCTGGCAATAACTGGGTTTAATCCAATCTTGCTTTGGTTAGTTTTATACGCCTCTAGGGCCTAATTTGCGGCTAATGATAGCCTACACAATGCCATTTGAGAATCACGGTGTGATCTCGATCTCTGCTGGAAGCTGTTCCAACCGCCAGTTTTCGCAGCCCCAACGAAGAATATCTTCTATGTTGGCCGCCCTTACGGTTTCAGGTATCTCGAAACCTAAAAATGTCATGGCGCGCAATAGAGTAGGTTTTGGTGTATCTATATCAATAGCCGTCGCGTGATTTTGTTTCGACAATTTATTGCCGTTGTTGTCCATCGCCAATGGTAAATGCAAGTAGCTAACTTCAGGCTGACCAAGTATTTGGTACAGGCTAATTTGACGCCCTGTCGGCTCGATTAAGTCTGCACCTCGCACGACTTCTGTGACGCCTTGGTCGATGTCGTCCAATACTACCGCAAGATTATAAGCAAATAATCCATCTCGACGTTTAATAATGAAATCTTCATTAACGAGTTGCTCTGGAATAGTAATGGTTCCCCGCTTTTGGTCGAGGAAATGAGCGACAGGCTTGGTCATTTTTAGGCGAATCGCGCCGTCTTTCAAGTTTTTATCGCGGCAAGTGCCAGGATAAAAACCGCCATGCTCTTTAATTTGCTTACGAGTACATTGGCAATAATAGGCTTCTCCATTTTCGAGCCATTTGTTTATTTGAGCTTGGTAAAGGTCGTGACGTTCGCTCTGGTATACCACTTCTCCATCCCAATGCAGCTGATAGGCCTTGAGTGCCTCTAGGATAAGTTGCGCTGCACCTGGCATTTCTCTTGGTGGGTCTAAGTCCTCAATACGTACTAACCAAGCTCCGTTTTGTGCTTTCGCTTGAAAATAACTGCCAAGAGCGGCAATCAGTGAACCAAAATGCAGTGGACCAGAAGGAGATGGGGCGAATCGACCTACATAGCGTGTCATGCGTGTATCTCGAATTTAGTAAACAAATAGGGTGCGAAGATAGCCAAAACAAAAAGGGAGCCTGAGCTCCCTTCAACAATCATAATGCTGGGTGATTAACCTTGCATTTGCTTCTCTTTGATTTCTGCAAGTGTTTTACAGTCAATACAAAGGTCAGCGGTTGGACGTGCTTCAAGACGGCGAACGCCAATCTCTACGCCACAAGACTCACAGAAGCCAAAATCGTCTTCTTTGATTTTATCCAAAGTCTTTTCAATCTTCTTGATCAAACGGCGTTCGCGGTCACGGTTACGCAGTTCTAGGCTGAACTCTTCCTCTTGAGAGGCGCGGTCAACTGGATCTGGGAAGTTTGCTGCTTCGTCCTGCATGTGGTGAACAGTACGATCCACTTCAGCTCTTAGCTGGTCGCGCCAAGCTGTTAAGATTTTCGTAAAGTGTTCAACCTGCTCTGGTGACATGTACTCTTCACCAGGTTTTTCCTGATATGGCTCCACGCCGGCAATGGCTAGGATGCCTATCGTTTTCTTCTTTGATTCTGGCATACAGCATCTCCTACTTACACCTAGTCAACTGCTACGCAGTCAATTTAAGGCGGGTATCTATAGCAAAAAGAGGCGGTGCAAGCAAATACTGAATCGCAAAGTTATCGTCAATGTGAAGACGACATCATTTTTTCTCTTAATTGATAAAATCAATAGCGGAAATCAGCTTCATTCCAGTATCGCTCAGTTCAGCTTTGTAGCAGAGAACTTCCACTCCAGCGTCTTGTGCTTGTTTGAGTAATAGTGAATATTTCGCGTCTATATGGTGCGCCGCGGATACTTTTTCAATACCTGAATGTAAAACAGTGAATAAAAGTATGGCTCTACTTCCATTTTGTGCCATTTCTGTGAGCTCTCTCAGGTGTTTTTGTCCCCGAGTCGTGACCGCATCTGGGAAGTATCCTTGTCCAGTAGAGTCGGTCTCATCAAGAAGAGTGACGCTTTTCACTTCTATATAGCACTTTGGCTTGTCGTCTGCGCTGAGCAAGATATCAATTCGGCTATTTTCATTGCCGTATTTCACCTCAGTTTGAAGTGTGTCATAACCACAAAGCTCTGAAATGACATTATTTTCAATAGCCTCTACGGCTAATTGATTGGCACGCGCGGTGTTGATACAAATACGGTGGCCTTGTTCGGTCTCACTCAACTCCCAACTATTGGGGTATTTTCGTTTCGGGTTGTCGGAAGTAGAAAACCAAACCTTGTTTCCGGGCGTTGCACAACCCGTCATTGCACCTGTATTTGCGCAGTGGATTGTACGGATTTCACCAGTATCGAGCTCGATATCGGCAAGAAAGCGTTTATAACGTTTGAGTAGAGTGGCGGACTCTAAAGTGGGTGTGAAATGCATTTGCTTATTTAGACAAAAAATTTTTTATGTACAATGTTGCCACCATTACACCATAAGGTATTTCCTTTGTCACAATTGCCGATTGAAGCCGTGATGCCTGAGTTGCTGACGGCGGTCAAAAATCAACATCAAGTGATCTTAAAAGCGGCGCCTGGTGCCGGTAAGTCGACTTACTTCCCTTTGCAGTTACTCTTAAATCATTCGGTTGATGGAAAAATCATCATGCTTGAGCCAAGACGACTCGCGGCGCGTAACATTGCCCGTTATCTTGCTGAGCAATTGGGAGAGCAAGTAGGTCAACGCGTGGGTTATCGAGTCCGTGGTGAGGCAAAGGTAAGCTCAGCAACGCAGCTGGAGATCGTAACCGAAGGGATTATGACTCGGATGCTCCAAACAGACCCGGAGTTGGATGGGGTTGATCTACTGATCTTTGATGAGTTTCATGAACGCAGCATTCATGCCGATACCGCTTTGGCATTCAGTTTAGAAGTTCAAGAGGCATTGCGAGACGATCTCAAGCTGGTGGTAATGTCAGCAACGCTTGATCAACAAGCATTACAATCGCTGTTGCCAGAAGCCAGTTACATTGAATCTGAAGGGCGGATCTTTGATGTGGCAATGAGTTACCAGCCGTTAGGTGTGAACGAGCATTTACCTACGAGTATGGCAAAAACAATAGAAAGTCTTATGAACAAAGAGTCCGGATCTTTGTTGGCTTTCCTACCGGGTGTTGGTGCCATAAAACAAGTTGAAGAGCGGTTGTCTCATTTAGCGGATGATATCGACGTATGCCCACTTTATGGTCAACTGAGCTTTGCAGATCAACAAAAAGCGATTACGCCAGCAGAACAAGGTAAGCGTAAAGTCGTTCTAGCGACCAACATTGCAGAAACTTCACTAACGATTGAAGGCATTCGCCTCGTCGTTGATTCTGGGTTAGAGCGTATTGCCCGCTTTGATTTGAAAAACGGTTTAACACGCTTAGAGCAAACACGCATTGCACAGTCTTCAGCGATTCAGCGTGCAGGACGAGCGGGACGAATAGAAGAGGGCATTTGTGTTCGTCTTTATTCTGAAAGCCAGTTCAAGCAGCAACCGCTGGTTCCCCAACCCGAAATTTTGCATTCCGATTTAGCTAGTTTAGTTATGGAGCTTGCCTTTTGGGGAACGGGTGACATCCACGATCTAAAGTGGCTTGATGTTCCCGCTAATGCGTCATTGGAACAAGCGAAGCAGCTATTGGTGTCATTGGGACTACTGACGGAAAAAGGGCAATTAACGTCCGAAGGAAAACAGGCGCATGAACTAGGCGTTGAGCCTCGTGCGGCTGCGATGCTAATTAAAGCGCAATCTTACAGTGATAAGATGTTAAATGCTGCTTTGGCGGCGGTCGCACTGATTGAAGAGCCAGAGAGAAATGTTACCAATATCGCTTATAGCTTGCATCGTTGGCTTGTTGGTACTCATCCAAAAAAGTCGATGTTGTTCAAGCGTGCTCAATCTCTGGCGTACAAATTGGATACGGTATTTGACCTGAAAGGCGTGGATGAAGATGCATTACCGCTGGTGTTAAGTTTGGCATTTCCAGATCGCATTGCGCAGCAGCGCACAAATCAATTTGGGCGATTTACTTTGGCTAATGGTCATGGTGCAGAATGTCATCAGGAAGACATGCTAGGTGGCTGTGAGTATTTGGTTGCCGTTGACTTAATGCGTTCTCATTCTAATTCAAGTCAAATTCATTCGGCATGTGAATTGGATGTCAATATATTGCGAACGACCTTTGATACGCTATTTTCGTCTGAAGAAGTAGTGGACTGGGATGAAAAAAGAGGCCGTCTAATAGCTGAGCGACAAACAAAACTCGGTCTGCTGGTCGTTGAACGCGAGCCGTTGCCAAGCCCGGGCAAAGAAAAAATGACACAAGCTTTACTCACGTATGTCCGCCGCCAGGGCTTACAGAGTCTAAACTGGACACCGGCAGCGGAGAGCTTGTTGGCTCGGATTCGTTGTGCGGTGGAATGGTTACCTGAGCAGTCATGGCCAGTGTTTGATGAAGCCAGTTTGCTGGATTCATTAGAGGAGTGGTTAGAACCATACATGACGTCTGTCAGCTCGGTTAAAGACCTGAGCAAGATAAACTTGGTCGAAGCGCTTAATGCTCTATTAGGTTGGCCACTCAATCAACAACTGGATGAATGGTTACCTGAGCATTACCAACTACCCACAGGTTCAAAGAAGCGTATCCGTTACCAATATGGCCACGAGCCGATATTATCGGTGCGTATGCAAGAAGTATTTGGGGAGAGTGGTTCCCCAACGGTAGCTCTTGGCCGCAAGCGTTTGGTGCTTGAACTGCTTTCACCGGCACAACGTCCATTGCAAGTAACGTCGGACTTGGCGGCTTTCTGGAACGGAAGCTACAAAGACGTTCAAAAAGAGATGAAAGGGCGCTACCCAAAACACGTTTGGCCAGATGATCCTGCCAATCATGTAGCAACAACGAAAACAAAAAGACAATTGAATAATGACTGACAGCAAGAAGCCTAGCGCGAAAAAAGCGCCAGCGAAGAAAAGTACAACCAATAAAGGAACCGCAAAACAGACTCGACGTACGCCGAGTAAAAAGCCGACTAACGAGAAACGTTCGTGGTTGAAAGTTCTGTGGTCGTTTAGCTGGAAAGCTGGCGTTGCACTTGCCGCTGTTTTGCTGTTTGTTGGGATTTACTTAGATAGTGTGGTGAAAGAACGCTTTGAAGGTCAGCTGTTTGAGCTGCCAACGGTGGTTTATGCCCGTATCTTGAATCTAAGCCCTGGTGAGAATATCACCATCCAAGAACTGCGCAACGAGCTAGATGTGTTGAATTACCGTAAAGTGAGTCAACCTCGTTACCCAGGCGAATATTCCTCTTCTTCCACTCGGATTGAATTGATTCGTCGTCCATTCGAGTTTGCCGATGGTCCCGAGCCGGATCGTCACATTATGCTGCATTTCTCTGATTCCGGCTTGCAACGTATTCAGTCTTTAGAATCTCGAGGAGACCTTGGTTACTTGCGCCTAGAACCGAAGATGTTGGGCATGCTGGAGAAAGACCGTGATGAACAGCGCCTTTTCTTACGTCGTGATCAGTTCCCTGAAATTTTGGTGGATGCACTGCTTGCGACCGAAGACCGGGATTTTTATCAACATGACGGGGTGTCACCGCTCGCGATTGCACGTGCATTGGTTGCGAACATTAAGGCGGGTCGTACTGTTCAAGGTGGTAGTACGCTGACTCAGCAATTGGCAAAAAACCTGTTTTTGACTCGTGATAAAACACTGTGGCGTAAAGTTCGAGAAGCGTATATCGCGCTAATTTTGGATTACCGTTACAGCAAAGATCGTATCTTAGAAGCCTACCTAAACGAAGTGTACCTAGGTCAAAGTGGAGGTGAAGCGATCCACGGGTTTGGCTTGGCGTCGCGTTATTATTTTGGGCAGCCAATTCAGGAGTTGCGAATCGATCAATTGGCGATGTTAGTTGGGATGGTAAAAGGACCGTCTTACTACAACCCAATTCGTTACCCTGAGAGAACGAAAGAGCGTCGTGATCTCGTTCTGCGCCTGTTAATGCAGCAAAACATGTTGACTTCAGAGCAGTATGAACAAGCTGTAAGTCGTCCACTCGATACGCAAAGCAAGCCACGTATTGCGAGCCGTCAGCCAGCTTATTTCCAACAATTGAGTATTGAATTAAAAGAAAAAGTTGGGGAGCGATTTAAGGCAGAGACCGGACTGCGCGTATTTACGTCTCTGGACCCAGTATCGCAAAGCAAAATGGAACAAGCTATCGCGAAAAAGATCCCAGAACTAGCTAAACGGGGTGGTAAAGAGTTAGAAGCCGCAGCTGTGGCCGTTGATCGCCATAGTGGTGAAATCCGTGCGATGGTAGGTGGTAAACGTGTCGGTTATGAAGGCTTTAACCGCGCGCTCAATGCCAGTCGTCCAATTGGTTCTTTAGTGAAACCAGCGATTTACTTAACGGCTCTAGAACAACCGGATAAATACAACCTAGGCACGACGCTACACGACACGCCGTTAAGTCTGAAGAGCAGTAAAGGTAACGTGTGGACGCCGCGCAACTACGATAGAAAATATCGTGGTGATGTGCCACTTTACATTGCTTTAGCGAAATCACTTAACGTACCAACCGTGCGCTTAGGTATGGCACTTGGCATTCCTGAAGTCTCCAATACTTTAGAGCGTTTGGGCGTGAACAAAGACGAAATTCGCCCAGTGCCTTCGATGTTTTTGGGTTCGTTTTCTTTGACGCCATTCGAAGTCGCACAGATGTATCAGACTCTGACGAATTCAGGTAAGCGTGCAAAACTGACCGCTCTGCGCTCAGTCATGGATATGGAAGGTAATGTGCTGTATCAATCCTTGCCTCGTTCATCAAGAGCCGTGGATGAACAAGCTGCATGGCTAACGACCTACGCGATGAAACAAGGGGTTGCTCAAGGCACTGGCCGCTTCTTACAAAGCCAGTTTGGTTGGGCTGCATTGGCAGGAAAAACGGGTACCAGTAATGACAACCGCGATAGTTGGTTTGTCGGTGTTGATGGTCGTGAGGTGACGACAATTTGGCTAGGCCGCGACGATAATAAACCCGTGAATCTAACGGGGTCGAGTGGTGCATTACGAGTGTACGCAGAGTACTTGAAGCAGCGTATTCCTGAGCGCTTAGAGCTCCCATGGCCAAGAGAAATCACCACATTAGGGTTCAAGCCTACATCTGATGGAGGTTTAGAAATGAACTGCCGTAGTGATTACAAACTGCCGGTTTGGGATAAAACCGGTCAGATAAAGCAACAGTGTGAGAAGAAATCAAACTGGTTAAATAGCATATTTGATTGGTAGCATCGCCAAATCAACAACATTAGCTTGTTTATCTGATTAATTCTTAGTACATATTAGGGCGTGTTAGTACAGTACTGCTAGCACGCCCTACTTGATCAGATATTCAATAAAGGAAGAAGTGAATGTTCAAAAAGCTGTTATCAAGCCCATCGGTTCGCAACTTTGCGCTTTGGGTTAGTACCTTTTTGATGATCACTCCTTCTGTTTCCCTCGCAAACTCTCTAACAAAAACGGATGACTTGGAACCTCGACCAAAGGTGGCGGTTGTGCTCGCTGGTGGCGGAGCGAAAGGGGCGGCACACATTGGGGTTTTAAAAGCATTGGAAGAAATGCAGATCCCTGTCGATATTGTGACCGGTACCAGTATGGGCGCCTATGTGGGTGGGCTCTATGCCACGGGGATGAGTGCTGATGAAATTGAGAGTTTTATCTACACCGTCGATTGGGGCAGCGGTTATCGAGATCGTGTTGACCGTAGCCAACGTCGAGTTCGTGACAAAGAGTATGAAGACCGCTATCAAATTAATACCGATCTCGGCTTAAGGTTCGGTGAGGTACGAGCACCAACGGGTGTGGTGCAAGGCCAGAACATGTTGCGAGTATTGCGTGAGACTACAGGGAACTTAGGGCGATTCGATTCTTTTGATGATCTTGCCATTCCCTATCGTTCTGTTGCGACAGATATTCTTGCCCTAGAAGAAGTCGTACTGGGCAATGGTTACCTTGTGGACGCCATGATGGCTAGCATGTCTGTACCAGGAGCGCTTCCTCCCTATAAGCTCAATGGCCATATGCTTGTCGATGGCGGTGTCGTCAATAACATGCCTGTCGATGTGGCTCGCGCCATGGGGGCTGATGTCGTTATTGCCGTCGATATTAGCACCGACTACAAAACCGAAGATGAATTTACGGGGCTGTTTACTGTCGCGGATCAACTCTCTAACTATCTCGTTCGTCGTAGTACACAACAGCAAGTGGACGAGCTTGAACCTCAAGATATCTATATTCGTCCCAATGTGGGCACCATGGAAACCGTCGAGTTCGACAAAATGCCTTGGGCTTTTCAAGCTGGGTACGATATTACCAAGCAGTTAAAAGACAAGCTGAAAGAGTTACGCTTGTCCAACGCGGACTATCAAAAATACATCGATCGCAAACAAGAAGTTCGTAAAACTTTGATTTATGGCGATCAGCGTGTGGTTGATGACATTGTGATTGTAAATAACACGCACTACAGCGATGTGCTATTGACGAATCGTATTGAACTAGAAACCGGACGTCGTATTTCAACGGCCGAAATTGAGAAAGCCGTTGAAAACCTCTACGCGTTAGATAGGTTCGAGCTCATCACTTATCACTTTGAAGAGGTGGATGGTGAGACATTGTTGGTTTTTGATGTTAACGAGAAGTCGTGGGGGCCTAATTATCTCAACTTCCGATTTTTTCTTGAAGATGACTTCGATACAGATAGCCAGTACGGCATAGGGATATCAACCAACTTTACCAACTTGAACTCTCATGGCGCGGAGTTGGCGTTCAACGTAGAAATGGGCACGGATAAGCTGATTGAAGCTGAGTTGTATTCTCCTGTTTTATCTAGCCAAGAACTTTTTGTATCGGGGCGAATTTCCTATGGCAGTGAGAGCCGAAACTTACCTTTAACAGAGCCTCAAGCACCAGATTTAGAGTCAGTAAATGACTTTTTTCCGGTCACTTACGATGATTTTACAACAGAGTTAGCGATAGGTATCCAACCCACATTGTGGCAAGAACTTCGATTTGGCGCTCGCTACTCAACCGGAGATATTGAGCTTTCTACTTTGGCTTCTGCTGGTAAATTGGATTTTGAACGTCGTGGCCTGTTTGCCAATTATCGCCTAGATACACTTGATGATTTCGCATTTCCGACTCGTGGGCTTTTAGTCGATCTCGAATATTTAGTGTCTCATGATCAAAGTCCTCAAGGCGTTAGCCTTTTAGAAACTGACAAAATTATTGAAGATACCGTTTATGAAATCTCTGCACGATTTAAAGGTGCAGTGAGTCATCAGCGTCATACTTTAGTCGGACATGCTGAATATAGTTTTGTAGAGAGTAAAAACTCATCTTTACCGCTTGATCCCAGAGAGTTGGGCGGCTTTTTAAGCCTATCTGGAATCCCAAGAAATAGCCTGATCGGACAGAACTTATTTTTCAGCAGTTTGGTGTACCGATATAAGTGGTTTGATAATGATTTCGGATTGTTTGAAGCTCCAGTCTACCTGGGCGCATCGGTCGAATATGGCGGTGTTTGGTCTGATAATGATCTGAAACTAAACGAAGCGCCGCTTTACAATGCTGGCTCCATCTTCTTTGGTGTTGACTCACCAATAGGACCAATAATGTTGGCATACGGTCGTACCGAGCAAGATTTGGATGCTGTGTATTTGATCGTAGGAACATCGTTTAATTAATCGGGTATGAGAAAGCAAAAACTTGGCATATTTGGTCAAAATTAGCAGAACTTTAGTCGTAAGTTGCTATGTTGGTCAAAATGATAAGATTTTAATTTAAGGTTAAATTTGCTATTATTTTGCCCACAGTTTGGCCTCTACGGCGCTGTTTCTCAATCATAATTGAATGAAAACAAGGGCAATGGAGAGCCAAGTTTCCAAGGATGTTCACTCCTTTACTTTAACAATAGTAATAATAGAGGAGGAACCGCAATGAGAGGAAAAAGTCGTGCTTGAAGCCTACCGTAAACACGTCGAAGAGCGTGCTGCTGAAGGAGTTGTTCCTAAACCGCTAGACGCAGAACAAGTTGCTGGACTTGTAGAACTTCTGAAAAATCCCCCACAAGGTGAAGAAGAAGTCATTCTTGACCTACTTGAAAACCGTATCCCTCCAGGTGTTGATGAAGCTGCTTATGTAAAAGCGGGTTTCCTAACAGCAGTAGCAAAAGGTGAAGTTAAATCACCATTAGTGAGTCGTGAAAAAGCGGCTGAACTGCTAGGCACTATGCAAGGTGGTTACAACATCGAACCGCTAGTTGAGCTATTGGATGATGAAGCACTGGCAGAGATCGCAGTAAAAGCGCTGTCTCATACGCTGCTGATGTTTGATGCTTTCTATGACGTAGAAGAGAAAGCGAAAGCTGGCAATGCGCATGCACAGAAAGTACTTCAATCATGGGCTGATGCTGAGTGGTTCCTTTCTAAGCCTAAGCTTGAAGAAAAAGTCACTCTAACCGTATTTAAAGTAACAGGTGAAACGAACACGGATGACCTTTCACCTGCACCTGACGCTTGGTCTCGCCCTGATATTCCAGTACACGCACTGGCGATGCTTAAAAACGAGCGTGAAGGAATAAACCCTGATCAACCGGGTACTATTGGCCCGATCAAGCAAATTGAAGAGTTAAAAGACAAAGGTCATCAATTGGTTTACGTTGGTGATGTTGTTGGTACTGGCTCTTCACGTAAATCGGCAACAAACTCAGTGCTTTGGTTTATGGGTGATGATATCCCTTACGTTCCAAACAAACGAGCTGGTGGGTATGTGCTTGGTGGCAAAATTGCCCCTATCTTCTTTAACACAATGGAAGATGCTGGCGCACTACCAATCGAAGTTGACGTAACTAAGCTCAACATGGGCGATGTTATCGATGTTTACCCATATGAAGGTAAAGTTTGCAACCACGAAACTGGTGAGGTTCTAGCTGAGTTCTCGCTAAAAACAGAAGTACTGATTGATGAAGTTCGTGCTGGTGGTCGTATCCCATTGATCATCGGTCGTGGTTTGACAGACAAAGCGCGTCAATCGCTAGGTCTTGAGCCTTCGGATGTATTCCGTAAACCTGGTGAAATCGCAGATTCTGGCAAGGGTTACACGCTTGCACAGAAAATGGTTGGTAAAGCATGTGGCGTAGAAGGCATCCGTCCTGGAACCTACTGTGAGCCGAAGATGACGACAGTAGGCTCGCAAGATACTACTGGCCCTATGACTCGTGATGAACTTAAAGACTTGGCGTGTCTCGGCTTCTCTGCTGATCTTGTCATGCAGTCTTTCTGTCACACATCGGCTTATCCAAAACCAGTAGACGTTAACACTCACCATACACTTCCGGACTTTATTATGAACCGCGGTGGTGTATCTCTTCGTCCTGGTGACGGTATTATCCACTCATGGCTGAACCGTATGCTACTACCGGATACTGTCGGTACGGGTGGTGACTCACATACTCGTTTCCCTCTGGGTATTTCATTCCCAGCTGGCTCGGGCTTGGTTGCCTTTGCAGCTGCGACAGGCGTTATGCCGCTAGACATGCCAGAGTCAATCTTGGTTCGTTTTAAAGGTGAAATGCAACCGGGTATTACACTGCGTGATCTTGTTCATGCCATCCCTTACTACGCGATTCAGCAAGGGCTACTAACGGTAGAAAAAGCGGGCAAGATCAACGAATTTTCTGGCCGTATCCTTGAGATTGAAGGCTTAGAAACGCTAACGGTTGAGCAAGCATTTGAGCTTTCTGATGCATCTGCAGAGCGTTCGGCGGCAGGTTGTACTGTGAAATTGTCTCAAGAGTCGATCGAAGAGTACTTAAACTCTAACATCGTGATGCTGAAGTGGATGATCTCTGAAGGTTACGGTGATCGCCGTACTATCGAGCGCCGCATTACTGCAATGCAAGAGTGGCTAGCAAACCCTGAGCTGATGCAAGCAGATAAAGACGCTGAATACGCACATGTGATTGAAATCGATATGGCTGAAATCAATGAGCCAGTACTATGTGCACCGAATGATCCAGATGACGCTCGTTTGTTGTCTGAAGTACAAGGCACAGCGATTGATGAAGTGTTCATCGGTTCTTGTATGACGAACATCGGTCACTTCCGCGCAGCAGGTAAATTGCTTGATAAGTTCAATGGCCAGTTAGCAACGCGCCTTTGGGTAGCGCCACCAACAAAAATGGATAAAGACCAACTGATTGAAGAAGGCTACTACGGTATCTTCGGACGTGCAGGGGTGCGTATTGAAACGCCAGGGTGTTCACTTTGTATGGGTAACCAAGCGCGTGTTGCAGATAAATCAACAGTAATGTCGACTTCAACGCGTAACTTCCCGAACCGTCTGGGTACTGGTGCGAATGTTTACCTGTCGTCAGCTGAGCTAGCTGCAGTAGGTGCAATTCTAGGTAAGATTCCAACCAAAGAAGAATACCTAGAATACGCGAAGCAAATCGACGCTACGGCAACGGATACGTACCGCTACTTGAACTTCCATAAAATGGATCAATACACCAAGAAAGCGGACGAAGTGATCTTCCAAGAACCGGCATAATCAGAAATGCACAATTCAAAAGCACCTCACATGAGGTGCTTTTTTTATGGGAGCAATTCGCTATACTCGCACCAAATTGATACGAAAGAGGCAATCTCGGTGGAATTTGAATTCATTCGTAACACGTTGATGGGCGAGTACTACGTAAAATGTAGCATGGGACATGAGATTGTAGGGCGCTGGTTGCAAGAAGAAATTGGCAAAGATCCGATGAAGATTGCACAGGTTGAAAAGCTAATTGAGCGGTCATTTTTAGCGCCTTCTCAGGAGCATAACCTAACAGGCACGGAAATTAGCTTGATGATTCAGGGCGACGAAGTTCTTGTACAAGAAAACGCATTAGCCCATGAATATGATGTCGAGATGGAAAGTGAGTTCGACTTCTACAATGCAGAAAGTACAGCAAGTTGTGGGATAGAGGATTTCATGGCACTTATCGAACAGTGGAAAGACTTTTTGAACATTTAATGCACAGTTTTGGGTAACTTCTCTGCCGTTGCTTTAAATTTGTGAAAAGGGCGCACCGATATGGTGCGCCCTTTTTGTTTATAGATATGTAAATTGAGGTTAGTTTTTATTATTCAATAACTTAAAAACTTGGCACGTAGATTGGATTATAAGAAGTGTTTCAGGATGAAAGCTTCGGAGATAACTCAATGAAAATAATCAATGCCATTATTAAGCCGTTTAAATTAGACGATGTACGAGAAGCATTGGCTGATGTCGGTATCGAAGGGATGACAGTATCAGAAGTTAAAGGGTTCGGTCGTCAAAAAGGTCACACGGAATTGTATCGCGGTGCAGAGTATCAAGTCGATTTTCTACCAAAGGTGAAAATTGAAATCGCGACTCACGCAGACAATGTAGATCGCGTTGTTGAAGCAATTACAAAAGCTGCGCAAACCGGAAAAATCGGCGACGGTAAAATTTTTGTTTACGATCTGAACCAAGCGGTGCGTATCCGAACTGGCGAAATGGACGCAGAAGCACTTTAAGAATTCAAAGGATTGGAGATACTTATTATGGAATTAACAACAACAGTAACCGAGTTACGTTACGCACTTGACACCTTTTTCTTCCTCATTTCCGGTGCGTTGGTAATGTGGATGGCAGCAGGCTTTGCGATGCTAGAGGCTGGCCTTGTGCGCTCTAAAAACACAACAGAAATTCTTACGAAGAACATCTGTTTGTACGCCATCGCATGCACGATGTTTCTGATTGTCGGTTATAACATCATGTATGTCGATAATGGAGAAGGAGGCTGGTTACCTTCATTTGGTACGCTAATTGGTACTCAAGGTGAAGGGGCCGACCACTCTTTAGAGTCTGACTTCTTCTTCCAAGTTGTCTTCGTTGCAACTGCTATGTCCGTCGTTTCTGGTGCGGTAGCTGAGCGCATGAAGCTTTGGTCTTTCTTGATTTTCTCTGCGATTTTAACTGCGTTTATCTATCCAATGGAAGGTTACTGGACATGGGGTGGAGGCTTCCTAGCAGAAGCTGGATTTAGTGACTTTGCGGGGTCTGGTATCGTACATATGGCAGGTGCTTCTGCTGCTCTTGCTGGTGTGTTACTGCTTGGCGCGCGTAAGGGTAAGTACGGTAAAAATGGTGAAATCTATCCGATTCCAGGTTCTAACATGCCTTTGGCAACGTTGGGTACTTTTATCCTTTGGTTTGGCTGGTTTGGATTTAACGGTGGTTCTCAGTTGATGGTTTCAGATTTTGAGAATGCTACAGCGGTAGGTCAGATCTTTCTAAACACTAACGCAGCAGCGGCTGCTGGTGCAATTGCGGCGCTATTCGTTTGTAAAACTACTTGGGGTAAAGCCGATTTAACGATGATCCTCAATGGCGCGCTAGCTGGCTTGGTTGCCATCACTGCAGACCCTCTATCGCCATCACCACTGTACGCGGTTGCGATTGGTGCGGTGTCGGGTGCACTAGTAGTATTCAGTATCATTGCTCTAGATAAACTTAAAATTGACGATCCAGTAGGTGCTATCTCAGTTCACGGTGTGTGTGGTTTCTTCGGCCTAATGGTAGTGCCACTGAGCAACGGTGATGCAACGTTTGGTGCACAGCTTTTAGGTGCCGTAGTTATCTTTGCTTGGGTATTTGGTGCTAGCCTAGTTGTGTGGGCAATCTTGAAAGCGACCGTTGGGATTCGCGTTACAGAAGATGAAGAAATGGAAGGTATGGACATGCATGATTGTGGTGTTGGTGCTTACCCAGAGTTTGTTACGGTGAAATAATCATTAGCTTGTAATAAATGGTTACACACTTAACACAATAAAACCTGCTCCGATGAGCAGGTTTTTTAATATTCGTCATTGTCTTCTTATTGAACATACATATAATAACGCAACTGATAAACGTTATCATTAGCATGGTAAAGGATTAAACAATGAAAAAACTGCTAACTCTTTCAGCACTAACTTGCGCTACTCTAGCTCCAACAGCAATGGCTGCTGAAGAAGTGAACGTCTACTCTTACCGTCAACCTTTCCTAGTTGAACCTATGTTCAATGAGTTCACTAAAGAAACTGGTATCAAAGTAAACGTAAAATTTGCTAAAAAAGGCTTAGCAGAAAAGCTAGCTCAAGAAGGTGAGTACAGCCCTGCTGACGTTATTCTTACGACAGACATCAGCCGTCTAGCTGAACTGACAAACAAAGGTTTAGTTCAGAAAGTCGATAGCAAAATCATTGAAGAAAACGTACCTGCTCAATACCAAGATAAAGAGAATGAGTGGTTTGCTCTAACTCTACGTTCTCGTAGCGTTTATTCATCACGTGATCGCGTAGGTAAACTAGGCGCAGATTTCAACTACGCAGACTTAGCTAAGCCAGAGTTCAAAGGTAAAATTTGTACTCGTAGCGGTAAGCACCCGTACAACGTTTCTCTAGTTTCAGCAATGATTGCTCACAATGGCGAAGCAGAAACCAAAGAGTGGTTAGAAGGCGTGAAAGCAAACCTTGCTCGCAAACCACAAGGCAACGATCGTGCACAAGTTAAAGCGATCAAAGAAGGCCTATGTGATGTTTCTCTAGGTAACAGCTACTACCTAGGTAAAATGGTTAACGACAAAGAGCAAAAAGCTTGGGCTGATGCAGTTTACATCAACTTCCCTAACCAAGAGACTACAGGCACTCACGTGAATATCTCTGGTATGGCGATGGCTAAGTACTCTCCAAACAAAGACAATGCTGTGAAGCTAATGGAATTCCTAACGGGTGACAAAGCGCAGCAAATGTACGCAGAAGTTAACTACGAGTACCCAGTTAAAGAAGGCGTGAAGCGTTCTGAGCTTGTGGAATCTTGGGGTGACTTTAAAGCAGACAAGCTTTCTCTAGACGATATTGCAGCCAACCACGAAGCGGCAATTAAGCTATTAGATGAAGTGAAATTTGACCTTTAATTCCTTGTGGGGGTATAACAGTACCCCCATTTGATTAAAGGATATGAGATGTATTTGCAACAGCATTTGTATTTCATACAGCCTTGCAGTAATTAGGCGATGAAAGATAAACACTCTTTATGGAAAACCAGTAGTGGGGTAATAACTCTGCTACTGGTTTTGCCGATCTTAGCGATCTTCTACACCGCAATTGGTGAAACGGATGATTTGTTTGCTCATTTAATGGCAACGGTCATGCCGACTTATATTTTTAACACGGTTGCGCTAACTGTTGGCGTAATGGTGCTGTCCTTAATTCTTGGTATTCCAAGCGCTTGGATAATGGCCATGTGTAAACTGCCGACCGAAAAATGGTTGCAGTGGGCATTGGTGCTACCTCTTGCAATGCCAGGTTATATCATTGGTTATATTTTTACTGATTGGTTTGATTTTGCAGGCCCGATTCAGATCTTTTTGCGTGATGTAACCGGATGGGGACCTGGCGAGTATTGGTTCCCTGACATTCGTACGTTGCCTGGTGCGACCTTTGTGTTGGCTTTGGTGTTGTATCCTTACGTGTATTTATTGTGCCGGGCTGCGTTTATGGAGCAAAATGTCTCTTTATTGCAAAGCGCGCGTTTGCTCAAGTGCTCTCCATGGGAAAGCTTTTGGCGCATCTCGATGCCGTTAGTAAGACCCTCTATCGCAGTAGGTTTATCATTGGTCGCAATGGAGACCATCGGTGACTTTGGTACGGTAAGTTACTTCGCGGTGAATACGTTAACCACAGCGGTCTACGATACTTGGTTGGGGTACTCTAATCTTAATGCGGCAGCCAAGATTTCTGCCATGATGCTCGTCATTGTAGTACTGCTTCTTAGTGCCGAACGATACAGCCGCCGTAAACAAAAGCTTTTTCAAAGCCAATTTAACAGTCACGAAGATTTTCGTTACGAGTTGACGGGCTGGAAAAAGTGGACCGCACTGGTTTGGTGTTGGGGCTTGGTTTCAGTCGCTTTTATTTTGCCGCTACTACAGCTGATTGATTATGCGATCACTTATTTTGCGCAGAGTTGGACCTCAGAGTTTCGTGAATACGCATGGAATAGCTTAGTTGTGTCTGTTATTGCTGCGATTATTGGTGTTGCTGTCGCACTGATCGTTAACTTTACCCATCGAGTCAGTGGTAAACGAGAAAGCTTGGCATTTATGCGTCTTTCTTCTATGGGCTATGCAGTACCAGGAACGGTACTAGCCATCGGTGTGATGGTCGCTGTGCTGTTTATGGATCATCGTGTCAACGATGTTGCTAAAGCCATGGAGTGGGGAAGGCCGGGACTTATCTTTTCTGGTTCCATGTTCGCACTAGTATTTGCCATGGTTGTGCGCTTTTCCGCGGTAGCGATTGGTAGTATCGAAAGTAATTTAAATAAAATTTCTCCGTCGTTAGATATGGCATCGCGCACTATGGGTTGTAAGCCCAATGCCATGCTGTGGCGCGTGCACTTTCCGCTGGTTAAGCGCGGTGCACTGATTGCGGCTTTATTAGTGTTTATCGAGTCGATGAAAGAGCTTAATGCGGCTTTGTTACTTCGTCCGTTTAACTTTGAAACACTAGCCACATACGTTTATAACTTCGCCTCGGATGAGCATTTAGAATTGGCCGCTTTGCCAGCGGTTCTGTTGGTTCTTGTTGGGTTGATCCCGCTTGTTGTTGTTAACCGTTCACTGGAGCAAAATCACTGATGAGCTGTGCATTATCAATTAAAAACCTAACGTGCCAATATGACGATCAAACTGTACTCGAATCATTGTCTCTTGAGGTAGAACAAGGGCAGATTGTCTGTTTGCTAGGAGCCAGTGGCTGTGGGAAAACAACACTATTAAAGGCCGTTGCGGGATTATTGCCGTTAACGTCAGGCGAAATGAGTCTAAATTGCGTCACAATTGATGATGGGGAAAACTGGTTGCCGCCAGAACAGCGTAATATCGGGATGATTTTCCAAGATTACGCACTTTTTCCTCACTTGACGGTGGAGCAAAACATTGCCTTTGGCTTAAAGCAGTGCTCGACAAAAGAGAAAAATGCCAAAGTTCAAGAGATGTTAGAACTCGTGCATCTTCAAGGTTATGGCGATCGTTATCCTCATCAATTGTCTGGTGGACAGCAGCAGCGTGTTGCGATTGCTCGCTCATTAGCTTACAGCCCAGACTTATTGTTACTTGATGAACCGTTTTCTAATATTGATACGCAAGTTCGCCATGAGTTGATAAGTGAGATCCGTAAGATTTTTAAGGCCCAAGGTGTGACTGCCATTTTTGTTACGCATAGCCGTGAAGAGGCTTTTGCTTTCGCCGATAAAATGGCAGTGATGAACAATGGAGTCATCGAGCAATATGGCACAGCATCTGAGCTTTACTACCAGCCTTCAAGTAAATTTGTCGCTGATTTCTTAGGTGGTGGCAGTTACCTTGCTGCTAAACGGGTTTCGAATTCAGAATATGAAACCCACTTGGGCGTGGTTGAAGCCACGGCTCAACAAGATATTCCAGTACAGGCGGAGTGCTCTTTACTGCTAAGACCGCAGCATGTGCAAATTCAATCCGATGAAGATAGTTCGGTAACCGTATTGGAACAGCATTTTATGGGTGATCACTGCCGTTATGTGATTAACGCGAATGGTGACCGTTTGTTAGCTACAGCTTCGCAAGCATTAAATATAGGTGAGTCCGTCGCGGTGAAAATTGAAACGCAAGGCGTCCTGGCATTTGCTTAACGCTCCTGAGTATCTTTTCTATCTCGTTTACGACTTCCCAACATACAATAAAAAAGCCCGGCTGTGGAGCCGGGCAAGTGCTCTTCTCCTGTTGATGAGCGCCTTTTCAGACAGCGTTGACTCTCATCATAGTGCTCGAAGCGGGCACAAGGTTCAGTTATAAAGACAAGAAGTCTTTAAACTGTTGAAGAACACGTTCCGCAGTGTCCTTATCTTGCATCTCTGCAAAAATTCGTAGCAGTGGCTCAGTGCCAGAGAAGCGAGCGATGATCCAACCGCCGTTCTTGAAGTAGACTTTCGCACCATCTTCATAGCTGACTTTTTCGATTTCAAACTCGAACTCAGGCAACTGCTTTTCAACATAAATCTTGTTGAACAGTACGTCTTTTTGCGCTGGTTTGAACTTGCAATCGCCTTCTGCCATGTAGGCATAGCCGTACTTGCCGTAGATTTCATCCAGCAACTCAGACAGCTTCTTGCCGGTTACTGAAATCATTTCTACCAATAGGCTTGATGCGAATACGCCGTCTTTACCTTTGATGTGGCCGCGAATGGTTAGGCCACCAGAGCTTTCCCCGCCAATCAGTGAGTCATCCGCTTCCATTTGGGAGCTGATGTGCTTAAAGCCTACAGGAACCTCAAAGCATTTCTCGCCATGATCTTCGGCGACTTTATCGAGAAGGTGGGTGGTTGCGATGTTACGTACCACGGAGCCTTTCCAGCCTTTGTATTCAAGTAGGTAGTAGTAAAGCAGCAGTAGCACTTCATTTGGATGAATGAAGTTACCTTTTTCGTCGATAATACCAAGACGGTCCGCATCGCCATCAGTACCGATGCCAATATCGTAACCTTGCTCTTTCACTAGGTGCATCAAACGGTAGAGTGTTGCAGCGCTTGGCGAAGGCATTAACCCACCGAAGTCTGGGTTTTTGCCATCGTTAATCACATCAACGTCACAGCGGCCGTTGATTAATACGGTTTGCAGTGCGTTTTTCGCGACACCAAACATTGGGTCGATCAAAACACGTAAATTCGCCTTCTTGATCGCTCCGATGTCGATAAAGTCGATGATTGAGTCAACGAATTCGTTCATCGGATTGATGATTTCAATCAGCTTATCTTCAACCGCTTGTTCAAAGTCGACGCTTTTTACATCTTGCGCAGTGAGCGCGTCTATTTGTGATTCGATTTTTTGGGTGATGATTTCATCTGCGTCACGACCACCTTCAATGAAGACTTTAATGCCGTTGTAATCGGCAGGGTTGTGTGATGCGGTAATACATGCCGAGTATGCGCAGCCCATTTCTTTCGCTTTAAACATTACGATAGGTGTTGGGACAAATTTGTCGATAAAGCTAACCATAATGCCGTTTGCTGCTAGAACTTCAGCGAACCAACGACCTGCTTTATCGGAAAGAAAACGACGGTCATAGCCAATCACAAAACCGCGATCAGCAACCGATTCGTTATTCGTGATGTTTGCAACTGCTTGGGCAACCAAGCGTACGTTATCTTTGGTGAACTCCTCACCAATAAATGCACGCCAACCGCCTGTACCAAATTTGATCATGATTCGATCCTCGATAAGAGCGGCATCCCACCGCGTCTTAAATCTTTGCTAGCGAACCGATGCACTTGTAAAACATAAATGCACCGGATAAATCAAAAGGGGAGAAGGACTCCCCCAAAAGATGATTAACCTAGAGTAACGATAACTTCGTTTACTGAACCTTCCGCTTGAACTGGTACAGATGCACCATTTACAGCTTCACCGTTCACGGTAATCGACTTAACGCCTTTGCTTACTGAGTCTGGGTTAACGACTTTGATGTTGTACGTTGCTCCTAGCCATTGGCGAGTCACTTCGAAGCCAGGCCAGTTCGTTGGGATACATGGATCGATAGTTAGGCCATCGAAGCCTGTACGCACACCAAGAATAAAGTTGGTAACAGCGAAGTAAGCCCAGCCTGACGTACCTGTTAACCATGGGTGGTTTGCACGACCGTGGTCTTGGTGGTCACGACCCATGATGAACTGAACGTATGAGTATGGTTCTGCAATACGTTTTTCGATGATGTCGTTCTGGTTGTATGGGTTTAGCGCATCGTAGAACTTCATTGCACGATCACCACGACCCAGTTTCGCTTCAGCTACCCAAGCCCATGGGTTTGGATGCGAGAATATCGCACCGTTCTCTTTTACGCCTTGGTAAACACGAGTTACGAAGCCGATATCATCATTCGGTGTTGCAAAAGATGGTGAGTTTAGGTGGAGGCCGTATTCAGAGAATAGGTTCTCATCGACAGCGTCCATCGCTTTTTCTCCGCGCTCTTGAGATACCGCACCAGAAAGTACCGCAAGTGTGTTTGACTCTAGGTGTACACGACCTTCTTTTTGTTGCGCTGTACCGATCTTTTCGCCGTTTTTCGTTAGACCACGGATATACCAGCCGCCTTCTTCGTCCCAAAGGTGTGTTTCACACGCTTCACGCACGTTTGCTGCCATCTCGGTGTATTTTTCAACGTCGGCTTCCTTACCTAGGTATTTCGCTAGGTCGATGAACTCCTGCAGTGCCCAGAAATGTAGGAACGACACCATTGAAGATTCGCCGCCACCTAGGTTCAGACAGTCGTTCCAGTCTGCACGCAGACCTTTACAGATACCGGTTTGACCTACGTATTCAGCCGAGAAGTCTAGCGCGGCTTTCATGTGGTCATAAACCGTTGCATCGCCACCGTCGGCGTAAGGGATCACTTCGTCGAAGAAGCTGTGCTCACCGGTTTCCATCACGTACTTACAGATGGTTGGAACTAGCCATAGGTGATCATCAGAACAGGTGTCTTCGATGCCGTGAATTTTGTCTTCATCAGAAGGTGTTGGAACTACGGTTGGAGATTTAGATGGTTTAACATCCGCTTTTTCTGGATCAAACCAATCTGGATCGAATAGGTGTAGACCGTAGCCCGCTTTTACTTGGCCGCGCAGTAGGTCAACGATACGTTTGCGCGTCATTGCTGGGTTAGCGTGAGGAACTGAGATTGCATCTTGCGCTGTATCGCGGTAACCAAGACCAGTACGGCCTCCCACCTCGATGAATGAAGCAAAGCGAGACCACACCACACACGTTTCCGCTTGGTATAACGTCCAAGCGTTGATCATGGTATCTAGACCTTCGTTTGGTGATTTCACTTGGAACTTGCCACAACGCTCATCCCAGTGTGCTTTGATACCCGCAAATGCGTTGTCGACTTCTGCAAGGTCTTGGTACTTAGCACGCAGACGCTCTCCGTTGCCTTTACCGATACCGAGAATGTAAGCAAAGCGAACTTCTTCACCCGGCTGAATAGTAAATTGCTTATGCAAAGAGCCACAGTGGTTGTAACAAGTTTGCGCTGTATTGAAACACTTACCTTGTTCTACCGCTAACGGGTTTGCTTCGTCACGGTATAGGCCTAGGAAGCTGTCACGTTGGCCGTCGTATGAATCTGGGGCA
Source organism: Vibrio sp. Vb2131 (assembly GCF_033338535.1). NCBI lineage: Bacteria > Pseudomonadati > Pseudomonadota > Gammaproteobacteria > Vibrionales > Vibrionaceae > Vibrio > Vibrio sp. Vb2131. Next base: position 149,624 of record NZ_JAWOSW010000003.1, read on the forward strand.
AATGTTGAAGCTAGGTAGTAGAAGCCTTCGAAATCGTTGGTGTTGTAGTACAGGTCGTACTCGATCACGCCTTCGTTGTAAGCCGTACCTGCCGAGTACAGAGACATCTGATGGTTTTGGTTATCAGATTGAATGTGGCTGAATGAGAACTCAACAAATGAGAATGCACTGATCGTACGTGGTTTGTCAGAGGTGTTTTTAATCACTACATCCCAGATTTCAGCGTCTTCGCCTTTTGGCACGAACAGAGTTTTTGTTGCGGTAATACCGCTGTATTCACATTTGAACTTAGAGTAAGACAAGCCGTGACGAACTTCGTAGTTTGCTTCGTCTAGGCTCTTCGCAACTGGTTGCCAAGAGATTGACCAGTAATCACCTGTCTCATCATCACGCAAGTAAACGTAGTGTCCTGGGCGATCGAATGTCGCATTTGGACGGAATTTAGTAACACGGTTGTATTCTGGAGAGTTGTAGAACGAGTAGCCACCCGCGTTGTGCGAGATAACCGTACAGAACTTCTCAGTACCTAGGTAGTTGGTCCATGGTGCTGGTACGTCAGGGCGAGTGATGACGTATTCGCGATTCTCGTTATCGAAATAGCCGTATTTCATTTGTGTCTTTCCTTTTTACGAAGCTGCATCAGCAGCCAAAATTTAAAAACTCTTCAAGCGTGATGTTTCGACATCAGTTTTGTATTACTTCCACGGTTTACGGTAATTCACTCCCTGCAAATCAAGCAGAGGTAGATGGCCTTTCAAGCGTGATAAATAGTCGGTCCAATCTCGGTGTTGTTTGTCTGTCCAACATGCTTCTGCCATTGCAGTTAAACGAGGGAAGATCATGTAGTCCATGCGAGGTTGGTTATTGATAATTTCGCACCATAATGCTGTTTGAATGCCCCAAATGCGCTTACGTATTGGGTCGTCAGCAGGCACTTCAGCGAGCGGCTCGTAGTTGTAAGCTTTTTCTAGTGGCAGTGGGTTTGCCCAGTCCACGCCCGGTTCTTCAGGTGCGTAGTCTTGGGTCATATCTAGGTAAGTGGTTTGTGCTGGTTGCAGCACCACATCAAAGCCTTGGCGAGCACAGTTCAAGGCCGCTTCTTCGCTTAGCCATGAGTAGATCACCGTATCTTTACTGACTTTGTCGCCGTGTTGAGCTTCTTCCCAGCCCAGCATGCGTTTGCCCAATTTACGAAGTTTGTCTTCGGCATAACGCAAGAAGTGTCCTTGCAAATCTTTGTAGTCGCTGTAACCCAGTTGTTCCATTAGTGCTTGGCATGCTGGGCTTTTTGACCATACGCCGTTAGGTACTTCGTCGGCACCAATATGAACGTAAGGCGCAGGAAAAAGCGCAGAGACTTCTTCTAGCACTTTGTCGATAAATTCATAGCTCCCCGGCAGAGCTGGGTTAATGACGTTGTCGTTGTAATGCTGAATACTGCGGTATTCGGTGGTATCTTCCGCTTCTACCAATAGGTGTGGTAACGACTTGATGGCGGCTCGGCAATGACCAGGTACATCAATTTCAGGAATGATGGTGATGCCGCGTTGCGATGCAAATTCGATAACGTCTTTGATGTCTTCTTGTGTGTAGAAGCCGCCGTAACGTTCATCAAAGTGCGTGTACTGTGGTTCATTGATCTCATCCAATCCGCGCCAAGCACCAATATCGGTCAGTTGAGGCAGTGATTTGATTTCAATTCGCCACCCCTCATCGTCGGTAAGATGCCAATGGAACGTATTGAACTTGTAATGAGCCAGTTGGTTGATCAAGCGTTTGACTTGCTTAACGGAGTGAAAATGACGAGCACAATCCAGCATCATACCGCGGTAACGAAAACGTGGCCTGTCCTTGATTGAACAGCAAACTACTTCCATTGAGTTAGGTTGATCGCCAACTTTGATTAGTTGTAATAACGTTGCACAAGCATGGGTAAAACCAGACGAAGATCCTGCTTCAATTTTGATTGACTCTTCGGCTACTTTCAGTTTGTAAGCGCCTTCATCCAAGGTTGGGTTGCCTTTGAAGATGATCTGACTGCCATTGTCTGATGCGAACTCAAATTGGTGAATGCGCTTAAGCTCATCAAGTAGCCATTCTTTAGCTGAATTGGCCAGGCTTGAATAAACCGCGACGCCAGCATGATGATCAAAGCTAAAATAGTGATCGCTGACCTCAATATGGTTTGGTTTTGGCAGCAAGGGCTGTGCATGGGTTAAACTTGCAGGAATCTCACTGCGTTCACGGTATGGTGAAGCTAATACGATAGGCGTGACATCCACTTGTGCGCGCTGTGGGTTTCCATCAACGACAAAGTTGATCATCGCTTCGTTAAAGCCATCCGAGTAATAACGGAATGGGTTCGAACCAATACTGAATTCACAGTAATAGTGATGGTTGGCAGCCAGTACCACCCCTTCTGGCTTAAGTGTGCAAAAACTACCAATTTGAGTCAGTTGACCATTTGAAACGCTGTCTGGAAGAATGTAACGATCGAAAGCGAAAGTTAAGCTCCAGCTGTTTAGGTCTTGGTCGCTCAAGTTATGAAAGGTGAGGCCAAAGCGGCAGTTTTGTTTCTGCTCAGAAAGGACTACGAGATCAACACGATATTCCATATCTACTCCTACGCCGCACTGAGCGAGTAAAGGTTATGTTCTGGTTTGCCAGCAAACATAATTGCGCCTTCAATCGCGTCAAACTGTGGCTCAACAATCCATTGCTGAACTGGTGGTGAAAGCCAACGTACAATGCGTTCAGCTATGCTGCCCATTAAACAAATACGTGTTGCGCCGCGCTTGTTTAATGCCACGAGAAACATTTCTATATCCGCTGCGGTTTGCTTCAGCATTTCAATGGCCAGTGCATCGCCTTGTTCCGCATGTTGGAAAATAGCCGGAGAAAACTGCCCATAATCACGAGGAAGCGCCTGTTTTGACCACGCCACCACGTTGTCGACCTCATTTTCGAAATGCGTCATAACGTGTTGTGCTAGGGGCGTTTTTTCTCTGATGCCATCTTCAGCTAACAAAACTTGCTGAACTAGGCGTAGCCCCATCACTGCACCGCCACCTTGATCCGAAATAGGGAACTCACGACCACCGACAACGTGTTGCTCCAATCCGTTAAGGTAGATGCCACAAGAACCGGTTCCCGCAATCATGATTGCGCCATCTTCGCCATTGTGCGCACCAACGCACGCACCGTAAGCATCGGTATTCAGAGTCATACTGGCAAATGGATGAGGAAGAGACATGAAGGCTTGCCAAGATGCTTTGTGCTCTGCGCCAGCAAGGGCTAAGCCGACGTGCATCGACGCGAAATCTTGTTGTGTCAGACCGCCTTGCTCGGTAGCCGAAGTGATGGATTCAAGAATCGAAGCCATTGCTATTTCAGCACCTAGCATGATGTTGGCACTGCCGCTTTTGGCCTCGCCAAGAAAATTACCTTGTGAATCTTTAATCCTGGCTCGACATGACGTGCCGCCACCATCGATACCGACAAAATACATTCCCATGATTATTCTTCCTTCATATTTTTAGAGGTCGCCAACTGAGAAACATGCTGAGCTTGACTCATTATCGCGAGTAAGTACCAAGCGCCATGCGGGATCCATTGTTCGCCCCAGCGCCAGTTTTGTAACACGTCTTCTTTTTGTGCAGGTGGGTTAAATGCAATGTCTTCCTCGTCTTCAAAGCCGCCAGTGATTCCGTTACACACGCCACCTTTTGCGTTGAAGAAACCATATTGAGGGAGGTAATCAGGGTTGTTACGACCATGGCCATCTAGCATGCACATGTCGTATGGGTTTAAGCCTACAACCCAGTTCAATGCATCTTGAGCAAACACAGAAAGTTGTTGCTGTACTTCTTGCGACGCTATATGCGGTTGAGCAAGGTACGCCATGGTCGCGAGTGAGCCCAGTCGAGCATTCTCGCCTTGCCACCAATAGCCGGATTCATTGTTGTGTGCGACAAAAAATGCCTCGCGTTTTGACTCATTTACGCCTTTAACATATTGGCGAGGGTAACCGAATGGGTTGATCACTTTATTCGATATTGTGATCTCAAACTCACACGCTAGGTTGACGATACGTTTTACCGATTCCGCTCGTGCTGAGTCGTCTTCAATTGATAGATATTCGCATAGGGCAATAACTGGTAGACCAGCTTCGGCTGCGTGAAAATATGGACGGCTGCCGTCTTGGTTTGCTGACCAAAAGTGTTGAATCTGCTCGTCGCTCATTTGGCGTGCAACTAAACGTTGCGCCCACAAACGGCTCTCTTCCAAGTAGCGAGTTTCTTTGGTTGCTTTAAACAGTTCTACACAAGCCAGTAGCGCACAGTATTCGTCGATAATGTTTTCTTCCCCATCATTGAGGTACTGCGTATTGTGCTCTTTTAAGTGCCAGTAACCATTTTCGGCAGCGTTGCGGTATTTTTGTTGATCGTATTCACCGTGAACACTTAAACGCGACGCTGCCGCTAGCGCTGCAATGGCGACACCGCCACCTTGTCGAAAGCCTGCTTGATAGTCGTCAAATTTGTGACCAAGTTGAGTTTCGTACGCGCAAATCTCGCGTTGCGCAGTATCTTTGCTCCACTTGTCAAAGACCGTCATGTAGAAAAAGCCTTTTTCGTTTTGCATACGCACAAGAAAGTCTGCACCGAACAGGGCTTCTTCAATCAGACGTGTACGTGTGAAAGCTGCAATGTCTTCGCTTCCTTCAAGCAATGAAACCCCTTTTAGGATGTTCCAAACCACCATTGGGGTTTGTTGAGGATTCAAATAATTCGCGTATGAAAGGTGACTTAAATACTTGCTAACGTCTCCTGATGCGTCGTACCAGCCGCCGTGTACATCAACCTTTTTATTGGAGTTTAGTACTGGAAGTTGTCGATCTTGTTTATCGAAGATCCCGCCGCAACGTTGCGATTTGAAGTAGTGGATCACATCTGACAAAGTTTGATCCAACAGAATGTGTTCGCCAACGATGAAAGAGGAAGAGCACGTATCTTCTACTTGCAAGAAATAGTCACCTGACGTTGTGAAAGAGGAAAAGTCGATGAGGTAGAAATAGCCCTGATGCCAGTTCGCCACTTTACCTTGTTCTTCAACCGCAAAAGTTGCCACGGTTTGCTCGCTAGTGGCACAAATCAATTGAGCAGTGTAAGAAGACAAGTGTGGTTGTTCGGTCTGGATAATGGCTTTCTTTGGGCCCAGACGTTCATAACCAATGTGGTTAGTCAGTAGCAGCATTCAATGTCTCCGGGAAACGATAAAAACAGGAATGGGTCAGGCTGAACCTGACCCTCGTTATGATTAATCTTCAAATAAGTAACAGCGGACAAAGTGGTTGTCGGACAGTTGAGTGACGCCCGGTAGTCGTTCGCGACATTTGTCGGTAGCGTGTACACAACGTCCAGCAAATGGACAGCCGACAGATTCTGGTGTCCAAAGTGGGATTTCCCCTTTGTTGCCTTTCAGTTTCTCGTGAATAGACTTCGATGGATCTGGAACCGCAGATACCAACAGTTGCGTATATGGGTGTTGAGGATCGTGAATGATTTCTTCAGTATCGCCCCATTCAACCATGTGACCTACGTACATGACCGCGAGATCTTCAGCAATGTAACGCGCTGTTGCGATGTCGTGAGTGATGTAAAGCAGAGACATTTGTTTCTCGAACTTCATCTCTTCCATCAAGTTCAGAACACCGGCACGGATTGATACATCGAGCATCGATGTTGGCTCATCCGCCAATACCACTTCAGCACCAACTGCGATGTTACGAGCTAGGTTTACACGTTGACGCTGACCGCCAGATAGCTGGTGCGGGAACTTTTGCGCCGTTTCTTTTGGTGGAATAAGACCAACTTGTTCAAGTAGGTCGTACACACGCTCTTCCAGTTCTTTCTTGTTGCCCGGTGCTACTTTCTTATGAATCAGCAGCGGGCGCGCAATATGGTGGAAGATATTGTGCGTTGGGTTTAGCGAGCCAAACGGGTCTTGCCACACCATTTGTACACCTTCACGGTAGGTCATTAAATCGTGACGAGAGGTGATGTCTTGGATATCACGACCTTTGTATTCAATGATGCCATCGGTTGGTGCGTACATTTTTGCAATCATTTTTGCAGTAGTAGACTTACCTGAACCAGATTCACCTACCACTGACAAGCCGCGGCTCTTGTACATTTTGAAAGAGACGTCGTTGATTGCGCGCATCTTAGATTGTTTGATTGAGTTACTGTTTAAAGGGAAGTCCTTAACGACATTTTTACCCTCAATCAGCAGTTCGCCGAATTGTTTGCTCATAATTCTCTCCAGTGTAATTTTTGTTCTTAGCTAGCGTTTTTTTGTTGTTAAACCTTAGCTTGAGCAATGGTGTCGCCGTACAAATGGCAATTTGAGAGGCGACCTGGTTCAATTTGACGTAATTGGGTTGGTACACGTGTACATGCTTCATGTACGCGATCGCAACGAGCTTGGAAGCGGCAGCCCCGTGGTACTTCTAGCAAGTTCAACGGGTTACCTGGAATACCAGTCAATTTGGTCTTTGGTCCAGTTAGTGGAGGGAAAGAGCTACCCAAACCTTTGGTGTAAGGGTGGTAAGGACTTTCCAGAATTTGCTTAGAAGGCGCGACTTCAATCAACTCACCTGAGTACATGATGCCGATACGATCCGAGAACTCGACCATCAATGACAAGTCATGTGTGATGAACAGAATTGAGAAACCAAACTCTTCTTTAAGCGCGTAAATTTTTTGTAGAATTTCACGTTGAACCACTACATCCAATGCGGTAGTCGGTTCGTCCATGATGATCATTTTTGGGTTCAGAGCCAAAGCGATTGCGATTACTAGACGTTGACGCATACCACCAGAGAACTGGTGCGGGTAATCACTCAATCGGCTAGGGTGGATATCAACGATTTCCAGCAGACCTTCAGCGCGTGTTTTTGCTTGAGCGCGAGTCATATTGGTATGACGCATGATGACGTCACAGAACTGCTCTTCCATGGTTAGAACAGGGTTCAAAGCGTTCATCGCACTCTGGAATACCATCGACATTTCACTCCAGCGGAACGCTTGCATGCGATCATCGCTGTACTGAAGGATATCTTCACCGTTGAAGATAACCTCACCACCTGTGATAAACGCTGGTGGCTTATGAAGGCGCATTAGTGAGAAGGCAACAGTGGATTTGCCACAGCCAGATTCACCAGCCAGACCGAATACTTCACCTGGTGCAATGTCGAAGCTCACGTTGTTACAGGCGCGGACATCGCCCGCGTCTGTGATGTAGTCTACGCATAGGTTACGGATGGAAATTAGTGGTGCAGTCATGATTATTTATCTCCGCTCCATAGTGCATTTTGTGGTGCCAGTTCAGGCTCACGCTCTTTCTTGTCTTTTGCTGCTAGTTTTTTCCAGCGTTTCATGCCTTTGTGAGAACGAAGTTGAGGGTTCGCAATTTCGTCAACGGCAAAGTTCAACAGAGCAAGACCAGTAACCAGTAGTGTTAGGGCAATACAAGGTGCTAGTACTTCCCACCATGCGCCAATCAGCATGGCTGATGAGGTTTGCACGTTGTAAAGCATGATGCCCCAACTGATCGTGTTGGCATCACCCAAACCTAGGAACGAAATGACCGCTTCAGTGTTGATCGCCAACATTACTGAGCCAATGAAGCTCGCACCGACAATTGGGATAAGGTTTGGTAAAATCTCAACGAAGATGATGCGGAATGAAGACTCTCCCAATACTTCGGCAGCTTTAACGAACTCTTTCTCGCGTAGTGCCATAGTTTGAGAGCGGACAACACGTGCACCCCATGCCCAAGAAGTACTAGCGATAATCAAGGCAATGGTGAGTGGGCCTGCTTCACCGATAAAGGCCGCCAACACGAATAGCAATGGATACTGCGGGATTACTAACATGATGTTCATCGCGGCACTCAATACGTCATCCACTTTACCGCCGAAGTAACCTGCCGATATACCAATGACTGTTGCTAAGAAACACACGATGATGCCAGCACCAAAGCCTACACCCAGTGATACTCGTGCACCGTAAGCCACCTGCGACCAGATATCGCGACCCATTCGGCTAGTACCTAATACGTGGTCGGCCTTTTTAGACATAAGCAGTGTACGACGATCGTCTGCTAGGTTTTTAGCGACCCAACCATCAGGGTTGTTTTGTGCCTGTTTTACAACAAAGCTTGGGTATTCGTGTGGGTTACCGGTTCGCTTGTCTGGCGCATGCTTTGTAAGTAAAGGAGCGGCAATCGCAACGAACACGAACAGCGTAACAATGCCAAGACCAATGCGAGCAAATGCGTTACCTAAAATAAGTTTGAATAGTTCTTTCATGATTATTTGCCTCCCGTACGTAGGCGAGGGTCTAGAATCATGTACAGCATGTCAGCCATTAAGTTGAAGCACAGCATGAACATCGTCATGATAATTAACTGACCTTGAAGTACTTGGTAGTCACGAGCGTGAATTGCGTTCAATAGAACAGTACCTAGGCCTGGGTAGTTGAAAATCATCTCGATGATTAATTGACCTCCAATGGCCATACCTAAAGACATAGACAGTGCGGTAACACTTGGAAGTAGTGCGTTACGTGCGGCGTAATTAAAGACGACGCGGTTTTCACTCAGCCCTTTACCTTTAGCCATCGTGATATAGTCTTCGGCGAGAAGGTTGATCATGTTGTTACGCATGTTAACTAGGAAGCCACCAATTTGAACGATGGTTGCACAGAATAGAGGTAATACAGCGTGGTAACCCACGTTCTTGATGAACTCCCAGCTTGTCCAATCAGGAATAGTACCTGGCGTGTAAGCATAGCCAGATGGGAACCATTTCAGGCCAATCGCAAAGGTAAACAGCGCTAACATTGCGATAACCATTTGTGGAATAGCTTGAATGATCAATGTACCAGGCGTTACGAATGCATCGTACTTACTACCGCGCTTCCAGGCGGCAAAAATACCAAGGACAGAAGCGATGGAGAAAGAAAGTACAACCGCAGTACCAGCTAGAAATAGTGACCAGCCAAATGCACTACCTAGTAAAGAATTAACTGAAAGTGGGTAGAACTGGATTGAGGTGCCCAATTCCCAACTTAGAATGTTTTTAATGTACGAGAAGTACTGAATGTAAATTGGCCCATCAACGAAACCGAGCAGTTCTTTCATTGCTGCGATTCGTTCTGGAGTCACCTGTACTGAAGCATTAGCAAACATCATGGTAACTGGGTCACCAGGCATTGCTCGCGGAATAATAAAGTTTAACGTCGCTGCAACTAAGAGCGCGACAAGATAGAACGACAAACGTCTTAAAAAATAACCCATAACTCACACCTTACTCACCCAGATTTTTTCCCTGTTTCTGGTTTCAGGTCGCTCCTAGCGAAATTTAGAGCGAAAAATCCCCTGACGACGAGCGCCACATATTGGTTTCGTTAACAAGGGATTTTTATAGGCGGCACACGGGATGTATGCCGCTTGAAATGAACTTCTACTTATTTAACTGGTTTTAGGTCCAGTACGTGAAGTAGACGCTCTGGGATACCTGCCCAAATGTTTGGACGGCCCTTAGGGTTTTCTTCGTTCCACCAACCAGTGAAGCGAGTTGTGTTGTATTGGTACATGTACGCGCCAGATAGCACAGGAATAGTTACTTGGTCCTGAGCAATGATCTTCTGAATGCCATGAGCGATCTCTAGCTGTTCTTGCTTATCTGCTGTCTTGTAGAAGCTGTTAAGAAGACCGTCTAGCTTATCGTTCTTGTAGAAGTGCATTGCAAAGCGAGGCATGCCGTCACCAGCTTGTAGCTTCGAGTTGTAGCCACTATCCCAGTACAAGTGTGGATCTGCACCGTGGAAGTAGTTGGTGTAAGCAACGTCGTAAGTACCTTCTAGCATAGCTTGGTTGTATACCGAGAAGTCCGGTGTACGAGCACGAGCTTTAATGCCCACTTCTGCTAGTTGCTCAACGGCTAGTTGTACCGTGTTGTTGAAGTCAGTCCAACCGTTTGGTGATTGAATTAGAAGCTCGAAAGACTTGCCAGATGGTGTATCCACAAAGCCATCTTTGTTTACATCTTTGAAGCCAGCTTTAGCTAGAAGCTTTTTCGCACCTTCCGCGTTGTATGTGTTGTAGCCTTTGTACTTGTTGTGCGTCTCTTCATCAGACCAAGCTTCAAATGCGTAGCCAAGGCCAGATGCGAAGTCGTTCACTGTACCGCCGCCGTAGAAAGCGATATCAATGATAGTTTGACGGTCTAGCGCCATAGAGAACGCACGACGGAAGTCAACGTTAGTTAGTGCTTCGTTTTTCGCAGCGTCTGGGTTTTTGAAGTTCACTACAAATGCTTGAGTACCCGCTGGTGGGTACCAGTAGTGGTGATTCGGACTTGCTGCAGCGTACGTACGGTCGATGTCTGGTACGAATGAAGACGTCCAGTCCATTTCGCCGTTAACGATTTTGCCCAAGAATTGGTCGTTGTTCGCGATTTGTGGCACACGCAGACAATCTACATCTAGGTTGTCAGCATCCCAATAATTCGGGTTCTCACACTGGATATATAGCTGCGGTGTGAAAGTGTCGATTTCAGTAAATGGACCACTGCCTACTGGATTTTCGTTTGTGAATGTTGCTGGATCTTTTACTTTGCTCCATACGTGCTTAGGTACGACTGGTACTTTCGCAATTTCGTAAGGAACGTTTGAGTTTGCTTCGCTTAGACGGAATTTAACTTGGTAGTCGTTAACTTTTTCTACGCCAGTCACCCAAGAGTTGATACCAGATTGGTCTAGCTCTGGCTTCTCTTTAACTAGGTTGAAAGAGTAAACAACATCATCAGCGGTAAACGCTTTGCCATCAGACCATTTTACGCCCTTACGGATATCGAAGGTTACGCTCATCAGGTCATCAGCCATGGTAAAGTTTTCTGCTAGACGAAATACAGGCGTGTTACCGTGCATTTCGTTAAAAACAACGAGCGGCTCGTAAATAAAGTCGGTTGTTGTGTGCAGGTTAGTTGCACCCAAGAAAGGGTTAAAGTTACGAACGAAAGTTGTAAACTCTTTAGGGTGGATAGTCAGTTCACTGCGTTCAGCCGCAGTAGCTACCGATGCAAAACCTGTAGTAGCCGTTGCAATAATTGCTGTTGCTAGTGCTGTTTTTTTAATATTGGCAAGCATAGCTGTTCCTTACTATTTGCTTTCATTTCACTAAATGGAATTGAATGTCATCAATTGATAAACACTCTCTAAGACCTACCTCTTGTACATGCCTTACTCATTACAACATTGAGTTTCGCCAAGAGTGGCCTGTAGGCCTTAGGCAGGAGTAAGAAAACACCTTATCCATAAAATAATCAAACTTGATTCCCGTTAAAAACGTTAAAATCTCTGAGCTCTCCGTTATAAACGTTATTTTGGCTAATTTTAACCAGTAGAGGGACAAAAAATAAACGTTGATATGCGTCGCAGTTTATATCCTTGTTAATAATGAGTGTTGGTGATTACTAACCTGGTGATCCATTTAAAATATACGTTTCTTGCTTGGTTTCTAGGTTCGGAGATCTCGCTCACATGCAGAAATGGTGTTAATTAATCAGCTAAAAATTAATCTGCCGTTCTGTTGTGATTAAGTTCGCAATCTCTATCAATAGTTCGTCAAAATCCGCTTGTTATCTGAAAAATGGCCTTTTTTATCGACAGTTTTCTTCCGTTTGTCGTCCTTTTTTTATTGTGTGAATGAAGTTTTTTGGTTGCTCGAACTTACCTAATTAAGGCCAGTTAAATGGATAAGATCGTACGTTTTGAAGACCAACAATAGATAGCGATGTCTAACCGAATGTTCGTTATTGGAAATATGTTAATGGGGTAGGAAGAGGCGGTCTCTTTTATCTCTAGGAAGGGAATACTCGAATAACAAAAAAGCCCAGCATGCACGCTGGGCTAGTTTTTTGATAAATATTAGCTGGTCAATAGTCGCTGTAGTTTATCTCGTTGTGCTTCTATGTATGCTCTCTCGGGGCTCTGTTCTTTGCAGTGTTCGAGAATGAACTCTATCGAGCTTAGCACCGTTCTCCAACGTGGTGTTTTGGGTAATGTTTCTATACGCATGTATTTATCTAAGGTGCGTGTTTGCAAAGTACTACGGTCTAGATAAACGCGCCACAAGCCACTTTGCTCTGCAAATGCGAACTTACTTTCACCCGTTACAGATTCCCAATACTCTAAAGCATGTGTCATTGCGTCTACTAGAACTTCTCGCATAAGTTCTTGCTTGTCTTTTTTATTACCGAGCGCTTTGTCTGCAAGGCGCGTAAATTCTCCGCCAAGCTCTTTTAGCTTTTGCAATTGGTCTTTGTCACCATCAAATGCATAACTTGAAAGCACTTCTACGGCGGTTTCTAGATTATGTATGCGAGCGGCACTGGCTCCACCGCCGACATTAAAGATGTACATGATATCTAACCCTGAACCTTCAGGGAGCTTAAGAATGTCTGCTTCGATGTTCTGACGAATATCTTCAATATAGATATCAATCTTGCCACAGTAATGAGGTTGTTTGACGGTCAGATATTTAGGGGCAATCAGCTCATCAGCAGATGAACGCTTTAGCTGTTCTAAGCTGCGCTTGAATAGCTTACAAGCAGCTTCGTTAGCAAAGCGAATACGCTTGTCTTCACGTAGACAGATGATAGCTTCAGGAGCCGATTCTAGCTGTTCCAACAAACGACCTTGAGTCTCAAGTAAGCTTGCTTCAACGACTGCACGCTGTCTAAGTTCAGACTCTAGCACTTTGTTTTCCATATGGCGCATTTCTGCTTTACTTGCCGTTAAATGCGCTTGGATACGTGCCGCCAACTCTTGTTTATTAAATGGTTTCGATAAATAGTCGTTGGCTCCTGCCTCAAAACCTCTTACACGATCTTCTGTTTGACTGAGTGCGGTGAGCATAATGATTGGCAACTCGGCATGATCATAGGTTTCACGTAGTTCACTACAAACTTGGTAGCCGCTCATGCCTGGCATCATGATATCCAATAACAGAAGTTCCGGCTTCTCTTGCTCGACGAGCGCTAACGTTTCTGGCCCATCGGAGACAGTACGCACACGATAGCCCTCTAAACGTAAAAAGCTTTCAAGCACGCGTAAGTTTACTGGTTCATCGTCAGCAACATACAGTAACGGGCCGTCTGGGTTCTCTGGAAGTGATAAGTCTTCACTGTTCTCTACATTAACTTCAGGAATTTGGAAGTGCCCGTGCGCAGCTAGAGTCTGGGTTGCTTGGATTTCTTCTTCACTGGCGAGCGGTAAAGTGAAACTGAAGGTAGTTCCGACCATTGGTTGGCTACTGACGTATAACGAGCCTCCCATTAATTCGATCAATTGACGGCTAATGGAGAGCCCAAGTCCTGCACCTTGACGATAACGGCTCGCGTCTTGCCCTGCTTGGATAAGTGGTTCAAAAATATGTTCAAGTTGTTCTGCGGGAATTCCTTGTCCAGTATCCACGACTTGTACGCGTACATGATCATCTACCACATTAGCGGAGATAACAATTTTACCTTCTGAGGTGTATTTAATCGCATTGCCAATCAGGTTATATAGCACTTGTTCAAGGCGTTGCGGGTCAGCTGACACTGCTTTTAAATCCGCTGGGACTTGGTTGATGATGCGGATGGTTTTACTTCCAAGTAAATGGCTAGAAAGCTCTAAAACCAATCGTGTTGCACTGCCCAAACTCACTGCTGATTTCTGGATATCCATGCTTCCATAACGCATTTTATGATAATCCAACAAGTCATCGACTAGATTAGCGAGACGCTGACCACTTTTAATGATGATATCAAGCTGATATTTCTGGCTAGCGGGGATCGCGCCATTGGCGCCGGACGCTAAGGTTTCAGCAATCCCGACCATGCCGTGTAACGGTGTACGAAGTTCATGAGAAGTCGTGGCTAAGAATTCATCTTTTAATTTATCGGCCAATTGCAGTTCTTCATTCTGTTTTTGAATGATCTGTATGTTGCTTTCTAGTTCTTCATTTTGCTTCTTAATGGTTTTAATCTTCTCTCGAATAGAGCGTTGCATTCGTTCAAAGCTTAACGCAAGCCGACCAATTTCATCTTTACGAACAGTATTAAAAGACGTGTCATCAAGATCACCTGCAGAGACCTTTTCGGCAACCCAAGTCAATTTCAGCAACGGAGAAGTGATAAAGTTTGATAAATAGTGAGAAGCGATCACCACAAGGATAATGGCGATCAACATAGCGATAACGAATAGTTTTTCGAGTTGATGGATACGAGCGAAAGCTTCGTTTTCTGGTAACTGTACGACGAGCGCCCAAATCACACCACGAGTTTCAATCGGTGCATAAGCCGCGATGATCTCTTCACCTAAACCGTTTGTGTAAGTGCCGACACCAAATGCACCAGAGAGTGCTTTATCGATCACTTCTAAACTGTTCTTAATATCGTCTTGTTTCGTGTTAATTGTGCGAGGTTGGTGATCATTTCCAACCAGCAAGGTGTTAATTGATGACTCTCGGTTGGCGTCTGCGGCTAACTTAGTGATGCCATTATTTGGCAAGCGGAACATGGCATAGCTGTGTAGATAACCTTGCTGAACAATTGGTGCACCTAGCCAAGCGACTGATTTCCCCCCTTCCAGCTCGAAGTCAGACACAATCACAGGAGTGTAGTCTTCGTTTACTTTTCGACGTTCAGTCACATCATCGGCGAGACGCTTGAAAGTTTTGCCAAGTGCCGAGTCTTTGTAGGGGCCTGATAACAAGTTCGTTCCGTAGTTATCGTCTTTGTTGATCGAGTAGGTGACGTTACCATTGATGTCGACCAGCAAAATGTCATTAAAATCAGAGCGCTTGAGGAGCTCTAAGTAGGCCCAATGATAGCGTTTATGTAAAAGCCGGTAACGTTCACTTCCTACATAGTTGGATGACTCGGGTAACGTTGAGGTTTTGATTTGGTCTCCGCTGCCCTCGATGTAGCGCTGTTGGGCGTTTTTACGAGACTCTTCAATATCATTGCCTAAACGACTAAAAGCATTGACGAGACCGTAGAATCGGCCACCACTGGCGTAAGCCAACTCTGAGCGCACAAAGCCCATGACTTCGGTTTCTCGTGCCTCAAAGTAGTCGATGATTTGCTGCTGTTTTGTATCTCGAACAGACAGTAAGTGCGAGGTGCTTTGTTCTTGCAGATCTTTACTGTGGGACTGCAAGAAAAAGATCGCAGTAATGGTAAGAGGTGTGATACTGAGCACCAGAAATGCGGTCATCAGTGTACTCTGAAGGCGCTTAAATTTCTGTTTTTTGTAGAATTTAAACATGGATAAGATTACAACTCATAATGGGCAGTTCTAAAACATACTTCGCTGCCGAGGTTCTCGTTAAAAACGGATAAGATGTTCAACTAGATAGAATTAACAAAATTAACGAGTTTTTTTTCTTTGACAAGAAAGTTAGTTGTAAAGCGTGCAGGGTGACGCAGTTTTTCTTATGAGTGTTGAATTTATGAGAAAAAATCGCGCAGGTTTGTGCCCGCGCGGGGGGAAGTTATGATTTTTTCGCGTAGTAGATAGAAAATTTATTGGTCTTATTTAGCGTCTCGCAATTATTAAACGCCCGCTCGATAATTGGTGGGTATTTTAAGAAACTATTCGCGACAATCACCATTTCGCCGTCTTTGGTTAAATATTGTGGTGCCTGACCCAACAAGGTTTCCGCTGCGTTGTAATTTGTGTCTAGACCACTGTGGAATGGCGGGTTGCTGACGATAAAGCGGTAGTCTTTTGCGGTATCCGAGTATATATCTGATGCAAATACGCGTCCGGATAAACCATTCGCTTCTAATGTGGCTTGGCTAGAAGTGATCGCATAAGCATTAATGTCACACATCTCAATCGCGATCTCTGGATTCGCTTTCGCCATAAACGCACCGAGTACACCTGCACCACAACCAAAGTCGAGCACTTTGCCCGACAGCTTAGGTAAGGCTTCAAGCAGCAATCGGCTACCTAAGTCGAACTCGCCATGGCTGAATACGCCAGGTAGGCTCTTAACCGCTAGCGACTGCTCACCGAGTGTAACAGTGTAAGACTTAAACCAATCTGCTTGGTTGAAAGGTTTTGGTTCATTGAGGCAATTACCCCAGTAAAATGAGCAGCGACGAGCAGAGTCGTACTTGTTCACAGGGCCGTATTCTTGGAACATCTTCTCGATGCTCTTGATGCCGGAGCGGTTTTCACCAACGATGACGATTTCGGTGTTAATGCCCAGTTTCGCCATCAACATCGCCAGCAAGTATTCTGCTTCGGCTTTTGCTTTTGGCCAGTATAAAAGGACCATGTCTGCTTTTGTTTCAACATCAAACACAGAGCCAAAATGACTTTTCACTTTGTCAGAGGTTTGAATTTGGCGGTAGTAGCTATAGTTGGAAGTAAACACTTCAACAGACTCACAATGAGCCACTAACTCAAGAGGAAATAGGTCTTCAACTTCACCAGCGACTAAAACGTGTTTTCCGTTGAAGTATTCAAGTTGGCGCTGAGCTATTTGGCTAGGAGCGATATAAGCAGACATAAATTTGGTTCATCAGAAATAATTTGGGGCAGATTTTCGCACAATCCGCCCCAAGCTTGAAGTGATTAAGCGGTGACTAGCTGTTGTCTTGTTGGTTAAGGAAGTCTTTGAATTCTTCCTCGTAGATATTAAACAGTACCATGGTCACGGCAAAAATAAGTGGGCCGTAGATAAGACCAATCAAACCAAACAGATGCAGACCACCCAGTAATGAGAAGAAAATCATAAGGGTATTCATGCCGGCGCTGCCTTGCATTAGCAACGGACGTAATAGGTTATCTATAGAGCCAACGATAACTACACTCCACACCGTCAAGAAGATAGCCCAAGTCATATCGCCTGTTAAGAACAAGTACGCTGCTGCAGGAATCCAGATTAGCGCGGTTCCTACCACTGGAATGAATGATGCAAAGCCCATCATTGTTCCCCAAAATAACCCAGGGAAACCGGCGAGCCACATACCGATACCGCCAGCCAAACCTTGAGCAATCGCTGTCATGAATGAGCCCATTACGGCTGATTTAGAAACTTGCTCTATCTCTGTCAATATGCGGTCTTCTTGGCTACGTGAGAGTGGCAGGATATGACGAATCGCAGAGATAATTTTGTCGTGGTCACGAAGCAGAAAAAACAGCACAAACAGCATTAGGAAGAAGTTCATTAGGAAGTTGGTTGCGTCTCCTAAAATCTTTGCGCTGATAGCGACTAAGTTAGAGCCAAACGATGTGGCAAATTGCCCAATTTTCTCAGCGATGGCTTTGGGCTCGATTTTATCAAAAGGTAAGTACTCATTAACAATCGCTAAGCCTTTGATAACGAAAGGATGTTGGAATATATCTTGGATACCACCATTGGTAACCCAATTATATGTATTTTGTGAGAAAACAGAGCCTTGCTGAACAATGGCGGCAAACACAAATAAAAGCGGGATAACAATAATAAACGTCAAGACGACACATGACAGCAGTGCCGCCATATTGGGGTGCTTGGGAATTTTCTGCTCAAACCATTCGTGTATCGGAAACATGAGCAAAGAAATGATAAAAGCCATCACAATTGAATTGATATATGGCTCAACCAATAAGTAGCAAGCAAAAGCAGCGGCGAGTAAAGCAACCATTAGTACTCGGTGACTCGACGTTATTTTTACATTATTTGGCATGGTATTAGTCCAACTTACAGGTGACGTTTACGGTTTATGCCTTCAATGATGGCGTGTAACCTTTATTACTTTGCACTCTTAACTCTTTCAAGCTTATGACAATGCCGAATTAGAGCAGGGCGATGTACCTTGCTATAATGACTACAAATCAGTCGGTTATCAATCAAGAGATGAGCTATGGGTTGTTGCAACGGTGATAAAAAGTGTCAAACCGAGAAAAAAGCTAAGCGAATACCGTGGTTTGGCATTGTCGTTGGGGTATTAGCGATATTGGTTATTTTGAATTGGCAATAAAAAAGGACCGTTACGGTCCTTTTCTAAATGCGTTATCGACGTTTTTAGCGATTACTTCGCTTCTTCTGCAAGAACAGCAAAACAGCGGTCAGCAGCTTCTAGTGTGGCATCAATCTCTTTTGAACCATGAGCGAGTGAAGTAAAGCTCGCTTCAAACGCAGATGGCGCAAGGTAGACACCGTGTTTTAGCATTAAGTGGAAGAAACGCTTGAAGCGTTCTACATCGCACTTCGTTACGTCTTCGTAGCAAGTTACTTTTTCTTGGTCAGTGAAGAAGAAGCCGAACATACCGCCCACTTGGTTAACAACTAGCGGAATACCGTGTTTTTCTGCTAGAGACTTAAAACCTTCAGCAAGTTGTTTCGTTTTAGAAGCTAGGCGCTTTTCGTTGCCTTCTTCTTTTAGAAGGTTCAAACATGCGTAGCCTGCTGCCATTGCGACAGGGTTACCGGAAAGGGTACCAGCTTGGTAAACTGGGCCTGTAGGTGCAACGTATTGCATCACTTCTTTACGGCCACCGAAAGCACCTACTGGCATACCGCCACCAATCACTTTACCCAGTGTCGTTAGGTCGGGTTTGATGTTGTAGTGTGCTTGCGCGCCGCCTAGAGCAACACGGAAGCCTGTCATTACTTCATCAAAAATTAGTAGCGCGCCCTCTTGATCACAGATTTCACGTAGCCCTTCGTGGAAGCCTTCCACTGGTGGAATACAGTTCATGTTGCCAGCTACTGGCTCAACGATGATACAAGCAATTTCGCCTTTGTTAGCAGCAAATAGCTCGCGTACAGAATCTAGGTCGTTGAATGTTGCTGTTAGCGTGTGCTTAGCAAAATCTGCAGGAACGCCAGGAGAGCTTGGTTGACCTAGTGTTAGTGCACCAGAACCTGCTTTTACTAGCAAGCTGTCAGCGTGGCCGTGGTAACAACCTTCAAATTTCATGATCTTGTCGCGACCGGTGAAGCCACGTGCAAGGCGAATCGCGCTCATCGTAGCTTCAGTACCAGAACTTACCATGCGGATTTGCTCCATTGATGGAACAAGCTCAGAAACTAATTCTGCCATCGCGATTTCAAGCTCTGTTGGCGCACCGAAGCTAAGACCGCGTTGCGCTGCATCAATTACTGCTTCGCGGATAACCGCGTGGTTGTGGCCAAGAATCATTGGACCCCAAGAGCCAACGTAATCAATATACGCTTTACCATCGGCATCAAAAATCAGTGGACCGTCTGCTCGTTCGATAAATAGCGGAGAGCCGCCAACGCCGTTGAATGCACGAACTGGTGAATTGACACCGCCAGGGATGGTTTGCTGAGCTTTTTGATACAGCTCTGATGATTTGGTCATGGGGTTATCCTCTTTTGATTGCTCGGACCAAGTGGAGCGCATTGTACCTAGCTATAATCAAGTTAGAAACGTTTTGCTTAATTTATGTGTTGTTTCGCAGTGTAATCTTATATATCCGCATCTGTTATAAAGAATCGGCGGCGAATACTTGAACGAGTTTGTCAGGTATTGGATAATCGTCTCAATTAGCACAAATTTGACGTCTTGCTTCAGGCTTGACGCATTACACGAGTGAGAGAGGTCTTCGTGAGCGAAGTAAACGTACCATTATCTTTTTCTGACGCAGCAGCATCTCGCGTTAAAGCATTGATTGCTGAAGAAGAAAACCCAGCATTGAAACTGCGCGTATACATTACTGGCGGCGGCTGCAGCGGCTTCCAATACGGCTTTACTTTTGATGAAAATGTAAACGAAGGCGATACGACAATCGTAAACAGTGGTGTAACACTGGTTGTAGACCCTATGAGTCTGCAATATCTCGTTGGCGGTATTGTTGACTACACAGAAGGGTTGGAAGGAGCGCGCTTCTTCGTAAATAACCCCAATGCAACGACAACATGTGGTTGTGGTGCATCGTTCAGTGTGTAATTAACACCTAACAGGCAGCTAATGGCTGCCTGTGCTTTATGTAGAAGGATGTCACGTAAAGCACACGCTCGCAGATATGCAGAGAAATAATAAAAAGGACTTTATATGTCTGGACTTTCTTTTGGACGCCGAATTGTCGAGCGCCCTTGGCTAGTATCTCTTATCCTCGTCTTACTTCTTGTTGCATGGCTAACCATCGGCCAACTCAAAGCACAAGATGATCATCCTAACTCTTCAACATCCACGAACACGACACCACTTGCAAAGGTGATGTTTGATACTTTTCTTGCCGAACCTACCAGTAAAACCATTGAATTGTATGGACGAACAGCGCCCAATCGTCAAGCGCGTCTTGGCGCCGAAGTTGCAGGTAAAATAGTCAGTCTTAACATAAAGAAAGGCCAAGCGGTCAAACAGGGACAAGTGATCGCAAACATCGATAAGCGCGACCTTGGCATTCAACTTAAACGGGCCCAGGCGATGCTGTTGGTTAAAGAAAAAGAGTTTAATGCAGCTAAATCGCTAAAAAGTCGAGGACTGCAAGGTGAGGTTGCGTTTGCGACAGCGCAAGCAGCGTTGGTAGATGCACGTGCGAATTTGAGTAACGTGCAAACGGCTTTAAGAAATACTGAGGTTAAAGCGCCATTTGATGGCATCGTAGATCACCACTTTGTTGAGTTAGGTGATTTTGTCGGGATTGGCGATCCTATTGCGACGGTCATTGATTTGGATACTTTAGTGATTGAAGCCGATGTCAGTGAACGGCATATACAATACCTTAAGGAAGGCCTAGAAGCCGACGTAAGAACCATTAACCAACAGCATCATCAAGGTCGTGTGCGCTACATTGGACGTGTTTCTTCTGCTTCTACTAATACATTTCCAATTGAAATCGAAATTGATAATCAAGACGCAAGAATTCCTGCTGGTATGAGCGCAGAAGTACAGCTACCTTTGAGTGAAGTGTTGGCAGTAAAGATTACGGCTGCCATGTTAGCACTCGATGAAGAAGGTAACTTAGGTGTCAAGACACTGCGTAATGAGCATGTTGAGTTTGTTCCAATTCAACTCGTTAAGGCCGAGGATGATGGTGTGTGGCTCTCTGGGTTAGGAGAGCGTGTAGACATTATCGTGCTGGGACAAGGTTTTGTGCGAGATGGTGATCAAGTACTGGCCAATAAAGTTGATGACGTAGTTATTGAAGCGGCTAATGAGTAGTAAGGAGCACCTATGTACACTCTGATTGATGCTGCGTTATCTCGCGCTCGCACCATGCTGACATTGTTGGTGATGATATTAATTGCCGGTGTCATTACTTACGTCACAATCCCCAAGGAATCGAGCCCTGATATTACCATTCCTATTATCTACGTTTCTGTTGGGCATCAAGGCATTTCTCCTGTCGATGCCGAGCGTTTATTGGTTCGTCCAATAGAGCAAGAGCTGCGTTCAATTGAAGGCGTAAAAGAGATGACCTCTGTGGCATCAGAAGGTCATGCTTCGGTGACGCTGGAATTTAGTGTCGGAGTGGATCTTGATAAAGCGATGGCAGATGTGCGTGATGCGGTTGATCTTGCGAAGCCAAAATTACCAGAGGACAGTGATGAGCCGACGGTAAACGAAGTCACGTTTGCATCTGAAGAGCCTGTTTTGACCGTTGTGCTCTATGGCACCGTACCAGAGCGAACCATTGTTCAGATTGCCAGAACGTTACGTGATCGTTTGGAAAGTTTCCGTCAGGTTCTTGAGGTTGAAATCGCAGGAGATCGCGAAGACATCGTGGAGATAGTTGTCGAT
The DNA here is from genome assembly GCF_033338535.1 of Vibrio sp. Vb2131. Lineage (NCBI taxonomy): Bacteria > Pseudomonadati > Pseudomonadota > Gammaproteobacteria > Vibrionales > Vibrionaceae > Vibrio > Vibrio sp. Vb2131. The sequence goes on from NZ_JAWOSW010000003.1 coordinate 171,447, forward strand.
CCGCTATTGATGGAAAGCTACGGTCTCGATCAAGCGGACATCTATAATTTAATTGCCTTGAATAACCGAGTTGTGGCTGCGGGGTTTGTCGATACTGGGTATGGACGCTTTTCGGTAAAAGTCCCATCGGTTTTTGATTCACTGAAAGATGTGCTTGAACTACCGATCAAGGTGAATGGCAAAGAGGTGATCACTTTTGGCGATGTGGCGACAGTACGACGTGCATTTCGCGATCCTGAAAGTTTTGCTCGTTTAGATGGCGAATCTGCCATCGTTTTGGACGTAAAAAAACGGGCAGGGGAAAACATCATTGAAACGGTTGAGCTGGTAAAAGAAGTACTGGCTCTGGGACAGAAGCGCGCCGAGTGGCCCGACAATTTGCAAGTTAAATATACTTGGGATCAATCCGACGATGTCAAATTGATGCTCAGTGATCTACAAAACAATATCTTATCCGCAATTATCCTCGTAGTTATCGTCATTATTGCCATATTGGGGGTTAGGACCGCGCTTCTCGTGGGGATTTCTATTCCAGGATCGTTCTTGACTGGGTTGTTGGTGTTATCGGTATTTGGGCTGACGGTCAATATCGTCGTACTGTTTGCTTTAATTATGGCAGTAGGCATGTTGGTGGATGGTGCCATTGTGGTGACAGAGTTTGCAGATCGGCGCATGCAAGAAGGAACGCCACGTAAAGAAGCCTATCGAGATGCAGCAAAGCGAATGGCCTGGCCTATTACTGCATCCACAGCAACCACATTGGCTGCGTTTGCTCCGTTACTTTTCTGGCCAGACATCACTGGTGAGTTCATGAAGTACTTACCACTTACTTTAATTGCTACTTTGGCCGCTTCGCTGATGATGGCTTTATTGTTCGTTCCTGTCATCGGTGGGATCATTGGCAAGCCTCAAGTCGTCAATCAGAAAGCTCAGCGAGAAATGGTGGAGCTGCATAACGGCAACTTTGAAAAAGCGACAGGCATTACCAAGCTTTATTACCAGACTCTGTCGGTAGCGATTCGTCATCCATGGAAAGTCTTACTCAGCGCGATACTGCTAGCGGCAGGTGTCGGCTTCACTTACAACAAAGCTGGCTTGGGTGCAGAGTTTTTCCCTGAAGTGGACCCTGCCTTTTTTACCGTTAAAGTTCGTTCTTATGGTGACTTGTCTATTCACGAAAAAGATGTTGTTATGCGCGAAATCGAGAAGGTGATGCTCGGTCATGACGAGTTTGAAAGTGTCTACACGCGCACAGGATCGAGCGATAATGGGGACGAGATTGGCCAGATTCAAATAACGCCTGTGGATTGGCAGTATCGACGCAAAGTGAAAACCATTATTGAGGAACTAAAAGAGACGACAGACCGCTTTTATGGTGTTGAACTTGAGTATAAATTCCCGGACGCAGGACCGCCTGTCGAGCATGATCTCGTGATTGAAGTGTCATCACGAAATTTGAGTGTTAGTGCGTTAGATGAAGCAGCCAAAAAAGTACGACATTGGGCTGATGGTAATCCTGCACTGACCAACTTGAGTGATACCACTAATAAGGAAGGGATTGATTGGCAAATTGATATCCAGCGAGATGACGCCTCTCGCTTTGCAGCGGATGCTACTTTAGTCGGGAATACCGTCCAGTTTGTTACGAACGGCTTGAAAATAGGCGATTATTTGCCCGATGATGCGGATGAAGAAGTCGATATTTTGGTGCGCTATCCGCAAGATAAGCGCGACATAGGTCGATTTGATCAACTGAGAGTGAAAACGGCAGCTGGTCTGGTACCGATTACGAATTTTGCTCAAATCAAACCAGATCATAAGCAAGACACTATTCGTCGGGTCGACGGTCATCGAGTTATCAATATTAAAGCGGATATGGTGGAAGGTTACAATTTGGCGCTTGAGTTACCTAAGATTGCCGCTGGAATGGAACAGCTCGACTTACCGGAAGGCATTGAATATAAGATTCGGGGTCAAAATGAAGAGCAGGAAAACTCATCAGCATTCTTGCAAAATGCTTTTATTGTCGCGCTTGGTGTGATGGCTTTGATTTTAATTACGCAGTTTAATAGCTTTTATCAAGCTTTCTTAATCCTTAGTGCAGTGCTGTTTTCTACCGTTGGTGTCTTCGCCGGGTTACTTATTTTCCAAAAGCCATTTGGCATCATTATGTCGGGAATTGGAGTGATTGCGTTGGCTGGTATCGTGGTAAACAACAATATTGTTTTAATCGATACTTATAATCAGATGCGTAAACGTGGCTTAGAAAAATCTGAGGCTATTTTGCGTACGGGTGTGCAGCGTTTAAGACCCGTTTTACTTACGACGGTGACCACCATATTAGGCTTATTGCCAATGGTGTTAGAAATGAACATCGACTTAGTTAATCAGAAAGTGGAGTTTGGCGCACCAAGCACTCAATGGTGGTCTCAGCTTGCGACCGCTGTCGCGGGTGGTTTGGCGTTTGCGACTTTGCTAACGTTAGTTCTGACCCCGTGTTTGCTGATGCTCGGGAGAGAGCATCACTCCGAACAGTAAGCTTTATCGTGATGATATCGACAAAACAAAAAGGGCAGCTTCGCTGCCCTTTTCAATACCTGGCTTACTTCATTGCTAGCAGTTTGCTGTAGCGTTCAAGCTTGTCCATGCTAATTTTCGCGTTTGCCATGAAAGTTTGTCTCGCTTTGCCTGTCAGGGATTTAGATTGTGGCAAATTCACCGTGCGCGGGTTTTTATGGACACCATTCACAAGGAACTCATAGTGCAGGTGAGGGCCAGTTACACGGCCAGTTCCGCCAAGCGTACCAATGGTTTGGCCTTGCTTAACGCGTTGACCAGCTCGTACAGTACGTTTGGTTAAGTGCAGGTACTTGGTAATGTAAGTATTGCTATGTTTAATGAAAACGTAGTTACCATTAAATTTGTTGTAAGACGATTTTTGAACAACGCCATCACCAGCCGCCCAAATCGGGGTGCCCACTGGTGCCGCATAGTCCGTGCCTCTATGAGGGCGAACGCGTCCCGTAACTGGATGTAAGCGGCGTGGGTTGAAATTAGATGAAACTCGACGGAAATCCAACGGCGCGCGTAAGAATGCTTTTTTCATTGCACGCCCATTTTCGTCGTAATACTTGCCACTTTTCTGATCCAATATTGCGGTAAAGGTATCGCCTTGGTTTTTAAAGATCGCAGCAATGATTTTTCCACGGCCGATTACTTCACCTTCTACCACTTCCTCTTGGTAAAGTACTCGGAAGCTGTCGTTTTTACGAATATCTAAAGCAAAGTCGATGTCCCAACCAAATATGCCAGCCAGTTCCATGATTTGGTTACCATTTAATCCAGAAGATATTCCTGCATTCCAAAAGTTTGATTTGATGGTGGCTTCTGCGTAGTTGTACTGGAAGTCGACTTCTTTCTTATCAACTTCAGAAACGTACTTGCCGTCTTTTAATGTGATACGAAAAGTCTCGAACGCGCTTAGTGTCCTTCTTAGCTGCACCAAGTCGTTATTTTCGTCAAAACCAAATTGCAATCGGTCACCAGGTCGAAGCCGAGTTAACTGTTTTTCCACTTCTTTGTCTGATGAGACCAGTTCATGTAATAGACGAGCAGAAAGTCCTACGCGACTAAATAAGATGGCAGCACTCTCGCCATTTTTTACTTTGTATGTTTCCCAGCGCAGCACGGCAGGAACCGCAGGCGATGAACTATTTAGTGCACTGAGTTCGAGGGAAACTGGCACAGGATAATGTTGACCAACTTTTAATCGGCTCTGCTGCGGGTCTAGGTCTTGCGGATCAGGTAAAAAGAATAGCGCGAAGATAATCAGCGCACTAAAAAAACCGATCAATACTTTGTGCAAGAGTGGAAGTCGGACAAAAATCGAATGCATGAGGTACTTGATTGCTAAATTAAACGGAAAAAGTGACAACTACCTAGTCTAACGTGTTTCAAAATGCATCGCTATTCAAGTAATATGTTCAGCTATTATATTTTTGCCAAATCTGTGGGAGTGAACAAGAATGGCGAGCATTGAAGCTGCACTAGCCGAGATTAAGCGCGGTGTTGAAGAGCTGATTCCAGAAGAAGAGCTAATCGCAAAACTAAAAGAAGACCGTCCTCTACGTATTAAATTGGGCGCTGATCCAACAGCACCTGACATTCACCTAGGACATACGGTTATTTTCAATAAGCTTCGCTTGTTCCAAGAACTAGGTCATGAAGTGACGTTCCTAATCGGTGACTTCACTGCAATGGTTGGTGACCCAACAGGTAAAAACACAACTCGTCCACCGCTAAGTCGTGAAGACGTATTGCGTAACGCTGAAACGTACAAAGAGCAAGTGTTCAAAATTCTCGATCCTGCAAAGACTAAAATTCAGTTTAACTCTGAGTGGCTGTCTGAACTGGGCGCAGAAGGTATGATTCGCCTTGCGGCAAACCAAACCGTTGCTCGTATGCTAGAGCGTGACGACTTTAAAAAGCGTTACGCGGGTGGTCAGCCAATTGCTATTCATGAGTTCATGTACCCACTTCTACAAGGTTGGGACTCAGTAGCAATGGAAACGGATGTTGAATTAGGTGGTACAGACCAGAAGTTCAACCTTCTAATGGGTCGTGAACTGCAAAAGTCTCACGGTCAAAAACCTCAGGTTGTACTGATGATGCCGCTTCTAGTGGGCCTTGATGGCGAGAAGAAGATGTCTAAGTCAGCAAACAACTACATCGGTATCAGCGAAGCGCCAAGCGAAATGTTTGGTAAAATCATGTCTATTTCTGATGACCTAATGTGGAGCTACTACGAGCTGCTCTCTTTCCGTCCTCTGGAAGAGATTGCTCAATTCAAAGCTGATGTAGAAGCGGGCAAAAACCCTCGTGACATCAAAGTATTGCTAGCAAAAGAAATTATTGCTCGTTTCCACAGTGAATCCGATGCCGATGCAGCAGAGCAAGAATTCGTAAACCGTTTTGCGAAGAACCAAATTCCTGATGAAATGCCAGAGTTTGACTTTGACGCAGGTCGCCCAGTGAGTAATCTGTTGAAAGAAGCAGGCTTATGTCCATCATCGTCAGATGCGATGCGCATGGTTAAGCAGGGCGCTGTGAAGATTGATGGTGAAAAAATTGCGGACAGCAAATTTGCTCCAGAAGCGGGTACTTACGTGTTCCAAGTAGGCAAACGTAAATTTGCTCGTATTACTATTCAGTAATTCATAATGACTGCAAATGAAAGCGTCCGAAGGGCGCTTTTTTTGTATGAAAATTTAGCAAAAACGGCAAAGTAAAACTTCCATACCTGATGAACTTTGCTACTATACTTGCGCTGCCAATAATGGCAGCGCTATCGGAGATTTACATGAACAATACCGACCATCCTCCCAGTCGTTGGGTGAGTAAGATTAAGGGAGCGAAATAACCCGCTTCGGTATTGGCGATCTCCGCCTTACCTAAGTGGTGAGGCATCTTTTCTAATTTTCTTCTCGTTATTTCCTTCATACATTCTGAATAGACAGTGCATTCGCATTGGTTTTCTCTGTGCATCTTAATTGTTGTCTGACTTTTAGCGTGCAAGAGTGGCTTTTCATGCTTTGTCGATGGTCGTTACCAATGCCAATCGGGAGATTCGCCATGACGGTAATGAACAACACTTTTATTGAAACAACACCAAACTTTTCTGAAGTAGAAATTGGTGCAGCTCGCAATGCATTCTTGCAGTACGAGCAAGAGCAACAAGTCCATTTGCTTACGGTTATGCCGATTGATGAGGCTGTAGGTATTTTACAGCATTGCTCTGTCGGCTATGTGAATAGTCTTATTGCTCAACTTGAGCAAGCAGGTCATGACAAACGCGCACGTCATTATGCTCACCAACTGGGTCTGCATATGTCTGAAGTTGATACACCCGATGGTTATTTATCAACTAGTGTTTTAGGGCATGTAAAACAGCGTATTGGATGGATCATTGCGCTGGCTCTTTTAGGGATAGTGTCAGGCTTGATCATCGCTCAGTATGAGGACACCCTTAGTCAGCTTGTTTTACTTGCAGTGTACATGCCAGTGATTGCAGCTGCTGGTGGTAACACAGGAACACAAGCAGCAACTTTGGTGATTCGTGCTCTTGCTACTGGAGAGTTAAAAAAGCGCCAATGGTTAGAAGTTTTGTGGAAAGAGAGCCGAGTCGCTCTATTTATTGCGCTAGCGATCGCTATCGTGATGATTGGACGCATTATGTTATTTAGTGCAGGACAATCAACAGGAGGCTTTGAACTGACCGATATCGCACTGGCAATAGCAGTTGCGCTGTTCATTCAAGTCACCATTTCTACAACATTGGGCGGGCTGTTGCCAATTATTGCACGAGCTTGCAAGTTGGACCCAGCCGTATTGGTGAGTCCAGTTCTTGCATCTATCGTCGATATTTCAGGAATGTGGATTTACTTTAACGTGGTGAACTATTTCTTAGGTATTGCCTGACTAAAGTTCACAATGTCATTGTAAAAAAGCTGCTCAAAATGTGTAATCGGGGCGATGACAGGTGTGTTGTCGTCCCTTTTTTCTGGGAAGTAGTCTGAAACAAACTGAACAAAAATGGTGTTAGGTTGACCATTTTTGTCCAAGCCATATCCAGCCATATTGTAAGTCCCGTAGATAGAGCCACTTTTCGCGATCAGCTGTCCTTTAATTGGAAGTTTTCGCATACTTTGTCGGTACTTTAATGTGCCGGATTCACCTGATTTCGGCATGATGGCAATCAATTTGAGTTCGTTTTCATGCTTCCAAATATAGCGCAGCATTTCAGCCATCTTGGTCGCGGAGATCCGGTTATTTCGCGAAAGTCCTGAGCCGTCTTCTAGGCGCGCATTACGAATATCAATACCAGTGTTGGCGAAAATGATCTGCTTGATCGCTTCTGTACCGTTAGTAAAACTGCCTGGCTGAACGAAAAATTTAGCACCAAGTGTTTTGGTTAATGTGTCGGCAATCAAGTTGTCAGAGTTTTTGAGCATATCTTCGAGAATGTCTGGTAAGGCTTTTGATTGATGCATTGCGATGAGTTTTCGCTGCTTTTCTGGCGCCGTACCGACCCTAATCTGTCCTGATACCCCAATGTTGAGCTCCTTGAGCAAAGCCGCCAACCTTTGACTGGTGTAACGCTCAGGGTCTTGAACCGCAAATTTCAGTGGCAATGGTTTGTCTCTTTCAACCAAGCACCCTGTTAGCTTGTAGTTGTTATCGGGATTTGCAACTAAACCTAAGTCACAATGACGACTTTTCTTAATGGTTTTAGAAACTGTTTCTACGGTACTTGTGACACGAATAGGTTGATGCTCTGGTACGTAGACCCGCGTTCCACCATCTTTTTGTGTATAGATAGAGGCTTGTACACAGTTGTTATTGAGTGTGATGGTCGATGCCGGAGCGCTGTAGCAAACTCCCAAGATATCCCATGGCCAGCCCACCGCACGGTTATAACCAGTGAATGCGCTGTTATCGAGCCATAGGTCACCGTTAATCCGTTTTAAGCCATTTTTCTTAGCTAGAGTGAGGAGTGATTTTAAGTCGTTGGTTTGGAGTGTTGGGTCGCCGACAAAGTAAATCACTGCATCTGAGTTCGACGTTTCCAGCTTGGTTCGAAACCGGAAATTATCACCCAGTTCTAGCTTTGCGGCTAATGCGGTGACGATTTTTAATGTACTCGCTGGTGGGAACAGTTGTTCGGTAGGATGAACACCGTCAAGCTCAGCATTTTCACTGAGTTTTTCCGCAACTAAACTGATGCGGGCGCCTTCAGGCAGCACTTCTTGATGAGGGTACGCTTGTGAAAAAGCAGAAAGTAATGAAGAGAATATGAGCAAGGGCCAACGTAAACGCATAATGATACTTTCTAAGGTGAGTTATGTGATTGAGTATACGCAAGTCCTTTCAATATGCTAGGTAACTAAAGAAATGCTTCAAATGTCTTCATGAATGAGACACGAGAGAAAGGCGCGCTGCTTAAAATTAAGTATAAAAAATGCCCGCTTAAAGCGGGCATTCGATATTCTAGTCAAAGACCGGAATTAGAAGTCGTAACGTAGACCTAGAGCTAGCTCGTCTTCAGCATCGATCTTAGTTGCAACTGTTTTGCTCGTGTCAGTTGAACCAAACTTGTCACCTGCATCAATCAGGTTGAAGTTGTAAGAAATGTAACCACGGAAGTTAGGCTTGAAGTAGTAAGAAGCATCAACAGCGAAGTTGTTTGCAGAAGTTTCGTTGTTAGTTTCTGCATTGTTGTATGATGTTGTAAATACTGTTTGGCCTAGAGTGTAAGCACCCGCTAGCTCGTAACCAGTGTAATCAACTGTGTTACTGTTGTTTGAATCTTCCATTTTCTCGCCGTCAGTGAATACACCAGCGAAGTAAAGATCAGACATTGTGTAAGATGCAGCTAGCATGTACTCGTTAGCTTTGTCTTGATCTGCGTAACCAGCACCTAGCTCAAGACCAGTGTCAGCTAGAGCGTAGATTGCAGATAGAGAGTAACCGTCTTGTTTGTTGTCGTAGTACTCACCAGTGTTTTTGTTTTCCATACGATCAGCGAAGCGGTAGCTTGCTTTTACGCTTAGGTTTTCAAACTGGCCTTTGTAAGCCATCATGTTGTCTGTACGGTCTGATACAGCTAGTTTGTCTGCTGCAGAGTTACCGTGGTAAGCCATGATATCTGTGAAGTCAGTGATAACGCCTAGTGCACCTTCAGTTTTACCGTATGCGAACTCACCGTAAGCACCGCCAAGACCAGCGTAAGCAAGACGAGTTTCTAGATCGCTCTTGTCGTCGCCGTCTACAGTACCGTTTTGAGCAGTCTCAAATTCACCTTCCCAGAAACCAACACCGTATAGGTTGTCATTGATTTCTTGTTTACCAAGGAAGTTTAGACGGATGCGAGATTTGTCTTGAGCGTCGCCATCTTTCATAGATAGACGTGCTTCAGCACGGCCGCCCATTTCTAGAGAAGTACCGTCTTGGTTGTAAAGTTCAGCTGCGTTTACGCCAGTTGCCATAGCTGCTGCAGATACAGAAAGAGCAATTAGAGTCTTTTTCATCTTATTTGTCCTAGTTAGCTGTCCATAATCATTGTTGTATGGGGGAGAGGTGATCTCTCACAAGTTGTTGGTCCAAAATTGGCTAATTGAGCGATATAGTTCGCACTTGTAAGCCATTGATCTAACAACTCGCTGGACATGTTTTACTGCTAAAGTTTCCGTATGAGTTAGTAAAATGATATAAATCCCACTGATGAACACTGTTCAATTGTGCGTTGTTTTTATTTAAATTACTGTTTTTGATTGAAATTATTGGCAATGACATTGGCCTGACATTGATTAGTTTTTATCTTTTTTGAGGTTTTTGGTGTAATGAACAGTGTTGTTTTTCAATAAATTGAGAAGGTGATTCGCCCTAGAACCGCTCTAAAAGTGAGTTATATCATTATGCCGAAAAGGCATAGTCTTGCTGTCTTTCGAATTAAGATGATTTCGTCCGGGAGTTTGTTTACACTAAACGAAATACATCTTTAAGCGCACTACCCAGTCCTATGACAGGGTGGGCTTTTTTTGTCCAAAGACCCATTTGGGCTTGAGGTTATAAAATGGAAAAAGTTCCAATGACACTACGTGGCGAGCAAAAGCTACGTGCAGAACTCGATCGTCTACTTAAACTACGTCCTCAGATCTCAGAGGCAATTGCTGAAGCTCGTGAGCTAGGTGATTTAAAAGAGAATGCTGAATATCACGCCGCTCGTGAAGAGCAGGGCATTTGTGAAGCACAAATCCGTGACATTGAATACAAACTGTCAGTTGCTCAAGTTATTGATGTAACGAAGATGGAGAACACGGGTAAAGTTATTTTTGGTTCAACCGTAACCTTGATTGATATCGACACCGAAGAAGAAAAAACGTACCAAATCGTTGGTGATGACGAAGCCGATATCAAAGCAGGTCGCATTTCAGTGAGCTCACCTATTGCTCGTGGCCTGATTGGTAAGATGGAAGGCGATGAAGTTGCTATTCAAACTCCAGGTGGCGCGAAAGACTTCGAAATTGACCGAGTAGAATATATCTAAGTCGTTTGGAGTAGCATTACTACTCTGATAAAACGCAAAAAGGTCGCCTCAGGCGACCTTTTTTCTTCAGCAACGTAAGTAGAGTTACTTACGAGGGATTTCGATTTTACGCTCTTCAGACTGGCGATATAGCACAAGCACTTTACCAATAGTCTGAACTTTTTCAGCGCCCGTCTCACGTACGATAGCGTCGATGATTAGCTGTTTTGTTTCACGATCTTCCGAAGCAACTTTTACTTTGATAAGTTCGTGATGGTTAAGAGCGATTTCAATTTCTGCTAGCACGGCTTCTGTAAGTCCATTTGCGCCCATTAGCACAACAGGTTTTAAACTGTGAGCTAGGCCTTTAAGGTGCTGCTTTTGTTTGGTGCTTAGGTTCATTACGCGGCCAATTTTCTTTAAAATAAGGGTTGAAAAAAGCTATTTTAACGCCATCTATTGCTGAAGACTATAATTTATTGAGTAATAGGTAGCGCCTATTAAAACAATAGCTCCAATTTGTGCCTTGTTGGGATTAAAATGAGTAAACAAAAACATTCGGCTAGTTCTGGTCGTTGGTTGAAAGAACACTTTGATGATAAATACGCGAATGAAGCCCGAAAAAAAGGCTACCGCTCACGTGCTTATTTCAAGATCGATGAGATTCAAACGAAAGATAAATTGTTAAAGCCTGGAATGACAGTCGTCGACTTGGGGGCTGCGCCGGGCGGATGGTCTCAATATGCTGCTAAGATAGTAGGGGACAGTGGTCAGATCATCGCGTGTGACTTGCTTCCTATGGACCCGATTGCTGGCGTTAGCTTTTTACAAGGCGACTTTCGTGATGATGCGGTATTGGAAGCTTTGCTAGAAAGGATCCAACCTTCCATGGTAGACGTAGTAATGTCTGATATGGCGCCTAACATCGCGGGAAACAATTCTGTTGATCAACCTCGCGCTATGTATTTAGTTGAATTAGCTTTAGATATGTGTCGACAAGTTCTAGCGCCTAATGGTAGCTTTGTCGTAAAGGTTTTCCAAGGGGAAGGCTTCGATCAGTATGTGAAAGAAGTCCGAGACATGTTTAAAGCCGTAAAAATTAGAAAACCAGACTCATCGCGAGCTCGCTCTCGAGAGGTCTTCGTCGTAGCCACTGGTTACAAAGGTTAACCATTTTGCTCTCTTGAGAGCGTGTTAACACTATAGCTACAGTTAATGAACTGTAGTACCCTACCTTTAATTACAATTAGTTATCGAGAGGCTTACACCTTGAGTGACATGGCAAAAAATTTAATTCTGTGGCTTGTTATCGCCGTCGTATTGATGTCGGTATTCCAGAGCTTTGGCCCTGGAGAAAGCAATGGCAGAACCGTGGATTACACCACGTTTGTACAGGAAGTTGGCCAAGGCCAGATTCAAGAAGCAACTTTTAAAGACGGTGAAATTAGCTTTGTTCGTCGTGGCGGCGGTGCCAAAATGGTCACTTACATGCCAGTGTATGACCAAAAGCTTCTAGATGACCTAATTAACCAAAACGTGAAAGTACAAGGCACGCCTCCAGAAGAGCAAAGCTTGCTTGGTACTATCTTCATCTCTTGGTTCCCAATGATCTTACTAATTGGTGTATGGATTTTCTTCATGCGTCAAATGCAAGGCGGCGGTGGTAAAGGCGCCATGTCTTTTGGTAAGAGTAAAGCTCGAATGATGAGCGAAGAACAAATCAAGACAACTTTTGCTGACGTTGCTGGTTGTGACGAAGCAAAAGAAGACGTGAAAGAACTGGTGGACTACCTACGCGATCCAAGCCGCTTCCAAAAACTGGGCGGTAAGATTCCAACGGGTGTTCTAATGGTTGGTCCTCCTGGTACGGGTAAAACGCTTCTAGCGAAAGCCATTGCCGGTGAGGCGAAAGTACCATTCTTTACTATCTCTGGTTCTGATTTCGTAGAAATGTTCGTTGGTGTTGGTGCATCTCGTGTGCGTGACATGTTTGAACAAGCAAAGAAAGCCGCACCTTGTATCATCTTTATCGATGAGATCGATGCGGTAGGTCGTCAACGTGGCGCAGGTGTTGGTGGTGGTCATGATGAACGTGAACAAACACTAAACCAAATGCTCGTTGAGATGGATGGTTTCGAAGGTAACGAAGGTATTATCGTTATCGCTGCGACTAACCGTCCGGATGTGCTGGACCCTGCGTTACTGCGTCCTGGTCGTTTTGACCGCCAAGTGGTAGTTGGTCTTCCAGATGTACGTGGCCGTGAACAGATCCTAAAAGTTCACATGCGTAAGGTCCCTCTAGCGGGTGATGTAGAGCCTTCTCTCATCGCACGTGGTACTCCAGGCTTCTCTGGTGCTGACCTAGCAAACTTAGTTAACGAAGCAGCCCTGTTTGCTGCGCGCGGTAACAAGCGCAACGTTTCTATGGTTGAGTTTGAACTGGCGAAAGACAAAATCATGATGGGTGCTGAGCGCCGTTCAATGGTGATGTCTGAGGAAGTGAAAGAGTCAACCGCATACCACGAAGCGGGTCACGCGATTGTTGGTCGCTTGGTTCCTGAACACGATCCAGTGTACAAAGTGTCTATCATTCCACGTGGTCGTGCGTTGGGTGTAACAATGTACCTTCCAGAGCAGGACCGCGTGAGTATGTCTCGCCAACACCTAGAATCAATGATTTCTAGCTTGTACGGTGGTCGTTTAGCAGAAGAACTTATCTACGGTGCTGACAAAGTATCAACCGGTGCTTCTAATGATATCGAGCGCGCAACAGATATTGCTCGTAAGATGGTTACTCAATGGGGTTTCTCTGAAAAGCTTGGCCCTCTGCTGTATGCAGAAGATGAAGGCGAAGTGTTCTTAGGGCGTAGTGTAACTCAGACTAAACATGTGTCTGACGATACAGCGAAGTTGATTGATGACGAAGTTCGTCAGATCATTGACCGCAACTACGATCGTGCGAAGAAGATTCTTCAAGAGAACATGGATATCATGCATGCGATGAAAGATGCGCTGATGAAGTATGAAACCATTGATGCTCGCCAGATTGATGACTTAATGGAGCGCAAAGCTGAAATTCGTGAGCCTGCGGGCTGGAGTGATAACTCAGCAAGCAAACCAGAAGACAGCGACAAGCCTCAAGCAAAGCAAGAAGTTAAAGAAGAAGCAACGGAGACTGCGAAAGATGCAGAACAGCCTAGCTCTTCTGAAACAACTTCTAACGAAGCGCCTGAAAAGAAAGACTCTGAATAAAGAGTATCGATAATATTAAACCCCGAGTTATCTCGGGGTTTTTGTGTTTATGATGATGATTACAGCAAATAACAAATCTTTGGACCTTTCGCGTCCACATGTCATGGCCATTCTAAATGTGACACCGGATTCCTTTTCGGATGGCGGTAAATACAACTCAATTGAACTTGCTCTTGCTCAAGTTGATAAAATGATAAAGGCTGGTGTAAGTATTGTTGATGTTGGTGGTGAATCAACAAGACCTGGTGCACCGGATGTGTATTTGGAAGAAGAGCTTAGGCGTGTTGTCCCAGTAATCAAAGCCATTCGTGAAAAATATGATGTATGGATTTCCGTTGACACCAGTAAAGCAGAAGTGATGCGTCAAGCAATTGATGCTGGGGCTGATTTGATCAATGACATCCGCTCGCTGCAAGAGCCAGGTGCTCTGGAAGTCGCAGCAGAAGCAAACCTTCCAATTTGTCTGATGCATATGAAAGGTCAGCCTAGGACCATGCAAGTTGACCCTCATTATGATGATTTAATGGGGGACGTGTCGGCTTTTCTAGAAGAACGTATCGCGGCGTGTGAAGCAGCAGGGATTGATAAATCTCAACTGATTCTCGATCCTGGGTTTGGCTTTGGCAAAACAATCGAACACAATTATCATATGCTTGCTCATCTTGAAAAGTTTCATGAATTCGGCCTGCCTATTTTGGCTGGCATGTCTCGTAAATCCATGATCTTCAAACTGTTAGACAAGCCAGCGGCAGAGTGTACGAACGCAAGTGTCGTTTGTGCTACGATTGCCGCGATGAAAGGCGCGCAGATCATTCGCGTGCATGACTTTGAAGAGACAATCGAAGCGATGAAAGTTGTTGAGATGACGAAAAACAATATTTAAAAATAATAAAGGAAAGTTTATGTCGAATGAAAGACGTTACTTTGGTACTGACGGTGTGCGCGGTAAAGTAGGACAATACCCAATCACTCCAGACTTCGTACTTAAGCTTGGCTGGGCTGCTGGTCGTGTACTAGCGAAACAAGGCACAAAGAAAGTTATCATAGGTAAAGATACACGTATTTCAGGTTATATGCTTGAATCTGCACTAGAGGCTGGCCTTGCAGCTGCGGGACTTAAAGCAACATTTACTGGTCCCATGCCAACTCCAGCTGTGGCATATTTAACTCAGACTTTCCGTGCCGAGGCTGGTATTGTGATTTCTGCATCACATAACCCATATTACGACAACGGCATTAAATTCTTTTCTTCTGAGGGTACTAAGCTACCTGACGATATCGAATTGGCGATCGAAGCTGAGTTAGATAAAGAAATTGAATGTGTGGAGTCTGCTGAGCTTGGTAAAGCAACCCGCCTAAATGATGCAGCTGGTCGTTACATCGAATTCTGTAAGAGTACTTTCCCATCTGAGTTGAGCCTTGCGAACTTTAAGATCGTAGTAGACTGTGCGCACGGTGCAACGTACCACATCGCTCCAAATGTTTTCAAAGAACTTGGGGCAGAAGTTATCGCTATGGGCGTAGAGCCTAACGGCATCAACATTAATGAAAAAGTGGGCGCAACAGACGTACGAGCTCTTCAACAGCGTGTTGTTGAAGAGCAAGCGCATCTTGGTCTCGCATTTGATGGTGATGGTGACCGCATCATTATGGTCGACCACCTAGGTAACAAAGTTGATGGTGACCAAATTGCTTATATCATCGCTCGTGATGCACTTCGTCGTGGTGAGCTAAAGGGTGGTGTTGTTGGTACACTAATGACTAACTTGGGTATGGAAAATGGTTTAAAGCAGCTAGGCATTCCGTTTGTACGTGCTGCTGTTGGTGACCGTTATGTCATGGAGCAACTGCTAGAAAAAGGTTGGAAAATTGGTGCTGAAAACTCAGGCCATGTGATCTTATTAGATAAAGTCACAACCGGCGATGCGATTGTTGCTGCACTTCAAGTACTTGCTTCTGTAATTGGCAGCGATATGTCTTTATATGAACTATCGCAAGGAATGACATTATATCCTCAGGTTTTAGAAAATGTCCGTTTCTCAGGAGAAAGTAACCCTCTTGAAGCTACAGCTGTATTAAACGCTGTCGCTGAAGTAGAGGCGACACTTGGTGATAAAGGGCGTGTACTGCTGCGTAAGTCTGGCACTGAGCCTTTGATCCGCGTTATGGTGGAAGGCGAAGATGGTGAACTAGTTCAACACTCAGCATTGAAAATCGCTGAGGCTGTTAAAGCAAGTTGTTAATCATTGCGTTAAAGCATGTCTTGAATGAAAAGGGCATCTTTTGCCCTTTTTTTGAGCGCTTAACGCATTGGCATTGATTTTTTACTAATTTTCCCTTGTCAGCGTTACTGGCTTTCGCTAGTATTGCTCCGCCTCCCGTTAGGAGGTCGCTAGCCTTGTTCATTATGATTTGTTCTTTTGAACGGCGCTGGCTCAACAATTCGGAACATAGGTGGAAAAAATGTTTTCAGTTCTACTTGTGATTTACCTGTTGGCAGCGCTTGGTGTGATTGGCCTTGTGTTGATTCAACAAGGTAAAGGCGCAGATATGGGAGCCTCGTTCGGTGCTGGTGCTTCAAACACAGTGTTTGGTGCTGGCGGCTCAGGTAATTTCTTAACCCGAACAACTGCTATTTTAGCAACCGTATTCTTTATCGTTAGCTTGTTACTTGGTCGTATGTCTACGCACCAGACTGAATCACAATGGGTAGACCCAACGTTAGGTCAACCAGTTGTTGAACAAGTTAAGGACGCAGCGAGTGAAGTTCCTGCCCCTGCGGGTGATGAAATTCCTCAATAAGCTGTAAGGTTTTGATGCCGAGATGGTGAAATTGGTAGACACGCTAGCATGAGGTGCTAGTGCCTTAGGTGTGAGGGTTCGAGTCCCTCTCTCGGCACCATGTATTTACAAACTTGTAAATCACTTGTTTGCGAGTATAATGCTCAGCAAGTCGGACGCGGGGTGGAGCAGCTTGGTAGCTCGTCGGGCTCATAACCCGAAGGTCGTCGGTTCAAATCCGGCCCCCGCAACCAATCTCTTTCCTTAAAAGGAAATCGTAGATTGGCAAGTTTGCGTAGTGCTAACCACACTACGAGTTAAGAAAAGCAATTGTTGGCTATTCTTAACGTATCAGGGTCCAGCAGCATAAAACCCCGACTATCGGGGTTTTTTGTTATCTGAGCTTTTTGAAATAGCTCAGATACTGCTTGGTTTTTTGATTGGGCTCTGAGCCCTTTTTTTGTTTCTGGAGTGGTTAAATGACTGGTTTAGAAAGACAACTTACTGAAATGCTTGACGCGCCAGTAGCGGCATCAGGTTATGAGTTAGTTGGATTAGAATTCATTCGTGCAGGCGCGCACTCAACGTTACGTATCTACATTGACCATGAAAATGGTATTAACGTAGACGACTGTGCAGAAGTTAGCCACCAAGTTAGTGCAGTTTTAGACGTTGAAGATCCAATTTCTGTTGCTTACAGCCTAGAAGTGTCTTCTCCAGGTTTAGAAAGACCACTTTTTAAAGCAGCACATTACGAGCAATTTATTGGTCACGAGGTCAGCATCGTATTGAAAATGGCTGTAGCAAACCGTCGTAAGTGGAAAGGTATTATCCACGGTGTTGATGGCGAAACAGTGACAATTACTGTAGACGGTCAGCAAGAAGAGTTTGCTCTAAGTAACATTTCCAAAGCTAACCTGATCCCTAAATTTTAGTTCCCTAAAAAAGTTTAAGCTTAGAGGCTAAATACAATGAGTAAAGAAATTTTAGCGGTAGCAGAAGCGGTATCGAACGAAAAAGCGGTACCTCGTGAGCGTATCTTTGAGGCTCTTGAGATTGCTCTAGCAACTTCTACAAAGAAGAAATACGAAATCGAAATCGACGTACGTGTTGCCATTGACCGTAAAACCGGTGAGTTTGTAACTTACCGCCGTTGGTTAGTTGTTGATGACGTTGAGAACCCTACAAAAGAGATCTCACTAGAAGCAGCGCAATACGAAGATGATTCAATCGAGCTTGGCGACTACGTAGAAGACGAAATCGAATCAGTAACGTTTGACCGTATTACGACTCAAACTGCTAAGCAAGTTATCGTACAAAAAGTTCGTGAAGCTGAGCGCGCACAAATCGTTGAACAGTTCATCGACAATGAAGGTGATCTAATCACTGGTGTCGTGAAAAAAGTAAACCGTGACACAATCGTGCTTGATCTTGGTAATAACGCTGAAGCGGTAATCCTGCGTGATGACCAACTTCCTCGTGAAAACTTCCGTCCAGGCGACCGCGTACGTGGCCTTCTTTACAAAGTCGCGCCTGAAGCACGTGGTTTCCAATTGTTCATCACTCGTTCTAAGCCAGAAATGTTGGCAGAACTGTTCCGTGTTGAAGTGCCTGAAATCGCAGAAGATATTATCGAGCTGAAAGGCGCAGCACGTGATCCTGGTTCTCGCGCTAAGATCGCTGTCAAAACAAATGACAAACGTATCGACCCTGTAGGTGCGTGTGTTGGTATGCGTGGTGCACGTGTACAAGCTGTTTCTGGCGAACTTGGTGGTGAGCGTATCGATATCGTTCTTTGGGATGATAACCCAGCTCAATTCGTTATTAACGCAATGGCGCCAGCTGATGTTGCTTCTATCATCGTTGATGAGGATGCACACTCAATGGACATCGCAGTTGAAGCTGACAACCTAGCGCAAGCTATTGGTCGTAACGGTCAAAACGTGCGTCTAGCATCTCAACTAACCGGTTGGGAACTGAATGTTATGACAGTTGCTGATCTTCAGAAGAAACACGCTGAAGAATCACAAGCATCTATTGAAAACTTCATGAAGTACCTAGATATTGAAGAAGACTTCGCTCAACTTCTTGTTGAAGAAGGTTTCTCAACGCTAGAAGAAATCGCATACGTGCCAGTTAACGAGCTACTAGAAATCGATGGTTTGAATGAAGAACTAATCGAAGAGCTTCGTGGACGTGCAAAAGATGCACTAACGACGATCGCACTAGCACAAGAAGAGTCTTTTGAAGGTCTAGAACCAGCTGAGGACCTACTTGCACTTGAAGGTCTTGAGCGTGAGATGGCATTTAAATTGGCAGCGAAAGGTGTAGCGACACTGGAAGATCTTGCTGACCAAGGTATTGACGATTTAGAAGGTATCGAAGGCCTGACCGAGGAACGTGCAGGTGAGCTAATTATGGCCGCACGTAACATCTGTTGGTTCGGCGAAGAAGCATAATTTTCGGCAAGGAGGAAGCGGCATGACACAATTAACAGTTAAAGCACTGAGTGATGAGATTGGTACGCCAGTCGACCGCTTGATTGAACAACTTGCTGACGCTGGCATTAAAAAGGCGAGCTCTGACAATGTTACTGATGAAGAGAAGCAGAAGCTTCTCTCTCATTTAAAGAAAGAACACGGTGATAAATCAGGTGATTCAGAGCCGACTCGCCTTACGCTTCAGCGTAAAACTCGTAGTACACTTAGTGTGAACGCGGGTGGTGGTAAGAGTAAGAATGTTCAGGTTGAGGTGCGCAAAAAACGTACATACGTGAAGCGCAGCACAATTGAAGATGAAGCGAAACGTGAAGCTGAAGAAGCAGCACAACGTGAAGCAGAAGAAGCAGCAAAACGTGCAGCAGAAGAAGCTGCAAAACGTGAAGCTGAAGAAGCTGCAAAACGTGAAGCTGAAGAAGCTGCAAAACGTGAAGCGGAAGAAAAAGCGAAACGTGAAGCTGAAGAAAAAGCGAAGCGAGACGTAGATACGAATGCACAACGTAATGCTGAAGAAAAAGCAAAGCGTGATGCTGAAGAGAAAATTAAGCAAGAAGCAGCGCGAAAAGAGGCCGACGAGCTTAAACGTCGTCAGGAAGAAGAAGCTAAGCGTAAGGCTGAAGAGGAAAGTCAGCGCAAGCTTGAAGAAGCTCGCGAATTGGCTGAAAAGAATAAAGAGCGTTGGTCTGCTGCAGAAGAGAAAAAGGGTGATATGGAAGATACAGATTACCATGTAACGACTTCACAATACGCACGTGAAGCCGAAGATGAAGCAGATCGCAAAGTAGAAGGCGGTCGTCGTAAGAAGAAAAAAGCAGCTTCGGGTAAAGACGACCAAGCTCGCGGTGGCCGTAACAACCAACGTGGCGGTAGAGGTCGTAAGGGCAAACTTGCTAAGCCGACTTCAATGCAGCACGGGTTTGATAAGTCAGCAACGGTTGCTAAGCAAGACGTTGTAATTGGCGAAACGATCGTTCTATCAGAACTTGCTAACAAGATGTCGGTTAAAGCGACAGAAGTTATCAAAGTAATGATGAAGATGGGCGCTATGGCGACTATCAACCAAGTGATCGACCAAGAAACAGCACAACTTGTTGCTGAAGAAATGGGCCATAAAGTAGTTCTTCGTAAAGAGAACGAACTGGAAGAAGCGGTACTATCTGACCGTGACACTAACGCGGAAGCAGTTCCACGTGCTCCAGTTGTTACTATCATGGGTCACGTTGACCACGGTAAAACGTCAACACTTGACTACATCCGTCGCACACACGTTGCTTCTGGCGAAGCGGGTGGTATTACTCAGCACATTGGTGCGTACCACGTTGAAACAGACAACGGCATGATCACGTTCCTTGATACTCCTGGACACGCAGCGTTTACTGCAATGCGTGCTCGTGGTGCTCAAGCAACAGATATCGTTGTTCTTGTAGTTGCAGCAGACGATGGCGTAATGCCACAAACAGTAGAAGCGATTCAGCACGCGAAAGCGGCAGGCGTTCCTCTAATTGTTGCTGTGAACAAGATCGATAAAGAAGACGCGAACCCAGATAACGTTAAGAACGAGCTTGCTCAATACGACGTTATTCCTGAAGAGTGGGGCGGTGAGAACATGTTCGTTCACATCTCTGCTAAACAGGGTACAAACATCGATGGTCTTCTAGAAGCAATCCTTCTTCAGTCTGAAGTTCTTGAACTTACAGCTGTAGCTGAAGGCATGGCATCTGGTGTTGTTGTTGAATCTCGCCTAGATAAAGGTCGTGGCCCAGTTGCAACAGTACTTGTTCAATCAGGTACACTAAACAAAGGCGACATCGTTCTTTGTGGTCAAGAATACGGCCGTGTTCGTGCAATGCGTGATGAGCTAGGTAAAGAAATTACTTCGGCTGGCCCATCTATCCCTGTAGAGATCCTAGGTCTTTCAGGTGTACCATCTTCAGGTGATGAAGCAACAGTAGTTCGTGACGAGCGTAAAGCGCGTGAAGTAGCTAACTACCGTGCTGGTAAGTTCCGTGAAGTGAAACTTGCTCGTCAGCAGAAATCTAAACTAGAGAACATGTTCTCTAACATGACTGCTGGTGAAGTTGCTGAACTTAACGTTGTACTTAAAGCAGACGTTCAAGGTTCTGTAGAAGCAATCGCTGACTCACTAGTTAAGCTATCTACTGACGAAGTTAAAGTGAACATCGTTGGTTCTGGTGTAGGTGGTATTACGGAAACTGACGTAGTACTAGCGGAAGCTTCAAACGCAATCATCCTTGGCTTTAACGTTCGTGCAGATGCTTCTGCTCGCCGTGCTGTTGAAGCCGCAGCTGTTGACTTACGTTACTACTCAATCATTTACCAATTGATTGATGAAGTGAAACAAGCAATGGGCGGTATGCTTGCTCCAGAATTCAAGCAAGAGATCATTGGTCTTGCTGAAGTTCGTGACGTGTTTAAGTCACCGAAACTGGGCGCTATCGCTGGTTGTATGGTTACAGAAGGTGTGATCAAGCGTAACAACCCAATCCGTGTACTACGTGATAACGTTGTTATTTACGAAGGTGAACTAGAGTCACTACGTCGTTTCAAAGATGACGTTCAAGAAGTTAAGAATGGCTACGAATGTGGTATCGGCGTTAAGAACTACAATGATGTTCGCGTTGGTGACCAAATCGAAGTCTTCGAAATCGTTGAAATTAAACGTACTCTAGACTAATTGACTAAAATTACTAATATTGTCTTTGAAAGATAAGTAGTAATTGGTTGTTGAATACACCATGGGGGGCTGGCTTTGACCAACCCCCCATTCTTTCTATATAAGAGTAAAGATATGTCAAAAGAATTTAGCCGCACGCAGCGCGTTGCACAGCAGCTGCAAAAAGAACTAGCGATGATCCTTCAACGTGAAGTTCGTGACTCTCGCCTTGGCATGGTGACGATCTCAGACGTAGAAGTCTCTCGTGACCTAGCTTACGCAAAAGTATTTGTGACCTTCCTGTGTGTGGGTGAGCAAACACCAGAATCATGTCTAGCAGCGCTACGTGAGCACGAAGTGCACATTCGCATGATGTTAGGTAAGCGTATTCGTCTACGTTTAACGCCAGAAATCCGCTTCCACTATGACAATACGCTTGTTGAAGGTATGCGTATGTCTAACCTAGTGTCTGAAGTCGTTAGTTCAGACAAACAAAAGCAAAAAGATTCTGGTCGTGAGGACGAAGAATAATGGCTCGTCGTCGTAAAGGTCGTCCAATTAATGGCGTTATACTGTTGGACAAACCAACAGGTATCTCTTCCAATGATGCACTGCAAAAAGTAAAGCGAATCTACTTTGCTGAGAAAGCAGGCCACACTGGAGCCTTGGACCCATTAGCGACAGGCATGCTGCCAATTTGCTTGGGTGAAGCGACAAAATTTTCTCAGTTTCTTCTTGATTCTGATAAACGCTACCGCGTGATCGCAAAGCTGGGTGAACGTACCAATACGTCTGACTCGGATGGTGAAGTTGTAGAGACGCGTCCAGTCAATGTTACGTTAGACAAGCTAGAAGCGTGCATCGATCAGTTCCGTGGTGAATCTGATCAAGTGCCTTCCATGTTCTCTGCGTTGAAGTATCAAGGTAAACCCTTGTATGAATACGCTCGTAAAGGCATCGAAGTTCCGCGTGAATCTCGTAAGATCACGGTATATGAGATTGTTCTTCACCGTTTTGAAGGCGATGAAGTAGAGATGGAAGTGCACTGCTCTAAAGGTACCTATATTCGTACTATCGTTGATGATCTGGGCGAAATGTTAGGTTGTGGTGCGCACGTAACTATGCTTCGTCGTACTGGTGTTGCTAAATACCCTTACGAGAATATGGTAACACTTGAGCAACTAAATGAGTTGCTAGAGCAAGCTCACCGCGAGGAACGAGCGCCTCGAGAACTACTGGACCCACTGCTTTTGCCAATGGATACAGCGGTAGAAGACTTACCAGAAGTCAACTTGGTGCCTGAACTGGCGAATATGGTCCAACATGGGCAGCCCGTTCAAGTATTTGGTGCTCCGACTGAGGGCTCACTTCGCCTTACTATGGGTGAAGAACGCTTGTTTATTGGCGTTGGCGAAATGAACGAAGATGGCAAAATCGCTCCTAAGCGATTGGTCGTGTTCCGAGATGACGTTGCATCCAAGTAAATGATTGAAAATACCGACCTGAGTGTCGGTATTTTTATATTGCACGAGATAGGAAATTTCCCTATAATCCGCGCTTCGCGTAGCGGCTGAATCAGAGATTGGCTGCTACAACTTTAAACCTACTCTTATTAGGAGAGAATTATGTCTCTGAATGCAGAAACTAAAGCAGCAATCGTTGCAGAATACGCACAAGGCGAAGGCGACACTGGTTCACCAGAAGTTCAAGTAGCTCTACTTACAGCTTCTATCAACCACCTACAAGGTCACTTCAAAGCGCACAAAGGCGATCACCACAGCCGTCGTGGTCTTCTACGCATGGTTTCTCGTCGTCGTAAGCTTCTAGATTACCTAAAAGGTAAAAACCTAGCTCGCTACCAAGACCTAATCAAACGTCTAGGCCTACGTCGCTAATCAGCGACTGCATAGCAGTTTGTCTAAAAAGGGGCTTTATGCCCCT
This sequence comes from Vibrio sp. Vb2131, assembly GCF_033338535.1. Lineage (NCBI taxonomy): Bacteria > Pseudomonadati > Pseudomonadota > Gammaproteobacteria > Vibrionales > Vibrionaceae > Vibrio > Vibrio sp. Vb2131. The sequence goes on from NZ_JAWOSW010000003.1 coordinate 194,677, forward strand.
TTTTTGTTGCCTAAATTTAGCCAAATTAGACTTATGCCGTTATAATACTGGCGGCTAAACCTTGTAAGAGGTTTTCTCAAAAGCTCATAGCATTACAGTCAACCACGTCGACCAAAAGGTCGCGACTATTCAAAAGGAATTTCCGAGTTTCTTTTTACTAGTCGCGATTCGTAATGCCTTGAGTGTCAATTAACACATCTAAGATTTCTTTAAGCACTAAAGGAAGATTAGAAACAAGGAATAACAATGTTCGAAAAACCAGTTGTTAAAACGTTCCAGTACGGTAACCACACAGTTACTTTAGAAACTGGCGTTATTGCACGTCAAGCTACAGCAGCAGTTATGGTCACAATGGATGATACGTCTGTATTCGTATCTGTTGTAGGTAAAAAAGAAGCCGTTGCAGGTCAAGACTTCTTCCCACTAACGGTTAACTACCAAGAGCGTACTTACGCTGCGGGTAAAATCCCAGGCGGCTTCTTCAAACGTGAAGGTCGTCCTTCTGAAGGCGAAACGCTAACAGCTCGTCTAATTGACCGTCCAATCCGTCCGCTATTCCCAGACGCGTTTAAAAACGAAGTTCAGGTTATCGCGACAGTAATGTCTGTAAACCCAGATGTTCAGCCAGATATCGTTACAATGATCGGTACTTCTGCTGCTCTTGCTATCTCTGGCATTCCATTCAACGGCCCTATCGGTGCGGCGCGTGTTGGTCATATCGATGGTCAGCTTGTACTTAACCCTAGCCAAACTGAACTAGAAACTTCTAAGCTTGACCTTGTTGTTGCAGGTACAGAGTCAGCAGTACTGATGGTTGAGTCAGAAGCGGACAACCTAACTGAAGAAGAAATGCTAGCGGCGGTTGTTTATGGTCATGACCAACAACAAGTTGCTATTCAAGCTATCAACGAATTCAAAGCAGAAGTTGCAACTCCTGCTTGGGATTGGGTTGCTCCTGAAGAGAACACTGCGCTTAAAAATAAGATTGCTGATCTAGCAGAAGCTAAACTTGTTGAAGCTTACCAAATTACTGAGAAAATGGCTCGTTACGACCGCATCCATGAGATCGCTGCGGAAGTAAATGAAGTTCTTCTTGCTGAAGATCCTGAAGCAGATACAAAAGAAATCCACACTATCTTCCATGATCTAGAGAAGACAGTAGTACGTAGCCGTATTATTGCAGGTAACCCTCGTATCGATGGCCGTGAAAAAGACATGGTTCGTGCACTAGATGTACGTACTGGTGTTCTTCCTCGTACTCACGGTAGCGCGCTATTCACTCGTGGTGAAACTCAGGCGATCGTTACGGCAACGCTAGGTACTCAGCGTGATGCTCAAATCATCGATGAGCTAACTGGTGAGCGTAAAGATCACTTCCTACTGCACTACAACTTCCCTCCATACTGTGTAGGTGAAACTGGTTTTGTAGGTTCTCCTAAGCGTCGTGAAATCGGCCACGGTAAACTGGCGAAGCGTGGTATTGCTGCAGTAATGCCTTCTGTTGATGAGTTCCCATACACAGTACGTGTTGTATCGGAAATCACTGAATCTAACGGTTCATCTTCAATGGCTTCAGTATGTGGTACTTCTCTTGCGCTTATGGACGCAGGTGTACCAATCAAAGCATCTGTTGCTGGTATTGCAATGGGTCTTGTTAAAGAAGGTGACGATTTCGTTGTACTTTCTGACATCCTTGGCGATGAAGACCACCTAGGTGACATGGACTTTAAAGTAGCAGGTACTAACACTGGTATCACTGCACTTCAAATGGACATCAAGATCGAAGGCATCACTAAAGAAATCATGCAAATTGCGCTTAACCAAGCTCAAGGCGCACGTAAGCACATCCTATCTGTAATGGATGAAGCAATCTCTGGTGCTCGTGAAGACATCTCTGAATTTGCTCCGCGTATTCACACGATGAAGATCAGCGCTGAGAAGATCAAAGACGTTATCGGTAAAGGTGGTGCAGTTATCCGTGCTCTAACTGAAGAGACTGGTACAACTATCGAAATCGAAGACGACGGTACTATCAAGATTGCGGCAACTGAAGGCACTGCTGCGAAAGAAGCTATCCGCCGTATCGAAGAGATCACTGCTGAAGTTGAAGTGGGCCGTATCTACACAGGTAAAGTTGCACGTCTAGCAGACTTCGGTGCATTCGTAACGGTTCTTCCAGGCAAAGATGGTCTTGTACACATTTCTCAAATCGCAGAAAAACGCGTAGAGAAAGTGTCTGACTACCTAGCTGAAGGTCAAGAAGTTCAAGTTAAAGTTCTTGAAATCGACCGCCAAGGCCGTGTACGTCTAAGCATGAAAGAAGCGGTAGAAAAGCCAGCTGAAGAAGCTGCTGCTGAAGCACCAGCTGCTAAAGACGAGTAAGACAAAATGAGACTTTCAGCCTTTTATTAGATTAAGGGCCTGAAAGCATGTTATAAAAGGGGAGCATTTTCGCTCCCCTTTTTTGGTTTGTTTCGATGTATTAACCTCAAACGAGGTTATCGCCTATATTGCATTAAGAGAAATAAATCTTGAGCGGTCCAAACAGGAGTATCAATTAGTGAAATGGTTTCAAACCGCAATTTTATGTGTTGCTATCGCGCTGACCGGTTGTGCAAATACTTCTCAACAATCAGCACAAAAGTGGTTATATCCACCGATGGCGGTGCCACTTCAGCCTAGTGTTCAACAAGAAGTACAAATCGCGCGTCTCTCGCAGTTGCTACAACGTCCCGACCTTAGTGATGAAGTGCGCGCTAAAATGCATTATGAGCGCGGTAGCTACTACGACAGCGTTGGTTTACGTGATCTTGCCCGTTTGGACTTTAACCAGTCTTTGCAGTTGAATCCTGCTCAGCCGGACATCTTCAATCTTTTGGGAGTATACTTTACCCAAGTAGGAGAGTTTGATGCGGCATATGAAGCGTTTGACTCGACCATAGAGTTGGCTCCTGATAATACCTATGCTGAGCGCAACCGTGCGATTGCACTGTATTATGGTGGCCGAATCGATCTCGCTTTAGAAGATATGACCAAGCATTATCAAGAAATGCCAACGGATCCTTTTCGTTCATTATGGCTGTACATCATCGAAGCTGAGCAAAATCCAGAGCAAGCAAAAGCCAATCTTCAACAGCGTTATTTACGAGATCGTAGTGAAGAGTGGGGGTGGGTTCTTGTTGCTATCATGCTGCGAGACGTCTCGGACGAAGACGCGCTTAAAGCAATTATGGATGGAACGAGAGAGAACTATCGCCTAGCTGAACGATTGACGGAAACGTATTTCTACCTTGGAAAGCGTAATCAGCTTGAAGGTGATATCGCAAGTGCTATCTCACTTTATAAGCTCGCGATTTCGTTCAACGTTTACGATTATGTTGAGCATCGCTATTCTTTCTTGGAGTTGGCGCAAATTTACGATCAATTACAGCAAGATAGATTGGCCAAGTTAAAGGCTGCCAAGAAGCTGGAAATTGAATGATTTAGAGCCGCTCGATGAGAGCGGCTTTTTTTATGATTGAACTTGATGAGTGACTCATTTAAAATAGTTAGTCTTGCTAACTAAGTGGTGGTGGCTTTTATGGCATTAGAAGAAAGCTTGATTGATTTAGAGCGTTTTTGCGCCAAAGCTTGGCGTGTCTATGCCAAAGAAGATCCATTATCACATCTAAGCTTTAATGAGTTCGATTATTTACGTGTGATTCAGGTTTACCCTGAGGGTGTGCGAATAACCGATCTTGCAGAAGAGCTGCAAGTGACTAAGCCTTCCGCATCGACAATGGTTGTGCGTTTGGAAAAAAAGGGTTTGGTGAAACGCATCGCATGTAATGAGGATGCTCGTGCTAAGCGTGTGTTGCTTACGGAAGAAGTCGCAGAAAAAATGTCTTTGGAGCAGGTAGTGTACAAAGATATCTCTGACCAAATGATGCAACAATTAAATCAGCAAGAAGCTGAACAGTTACAAGCTTTATTGAATAAAGCATTGAGTAATAAGTCATTTTAAACTGAAGCAAAGGCCTCAGCTGTATGGTTTAGTTTTTGTTGTTTCATCTTTCTTTTATTTAATTTAACCATTTAGTTAGCCTTGCTAATTAAATGGTTAGCTTTGCTAACTACTGGTGACAGTCATGCAAAACTCAATTTATAGACAGTTTTGGAAATATACGATTCCAACCGTCGCAGCAATGCTCGTAAACGGTTTGTATCAAATAGTTGATGGCATTTTTATTGGCCGTTATGTTGGCGCTGACGGATTAGCTGGGATCAATGTTGCGTGGCCTATTATCGGTTCGATCCTCGGTATAGGAATGATGATTGGGGTGGGGACTGGCGCGCTGACTTCGATCAAGCAAGGAGAGAACGATCATGAAGGCGCTAAGCGAATCCTAACGACCGGATTGACGTTGTTAGCGGCATTGATGCCGATCGTTGCTACAATATTGTTCTTGTTTTCGGATGAATTTATTCGCTGGCAAGGTGCGGAAGGGCGAGTGTTTGAACTTGCGCTGCAATATTTGCATATTCTGATTGTCGCGTGCGTATTCACGTTGGGTTCTATCGCAGTTCCGTTTTTATTACGCAATGACGACAGCCCGAACTTAGCAACGATTTTGATGGTCATCGGTGCCGTTATTAACATTGTATTAGACTACGTATTTATTGCTTGGTTGGAGTGGGAGTTAACCGGAGCCGCTATTGCCACTGCACTTGCACAATTAGTGGTCACTGTGCTCGGTATTGGTTACTTCTTTACTTCAAAAGCAACATTACGCCTTCGTATCCGCGACTTCAAAGTTCAGGTTGATGCTGCACCAAAGATTATCATGATAGGTACATCAAGTTTCTTTATGTACGCCTACGGCTCTGTGATGGTGGCACTGCACAACGCGTTATTTGCTCAATACGGAAGTGCAATGTTGATCGGAGCGTACGCCATTTTGGGGTACATCGTGACGGTTTACTATCTGATAGCAGAAGGAATTGCGAATGGTATGCAGCCTTTAGTGAGCTTCAACCACGGTGCACGTAATCAGGAGAACATCAGAAAGTTATTAAAGGTCGCGATGGGGACATCTGTGCTTGGTGGGGTGGCGTTCGTTGTTTTGATGAACCTTTTCCCGTACGAACTGGTTGCGGTGTTTAATAATGCTGACCAACAGTTGATTGATAGCACCGTGATCGGGATTCGTTTACACATGTTTGCGTTGTTCTTAGATGGTTTTTTAGTTGTGGCGGCCGCGTACTATCAATCAGTAAACAAAGGCAGCAAAGCTATGTTTGTAACACTAGGCAACATGCTGGTCCAGTTGCCATTCTTATTCATTATGCCGAAACTTTTCGGCGTGACAGGTATTTGGTTAGCTTTCCCATTGTCTAACATTGCATTGAGTTTGGTCGTGATCAGTATGTTGTGGCGAGATGTGAAAAAGCTGCTTAATGAGAGTTCTGTCGAACCAAGGGTGCAAGCCTGCTAACAAAAGCTAACAGATAAAAGCGAGGCTAGGCCTCGCTTTTATCTTTAAGGATTAAATGGTTTTTACTTCTAAGCCCGCTAGTTGATGCCAATAGCCATTGCATTGGCGGCTTTCGAGCTTTTCAGGATTATCGCCGTATTCGTTTGAGCGAAAACGCTCTAACTCTGAAAAAGTGTCGATACCAAGAGGGCTTAACCGGACCACATCAACCAGCCCTTTCATAGTAGGTAAGTCATTGATGAGGTTGTAGCAATACCCTGACTGTGTTTGAATGCCGTTAAGGTTAAAGACTTCTTGCCCTTCTTGGCTGCTGACCTGGATACCCGTAGGGTATTTGATACAGCAGGTTTCGCAATCGTCTTTCGCTCGGTTTTCAGCTCGGGCTGTGAAACAGCGAGCGGAATACGCTAAAGGCAAATAACCGTGGCTAAATACCTCAACTTCAAACTTGTTACGAATACCAAGCTCGTCACACTGAACTAAAGTATCGTTTAACCATTCGCGAGATAGCTCGACAGGCATGCACCAACGCATCATACCTTGCTTCAAAAATAAGTTGAGCGTGTGTGCGTTATAAGTATTGATTGCAGGGCCAACGACGAAAGGCACTTTATGCTCTGATGCCAATTGAACAGCAGATACGTCATTTGCTTCAATCGCGAAGTCACCGTTGTCGATGTACTTCCTCATTATGTTTACTTCACTCGGAGCTTCCAGTAGTGCCATCGTTGATAGCACCACTTGCTTGCCAGATGCAGACAGCTCTTTTGCGATTTCAAGCCAATGCGAAGGCTTCATTTCTCGACGTTTTGAACATACGGTTTCCCCAAGATAGACGATGTCCGCGGAGCTTGATTTCGCTTGTTCATAAAACGCTTCGATGTCTTGTTTTGGCCAGAAGTACAACAGCGGGCCAAGCGCGTATTTCATTGAATTATCCATCTTAACCTCTACTGCCATTTGCGGTGATAAGCACCAAGTGTGGTCTGCGTACCTTCAGACACGTTTGCCAATGCGGCATCCCAAGCCGCTTCGACTTGGTAAGCTTCTGGGTTTGCTTGGTAACGGTCAATCGCGGCTCGCCATGTTCGAGTGACTTGTTCTACGTAAGCTGGGCTACGTTGGCGACCTTCAATTTTTACAGACGCCACATTTGCAGCAAATAGTTCTGGCAGCATAGAGAGGGTGTTCAAACTGGTTGGTTCTTCCAGTGCGTGGTAGCGTTTTTTCTCGCCTTCGATTTCTGCTTCGAAACGGCCTTTACACAAGGTAGGGTAGCCCGCATTTTCACCGGTGCTGTAGCGATCGATCAAAATGTCGTTAAGGCGGGATTCCAGACCATTTTCTGTTTCTTGCCAGCGAACGTACTTAGCTGGAGAGCATGCTCCCACAGTGTTTGGAGACTCGCCTGTCATGTATGACGATAGGTAGCAGCGACCTTCAGACATGATACAAAGGCTACCAAAAGCAAAGACTTCTAACTCGACATCGCTAGTGATGTTGCGTGAAAGCTGTTTGACCTGATGAATCGATAAAACGCGAGGTAGCACTACCCGTTTTACGTTGAAGTTTTGTTTGTAAAAATCAATGGCTGCGACATTAGTCGCTGATGCTTGCACTGAAAGGTGTAGTTCCAGATCGGGATATTTGCGAGCCGCGTACTCCAGCACTGCAATGTCTGCAACAATCAGCGCGTCTACACCCAGTGCCGCTGCATTGTCTACTGCGTTCGTCCAGCGCTCGAAGCCATTGGGATGAGCGAAGGTATTCAACGCGACATGAATTTTTTTATTGCGGTCATGAACGTATTGCACCGCTTTTTCTAACTTTTTGCCGTTAAAGTTTAGGCCAGCAAAGTGACGGGCGTTGGTATCATCTTTGAAACCAATGTAGACGGCATCGGCACCGCAATCAATCGCAGTTTTTAACGCAGGCAGGTTACCCGCGGGACACAAGAGTTCCATATGCTCACAATCATTGAGAATAAAAAGGTGTCCGCATTTTATGAAGAATTATGAATAGCGAAATTGACCTAAGTTAGGTTTAGCTCAATAAAGTCGATATTTACCCCTTGCGAGTAAGGGTATCGGGTCGGGGTTAGTTCTTGTGACGACGATTCTGTACAAACAGCTCTTCAATTTCATGTTTTGGCTGCGGGCGATAAAAATGGAAGCCTTGAATCGCATTACATTGAAGGTTAGAGAGCAGGGTCGCTTGCTGATGGGTTTCCACCCCCTCGGCAACGACAGTTAAGTCGAGCGACTTACCTAGGTTAATGATGTTTTCAATCACAGTGACTTGTTTCGGTAGTGTGTCGATATCATTAATAAAAGCGCGGTCGATTTTTAGCTCGTCAATAGGGAAACGCGCTAAGTAAGAAAGAGAAGAGTAGCCGGTACCAAAGTCATCGATAGAGAGAGCGAAGCCAAGCTTTTTAATCGCATTCAACATCTGCAGTGTATGTTCGCTATCACTCATCACGGCACTTTCGGTTAGCTCGAAGGTAATGCAGCTTGGATCAAGCTCGGTAGTGCGAAGCAGCTTTTCCATAAAGTCGATCAGCTGTGGGTTGCCAAATTGCTCGGGAGAGAGGTTGATGGCGACACGGCCTGGCAGTATGCCTTGTTGCTTCCAACGTTTTACCGTATTGAAAACATCACGCATCACGACACGTCCAAGGTGTTCGATTAACCCAGCGCGCTCGGCGACAGGAATGAATGAGCCAGGACTAATGTACCCTTCAACTGGATGCTTCCAACGAACGAGCGCTTCTGCGCCGTTGATACTGAAGTCTCGCGCGTTAACCTTAGGTTGATACCACACTTCCAAACCGTTCTGCTGCAATGCTTTTTGCAGTTCGATTTCAAGCCACAAACGCATACGCGCTTCTTTGTTCATTTGATCGTTAAATTTGATCAGACGATTTCTACCACGATCTTTGGCTTCATACATCGCAGTATCGGCATTTTGTAGTAGGATTCGCGCATCTTGTCCGTCTTCAGGGTATCGAACGCTACCAATTGAACAGGCAAGGCGTTTGCTGAAGTGGTGCAAGTCGAAAGGTTGGTTGATCAACGAGATAATGCGATCGGACAAAATTTCAGCCATGCGGGTATTTTCTGGCTCCGGCAGAATGACGCCAAACTCATCGCCACCCAAATGACCAATAATCGCTTGGTTTGGTAGTAACCGTTTAAGACGGGCCGACACCTCTTGAATCACTTTATCGCCAATATGGTGACCAAGTGAGTCATTAATGTTTTTGAAGTTATCGATATCCAAATAGAACACCAGAAGCGGTGTTTGCTTTTTGATCAGCTGTTCCAAACGTTTGGTGAAGCCAAAGCGGTTGTAGAGTTTGGTGAGCGAGTCAATGTGTATGTCTTCATTCGATGCAGAAGACAGGTTTTTGGGCGCATCATCAGCATCTTGGATTAGGATAATTTGAGATTCGCTACCTAATATCGCCGTGGAATCCGCGTGTAGCTGAACTTTCCGTTCAAAGCCGCATCTTGCGCTGGTTAAGCAGACAAAAGGTTTGTCAGAAATTAATGTACTCAATCGATGACTAAATACCTTTTTACTGTTTTCATCGATGAATAAACGACTTAGTTCTTCGCCCAACAATTCATGAGGAGAGTTAAGTCCGAGAAGGCGCGCTGATGCGGGGTTCGCAGAGATGACAATATCATCTTCGATAAGCAGTAAGCCGTCTGGTAGCAGTTGTGTTAACTTCGCAAACTTACTTTCGGACTCTTCTAAGGAGCGAACGAGTATCTGCTTTTCTGAAGTATCGACAGCGTGAAAAACAACAAAGCGAATGTCGTTACCTTCAAAAACTGGCGAAAGACTAAAGTGAAGACTGGTTTCAAGGTCGGTTTCATCGAGCGTGATTTCGGCTTCGACATGTGCCCCTTTGAACGCGCGCTGATAGTATGGTGCAAGCTTCTTATAAAACTGCTCACCCAGCACTTGGCAATCGTTTAAGCCGACGATTTCCTCATGACTTAAACCTGCGATATCGCAGTAACGGTCACTTACCATTCGATAATTGTGTTTTTTATCAAGAATGGCAAAGAAGAAAGGGCTATTTGAGGTTAGCGTGGCAAACCAATGTTTTAATTGCTGGGAAGGCATTAGGGTATTACCGATCTCCAATGAGCCAGATTATTCGTCCGTGTATAAAAAGCGACACCCTGATAAGCCTGCGGCGGTCTACCACCAAGCTAAAGTGTTACTTGCCATTAAAGGGCTCGCGGTTTTAGCTGTGCAGTCGACAATCACATGGATACGCTCAGATAACTATAACTTTGAAAATACGGTTGTAAAAGTGTTTATCCACCTGTTCGCATCAATAATACACGTAAGTTCAAAAAAAGAAGCGTTAGTGAGCAATAAACCACCAATCTAAAATAAGCACTTTATTGATACATAACAGTAATCTCATCGCCACGATTGCTTAATATAAGCAACCTAATGACAAAGTAACGGATAATGAACGTGTTAAACAAGATTCGCAGTCAACTAGTAAAGAACGCAGCTAATATTTTGCGTTCTCCAGTCCAGTTATTACCACAGCCAATTCAGCAAAAAGCGTTGCTGGAAGGGCTAAAAATGGTGTTTAAAGAAGCCTTGGAAGATGGTGACTTTGAGTTCCTTGAAGACAAGTGGTTAAAAGTTGCGATTAAAGACTTGAACTTAGCATGGTACATCAGCTATCAAGACGAAAAATTGGTGGTAGCTGAAAAACCAGTTCAGGAAGATGTGAGTTTTAGTGGTAATCTAAACGACCTAGTACTGATTGCTGGTCGTAAAGAAGACCCTGACACACTGTTCTTCCAACGTCGCCTTTCAATTGAAGGTGATACTGAGCTTGGCTTAGAAGTGAAAAACTTAATGGACAGTGTCGACTTAGAGCAGTTACCGAAAGCAATGCAAGTCGCTTTGAATCAATTGGCTGATTTTGTTCAGAAAGGAGTTCAAGCGCCTGCACAACCAACCGGAGTAGCGAATGCTTATTCGAACTGAAGCCCCAGCGGACATTCTTACCATTGACCGCTTATTGAAACACGCCTTCCCGACGGAAGCTGAAGCTGAGCTTGTGATGCGTTTGCGCGAAAACAGCAAATTCACGCTTTCCTTAGTCGCGTGTACAGATGAGGGAGAGGTGATAGGCCATGCTTTATTTAGCCCTGTGACCTTAAACGGTGAAGATTTGTCATGGCAAGGGCTAGCGCCATTAGCTGTTCATGAAGATTACCGTCGCCAAGGCATCGCTGCAGAGTTGATCAAAGAAGGTTTTGATTCACTGCGTGATTTTGGCTACCCAGTGTGTGTGGTGTTGGGCGATCCTGATTATTACGCGCGCCAGGGTTTTCAATCATGCGACGAGATGGGCTTTGAATGTGCTTGGGATGTCCCTAAAGGTGCATTTCGAGTCGCAGAGTTGGTCGAAGGTCAATGTGCTGGACGCTCCGGACGCATAGACTATGCGCCAGAGTTCTCTGAACTGTAAATGAAAGAAGCCCACGACTAAGTGGGCTTCTTTCTTATTCACTGAAAACTGAGATAGGGAGGTTAGGATGACTGGTTACTTTTCTTTTTGCCCAGACCTCTATTTTCGCTTTTTTACTTACCCCTAGCAGGCTGAGTTTTGTGCTTCCCCAGCTACTGTAAGTCATTTCAATCTGTTTTAGCTTGGCTTCTTTTGTACCTGGAAGGCTCCAGGCACGAGTCGACAATCCGCTTGTTAGTACGCCCATAGAGGAAAGCTTTTTCTCACTACCATCTGTCATGACGACTTTTAAACCATTAATGTCTACCGTTCCTTGCACACATTTTAGTTTTATTTTACTGAAGCTTCGGTTTCGGAATAGGCTATTTGGTGTCACGGTATCTGTTTCTGTATGAAAGTTAACGGTTTTCGTTGCAATCAGCTCCCACTCATCGCTGTTATTAGCAAAAACACTCATGCTGGTGGCGGCTACCAGTGTGCAAAGTAGTAGCGTATTTAAGAATTTCATAATGTACCTCATATGTCATACCCAATGTGTGGCTGTTGGCAAAACGCTATGTTCAGGAATATCCAAATCATCTCATTGTGTTCAGGTGTTCCTTGAAGTCCTTTAGGTATAATCGCGATAATTTGATAGGATTGCCCTCGTTCAAATAGGTGACGGAAAATGTCAATTAACGAGAAACAGTATTTACGTGAAATGGGGATCAGCACATGGGAGCTGGTACACCCTGAAAGACTGGAAGGCTATCAATCGCCATTATTGGATTTGCAAAGTTCATGTAAACTCCTATTGGTATCGCCAATATGTCCAGAAAACGAGACGGCATTGATGTTTGAGCGCGTATTAAAAAGCATTAAGCTCACGCTTGATGATGCGCTACACCTAGAGCCTGAGCGCTTATCCATGCTGGGTGAACATCAGCTAGAGTGGGTGTGGTTTGCAGGCTGTGAGGCTGATAAAAGCATCAAGGCAAAGCACCTGACCTCGCCACTATTACAAGATATTGATGGTAATAACGAACAGCGCCGCGCATTGTGGCAACAAATCTGTTCGTACTCTTAACGGAGCTAATGCGTGACAATTGAAATTACGCCGATGCGTGCAGAGCACCTCGACCAAGTTTGGCAAATCGAGCAGCAAGCACATTCTCACCCTTGGGCCGAATCTTTGGTTCGTGACTTATCCAGTCGCGGTGCTTGCCACCATGTGATGCTGGAAGGCTCTCAAGTGGTTGGTTACTTCTATGGACAGAATATTGTTGGAGAAGTGACACTATTAAATATTGCAGTAGCGCCTTCTCAACAGGGCAGAGGGCTAGGGCAAAAATTGCTGGACGCGTTTATTGAACACTGTGAACAAGCCAAAGCAGAGAGTGCTTGGTTAGAAGTGCGTGAAAGTAATCACCCAGCTATCCATATTTATGAGCAAGCAGGTTTTAATGAAGTGGACCGTCGTTACAACTATTACCCAGCTAAATCGGGAAATGGTAAGGAAGACGCCATTATCATGAGTTACTTATTTTTGAGTTAGTTTTAGGCCGTTACTAATTACCTCATCAACACTTATGCTTTAAATGCGTATCCGGATTCGAGGCTTTTGAATATGTAATAATAATTTTTTGAATTTTTACATCTCTTTGTGTGGAGCTGGCTTTCCCTTGTTAGTTGCAGGTAAAGGCTGGTGAGCCGAGTAAATTCAGTTCATGTCTTTCCAGTTTGCTAGCACAGCGATAATAAGCGAGAATACCGCACAATATCGAATAGTAGATATGCTTGCCTATTTTGTGAGCATGAAAGTAATTTAGAAGATTAACTAATGTCAAATCCCCTTTTTTTAGGCGAAGTGTCTAAGCGCAGAACGTTCGCTATTATTTCTCACCCGGATGCGGGTAAAACCACCATTACTGAAAAAGTCCTTTTATTCGGAAACGCGATCCAAAAAGCAGGTACGGTTAAAGGTCGTGGTAACGCACAGCACGCAAAATCAGACTGGATGGAAATGGAAAAAGAACGTGGTATCTCGGTAACCACTTCTGTAATGCAGTTCCCTTACAATGACTGTCTGGTAAACCTACTTGATACGCCTGGACACGAAGACTTCTCGGAAGATACATACCGTACGTTAACGGCAGTAGACTCGTGTTTGATGGTTATCGATGCGGCGAAAGGTGTCGAGGATCGAACACGTAAGCTGATGGAAGTAACGCGTCTGCGTGACACGCCAATCGTAACCTTCATGAACAAACTTGACCGTGACGTTCGTGATCCAATGGAAGTATTGGACGAGGTAGAAAACGAGTTGGGCATGATGTGTGCGCCAATTACATGGCCAATCGGCTGTGGTAAAGAATTTAAAGGTGTGTACCACATTCACCGTGATGAAACGATTTTATACGAATCAGGTCACGGTCATGAGATTCAAGAAGTTCGAATCATCAAAGGTCTCGATAACCCAGAGCTTGATGAAAAAGTTGGTGCAGGCCTTGCGGAAAGTGTTCGAGAAGAGCTTGAACTTGTGATGGGCGCTTGCCCTGAGTTTGATTTGGAAATGTTCCTAACCGGTGATCTTACGCCAGTTTACTTCGGTACTGCATTAGGTAACTTTGGTGTGGATCATATGCTAGACGGTCTAACTGAATGGGCTCCAGCGCCGAAAACTCGTCAAGCGGTTGAACGTGAAGTCGAAGCGACTGAAGAGAAGTTCTCTGGTTTCGTATTTAAGATCCAAGCGAACATGGACCCAAAACACCGCGACCGTATCGCATTCATGCGTATTGTATCGGGCACTTACACGCAAGGTATGAAGATGAACCACGTTCGTCTTGGCAAGCAAGTGAGCATCTCTGATGCAGTGACCTTTATGGCTGGTGACCGTGCACGTGCAGAACACGCTTACGCCGGTGACATCATTGGCCTACACAACCACGGCACTATTCAGATTGGTGATACCTTTACGCAAGGTGAATCACTGAAGTTCTCTGGTATTCCGAACTTCGCTCCGGAACTATTCCGTCGTATTCGCCTGAAAGATCCACTAAAGCAGAAGCAGCTTCTCAAAGGTTTGGTTCAGCTATCAGAAGAAGGTGCGGTACAGGTATTCCGTCCTCTACAGAATAACGATCTGATCGTTGGTGCCGTTGGTGTACTTCAGTTCGATGTTGTTGTGGCTCGTTTGAAGTCTGAGTATAACGTTGAAGCGATTTATGAAGGCATTAACGTTGCAACTGCGCGTTGGGTTGAGTGTGGTGATGCGAAGAAACTGGATGAGTTCCAACGCAAGAATCAAGCGAACTTAGCATTGGATGGTGGTGATAACCTAACGTATATCGCTCCAACAATGGTTAACTTAAACTTAGCGAAAGAGCGTTTCCCTGACGTTGATTTCCGTGCGACGCGTGAGCACTAATTTGCGCGGTTAGGGTAAGCCTTAACGCAAACTAGATTTTAAAACGCCCTTGGCTATAAACTTAGCCAAGGGCGTTTTTATATAAGGATAAGATATGAACTGGTTTAAACGTGGGCTAAAGCGTTACGACAATTGGTGTAAAGAGATGGGGCTAACTCCCGATCAGAAACGCAGTTGTGTCCCATATCGAAAAGACCCTGCCCATCAAACTAAAGAGAAGAGTGAAGCCCAACCATCCTCTGATTTTCTGCCCGCAGATACAGATAAAAAGCGTCAAGATGAAGCTCTTTGATACGCACTGCCACTTTGATTTTGATGTGTTTCAAGATGACTTTGCGCATCAACTTGAGCTTGCTCAAACGCAAGGCGTCGCAAGAATTTTGATTCCTTCCGTCGGTCCGCAAAACTGGGCTCGTATTCAAACTTTGGCAGAGCAACATGCCAATTTGTATTATGCGCTCGGCTTTCATCCGTATTTTCTTGAAGATAACGTTGAGCAGCACCTTACAGAGCTAGAAGGCTATCTAAATCAAAAAGGGCCACAGTGCGTGGCAATAGGAGAGTGTGGTTTAGATTTTGCCATTGATGTTGATCCACAGTTGCAAGAAAAGACACTTGAAGTTCAATTTGAGCTGGCTAGACGCTTCGAACTCCCAGTTATTTTACATAGCCGAAAAGCGCACAATCGCCTCATTCAAATGGTGAAAGCGGCGAATCTCCCTAGAGGTGGTGTGCTACACGCTTTTTCTGGGAGTTATCAGCAAGCCATGGAGTGGGTCAAATTAGGTTTTTTTATCGGTGTAGGAGGAACGATTACCTACCCAAGAGCCAAGAAAACACGCGACGCAATTCAAAAATTACCACTCGAAAACCTAGTAATCGAAACAGACGCACCAGATATGCCTATACTTGGATATCAAGGGGAGTCAAATCACCCAGCCAAACTCATTCACGTCTTTAATGAGCTCGTAGAGTTGCATAACGGCCGAAAGCAATCGATTGCCTCTCAACTGTGGAAAAATAGCAATTTTGCTTTCTCGATATGTGAATAAAATCTAAAGATGTGGTTTGAAATCGAAAACGTTTTCCTGCTTATTGTGAATTAACTCACAAAGCTGGTTGAATCAATCATGAATCTTATAGGAAAGTGTGAGGCTGGCATTACTTTAATTGATTCTGCATGAGTATAATTGCCCCCGCTTTATAGCTCCATTTTGTAACACGCCAATAAATAACTTATAAGGAAGTCATAAACTATGAGCCTGTTTATGAGCCTAATCGGTATGGTAGTGCTTCTTGCGATTGCAGTGGCATTTTCTAACAACCGAAAAGCTATCAACTTTAGAACTGTGGGTGGCGCATTCGCTATCCAATTCGCATTAGGTGCATTTGTTCTGTATGTACCTTGGGGCCGTGATCTACTAAACGGTTTCTCTTCAGGTGTTTCTAACGTTATCAACTACGGTAACGATGGTTCATCATTCCTGTTCGGTGGTCTTGTTTCTGACAAGATGTTCGAAGTATTCGGCGGCGGCGGTTTCATCTTCGCATTCCGTGTTCTTCCTACACTGATCTTCTTCTCTGCACTGATTTCAGTTCTTTACTACATTGGCGTTATGCAATGGGTTATCAAGATTCTTGGTGGCGCACTACAAAAAGCGCTAGGCACTTCGCGTGCGGAATCAATGTCAGCAGCAGCTAACATTTTCGTAGGTCAAACTGAGGCACCTCTAGTTGTTCGCCCATTCGTTCCAAAAATGACTCAATCAGAGCTATTTGCGGTAATGTGTGGTGGTCTAGCTTCTGTTGCTGGTGGTGTACTAGCTGGTTACGCATCTATGGGTGTTCCACTAGAGTACCTAGTTGCGGCATCATTCATGGCAGCACCAGGTGGTCTACTGTTCGCTAAAATCCTTCACCCAGAGACTGACCAGCCTCACGAAAGTATCGAAGAAGCGATGGACGGCGGTGACGACAAACCAGTTAACGTAATCGACGCAGCTGCGGGCGGTGCGGCTTCTGGTCTACAACTTGCGCTTAACGTAGGTGCAATGCTAATCGCATTCGTTGGTCTAATCGCGCTAATCAACGGTATGCTAGGTGGCATCGGTGGTTGGTTCGGCATGCCAGAACTAACACTAGAGCTAATCCTAGGTTACGCGTTCTCTCCACTAGCATTCCTAATCGGTGTTCCATGGGCAGAAGCTGTAACAGCTGGTTCATTCATCGGTCAGAAAATCGTAGTGAACGAATTCGTTGCTTACTTGAACTTCACACCATACCTAGGTGAAAACGCTCAAGTAATCGCGGCAACTGGTGAAGTAATGTCTGAGAAGACAACAGCTATCATCTCATTCGCACTATGTGGTTTCGCGAACCTTTCTTCTATCGCGATTCTACTTGGTGGTCTAGGTAGCCTTGCACCAAACCGTCGTAGTGACATCGCTCGCATGGGTGTTAAAGCAGTTCTTGCAGGTACGTTGTCTAACCTTATGGCAGCGACAATTGCAGGCTTCTGCTTAAGCCTTGCAGCACTATAATTAGAATCGGTTCTTAATATATAGACGCCGTTTTACATCATGCCCTGTAGCAAGAGATTGCTGCGGGGCATTTTTCGTTTTTCGGGCTCCAAAATTTCATCGGGTGTTTGCCTTAGTCGAGGTATTACGCAGTCAATGGAATAGGGGCTAGGAAATTTTGAGATACAAACCGTTTGCGCTCTATTTGGTGCTACAGTTTTGCGGTGAAACTCTATAATGTATTAATCACAGGATAGTGGTTAAGCTTGATTCTTAATCACGTAATGAATATTACATAATCGATGGGCAAATGAATTGCCCTGCAATATCAGATCTAATAGGCGTTTTGCTTTGTGATGTGATATTAAAGACACCGCAATCATAGATTGTTGTGCCATAGGCCAAACTGGTACTGTGCGGTGACAAGGATAGCAATTGGCATATGATAAATTTTCGCTGTATATGCCGAGTCTTCAGGGAACCAAGTCCGTTCATTAATAGACTGTTTAGCCATTTACTCACATTGTCTCGACTTGTTGATTATAGTTAAAGACGTGATGTAAGGCTGAGTAGTGAATTTTTTGAATATTGATCGGAGATAGAAATGAGCGATTTAAAAGCAGCAGCGCTACGTGCACTTAAACTTATGGACCTAACTACGTTGAATGACGATGACACTGATGCAAAAGTGATCTCACTATGTCATGACGCGAAAACAGCAGTAGGCAACACAGCTGCAATTTGTATTTACCCTCGCTTTATTCCTATTGCTAAGAAGACACTTCGTGAGCAAGGTACGCCAGAGGTTCGTATTGCAACAGTAACGAACTTCCCACATGGTAACGACGACATTGAAATCGCAGTTGCTGAAACAAAAGCGGCGGTTGCTTACGGTGCAGACGAAGTTGACGTAGTTTTCCCTTACCGCGCGCTAATGGCGGGTGATGAGAAAGTAGGCTTCGAACTAGTTAAGCAATGTAAAGAAGCTTGTGGTGACATTCTTCTTAAAGTGATCATCGAAACAGGTGAACTAAAAGAAGAAGCACTAATCAAGAAAGCATCTCAAATCTGTATTGAAGCAGGTGCTGACTTCATTAAAACTTCAACTGGTAAAGTGCCAGTAAACGCAACACCAGAATACGCTCGCATGATGCTTGAAGTTATTCGCGACATGGGTGTTGCAGAAACTGTTGGTTTCAAACCAGCAGGTGGTGTGCGCACTGCTGAAGACGCAGCAGCATACCTAGCAATGGCTGACGAAATCCTAGGTGACAACTGGGTTGATGCTCGTCACTACCGTTTTGGTGCGTCTAGCCTGCTAACCAACCTACTAAATACATTAGAAGTATCGGACGACGTCGCTGATCCAACAGCGTACTAATTCCAATAATACGTCTGAACGGTAGCACCTAAACGGGTGCTACCAAACCTCTTCTATCCTACTACAACCATGGCTCAAAAGAGCTTGGGAGGCACTAATGTATTTACCACAAGAAATCATTCGTAAAAAACGTGACGGTGAAGTACTTACCGCAGACGAAATCAACTTCTTTATTCAAGGCGTAGCGAACAACACGGTATCTGAAGGTCAGATTGCGGCGTTTGCTATGACGATTTTCTTTAATGAAATGACCATGGATGAGCGCATCGCCTTAACGTGTGCAATGCGTGATTCGGGCATGGTTATCGACTGGAGCCACATGAACTTCGGTGGTCCAATTGTCGACAAACACTCAACCGGTGGTGTGGGTGACGTAACTTCTTTAATGCTTGGCCCAATGGTGGCAGCGTGTGGCGGTTTCGTACCTATGATCTCTGGCCGCGGTCTTGGTCATACAGGCGGTACGCTGGATAAACTTGAATCTATCCCTGGTTACAACATTACGCCGAGCAACGATGTTTTTGGTCAAGTAACCAAAGACGCTGGTGTGGCGATCATCGGTCAAACTGGTGACCTTGCTCCTGCGGATAAGCGTGTTTACGCGACTCGTGATATTACCGCAACGGTAGACAATATCTCCCTGATTACGGCGTCGATCCTTTCTAAGAAACTGGCGGCGGGTCTGGAATCGCTAGTGATGGACGTAAAAGTGGGTTCAGGTGCATTTATGCCAACTTACGAAGCGTCTGAAGAGCTAGCAAAATCAATCGTTGCGGTAGCAAACGGTGCTGGCACTAAGACTACGGCAATTCTTACGGACATGAATCAAGTATTGGCGTCTTCAGCGGGTAACGCGGTAGAAGTTCGTGAAGCGGTTCGTTTCTTAACGGGTGAATACCGTAACCCTCGTCTACTTGAAGTGACCATGGCTTCATGTGCTGAAATGTTAGTACTTGGCAAGCTTGCTGAGAACACAGAAGACGCACGCGCAAAACTGATGGAAGTGCTGGATAACGGCAAAGCGGCTGAGTGCTTCGGCAAGATGGTTGCTGGCTTAGGCGGCCCTGCGGACTTCGTAGAAAACTACGACAACTACTTAGAAAAAGCAGAAATCATCAAGCCAGTTTACGCAACAGAAACGGGCATTGTCTCTGCAATGGATACACGTGCTATCGGCATGGCTGTGGTTGCTATGGGTGGTGGTCGTCGAGTCGCTACTGATGAAATCGACTACGCAGTTGGTTTCGACGAGTTCATCCGCCTAGGTGAGGTCGCAGACAGTGATAAACCTCTTGCGGTCATCCACGCTCGCACTGAAGAGCAATGGGAAGAAGCGGCAAAAGCACTGCGCAGTGCAATCAAAGTAGGTGGTGAATACACGCCAACTCCAGAGGTTTACCGCCAAATTCGTGCAGAAGATATCTAATAGAACAAGTAATTACACAAGGCCTACTCAACCATAATAAAAAGCCGAGTGGGCCTAAGGAACGAGCAATGAAAAGAGCATTTATTTTAGTACTAGACTCATTCGGTATCGGTGCAACTGCCGATGCTAAAGAATTTGGTGATGTAGGTTCAGACACACTAGGTCACATCGCTGACCAATGTGAAAAAGGCTTAGCAGATAACGACAATCGCCAAGGTGCACTTCGCCTTCCAAATCTATCGAAACTTGGTTTGGCAATGGCGCATAAAGAATCGACAAGTCGCTTCGCTCCTGGACTAGACGCAGACGCTGAAATCATTGGTGCATACGGTCATGCAGCAGAGCTTTCTTCAGGTAAAGACACGCCGTCTGGTCACTGGGAAATCGCAGGTGTTCCTGTTCTGTTTGACTGGGGTTACTTCACTGACAAAGCAAACAGCTTCCCGAAAGAATTGACTGACCGCATTCTTGAGCGTGCGGGGCTTGACGGTTTCCTGGGTAACTGTCACGCGTCTGGTACTCAAGTTCTTGACGATCTTGGTGAAGAGCACATGAAGACTGGCAAACCAATCTTCTACACGTCTGCTGACTCTGTATTCCAAATCGCATGTCACGAAGAGACTTTCGGTCTAGACCGTCTACTAGAGCTTTGCCAAATCGCACGTGAAGAGCTAGAAGATTACAACATTGGTCGTGTTATCGCGCGCCCATTCGTTGGTGCTGGTAAAGGTCAATTTGAGCGTACAGGTAACCGTCGTGATCTTTCTGTAGAGCCACCATCAGCAACGGTTCTTCAGAAGCTCGTTGATGAGAAGCAAGGCAACGTGGTTTCTATTGGTAAGATTGCTGATATCTACGCAAACTGCGGCATCACTAAGAAAGTGAAAGCGACAGGTATCCCTGCATTGTTCGAAGCAACGCTAGAGCAAATCAAAGAAGCGGGCGACAACACGATCGTATTCACTAACTTTGTAGACTTCGACTCAGCTTACGGTCACCGTCGTGACGTAGCGGGTTACGCAGCGGCACTTGAGTACTTCGATGGTCGTATCAACGAAGTGCTAGAGATTATGGAAGAAGACGATGTGCTTATCCTAACGGCAGACCACGGCTGTGACCCAACATGGCCAGGCACTGACCATACTCGTGAGCACATCCCAGTATTGGTTTATGGTCAAAAAGTACCAGCTGGTTCTCTTGGCCGCCGCGAAACATTCGCAGATATCGGTCAAACATTGGCAAGTTACTTCGGTACTTCTCCAATGGATTACGGTAAGAACTTCCTATAATTAGTTAGGTTTTTGAAAACTAGGAGCTTGATTGCTCCTAGTTTTATGTTTGCAGTATGTAAATGCTGCTTGTCGGAAATGAGAATACTCTGGCTTATATCGCCTTAAGCGCGGAGCGCTAGAGAAAGGTTAAGGAAAAGAAAATGGCAACTCCACATATCAATGCTGAAATGGGTGCATTTGCAGACGTCGTACTGATGCCTGGCGATCCACTACGTGCAAAATACATCGCAGAGACTTTCCTTGAAGATGTCGTTCAAGTGTGTGACGTTCGTAATATGTTTGGTTACACAGGCACATACAAAGGCCGTAAGATCTCGGTAATGGGCCACGGTATGGGTATCCCATCATGCTCGATTTACGCGACTGAACTAATCAAAGACTTCGGCGTGAAGAAAATCATCCGTGTTGGCAGCTGTGGCGCAGTGAATGAAGACATCAAAGTGCGTGATGTTGTGATCGGCATGGGTGCATGTACTGACTCTAAAGTGAACCGTATCCGCTTTAAAGGTCATGACTTCGCGGCAATCGCAGACTACAACATGGTTCGTGCGGCAGAAGACGCTGCAAAAGCTCGCGGTATTGACGTTAAAGTTGGTAACCTATTCTCAGCAGAGCTTTTCTACACGCCAGATCCAGAAATGTTCGATGTAATGGACAAGTACGGCATTGTTGGTGTTGAAATGGAAGCGGCTGGTATTTACGGTGTTGCGGCAGAATACGGTGCAAAAGCTCTGACAATCTGTACGGTTTCTGATCATATCAAGACTGGCGAACAGACTACATCTGACGAGCGTCAAACGACATTCAACGACATGATGCTAATCGCACTAGATTCAGTATTGCTTGGTGACGAAGAGTAAGCGACGAAGAGTCATTCTATTTTTCGCTCTCAAGAGCTAAAAAAACAGCCCGCACATTGCGGGCTGTTTTTATATGAGTTGTTAGCGCTACCTAGTTACTTGGTTAGCAGCAGGTTTGGCGCTTTTTTACGACGTATCGGTTGTCGACGTAAAATCAAGATGAACAACATACCACAGACAAAGCTCATTAAGACCATCATGTACATATAACGATCGCTCTTGCGATAGTGGTGGTCAGAAATAGCCGTCACCCGGCCCGTCTCAAAGGTCACGCGAACAAAACCGATAAGCGCACCATCTGCAAAAACTGGTTCAACCAACTGCTGGCGACCAATGGAAGCTGTTGCCAAAGGCGTATCCAGGCCAAGAACTTCGCGTACCGATAATGCCTCTTCACTAGACGCTAAACGTACACCCTGTGCATCGTAGATTGTTGCATCAAACACTAAACGGTCTTGTGCTAGTTGGTTTGTTAGCTGAAGTAATCGTTCTTGATCTTTAGTTAAAATCATCTCACTGGCAGAAAGAGACGCCTGTGAAATCAAAACTTTGGTGAGTGTTTCAAGCTGTTGTGCTTGAATTTTCTCATTACCCTTACTGATCACAACACTGTTTTTTATTGTGATAAACAACATCACACACAGTAGGATTAGTGCCAGAATTCTTAGGGCATTCCTTACTGAGAACAAAGATTCACTCATGCTCTTTACTCATCCATTTAAAATAAAACAAAGACTTGCCTTTTTAGTTTGTTGAGGTAACGTTTTAGCAAAGTCATAAGGGATTATATACATGGACGCGTCAAAAAGCTTGCCTATCAGAAAACATACGACACTTTTAAAACGATTACCCGAGACTCGATTTGCCTCCCAATTAGATAAAGCAAAAGCAAACTGGATCGTATTTGCTGAGTACCTTTCGCCAAGTCACTTCGAAGACATTGATTTCTTCACCGGCTTTTACAACCCGATACTAGAAACGTGGAAAGTTGGCCAATATGAAGTAGCCCTGATGGCCGGAGAGTTGACTCCTCAACATGAAACGATCTTACAAAGTCTCAACCTAGATTACGCCTCGCTTAATGAAGTGCCCGATCTATCAACCCAAGGGTTGATTGTATTTGATATGGATTCAACGGCGATCCAGATAGAGTGTATTGATGAAATCGCGAAACTGGCAGGAGTAGGGGATGAGGTAGCGGAAGTCACTGAACGTGCCATGCAAGGTGAGCTGGATTTTGAGCAAAGTTTACGTCAGCGAGTTGGTAAGCTCAAAGGTGCCGATGAATCAATTCTTGAACAAGTTCGTTCCCAGTTACCATTCATGCCGGACTTTGAAGCGCTAATTGCGACGTTGAAAGCCTTGGGCTGGAAAACAGCGATTGCCTCCGGTGGTTTTACTTACTTCTCTGATTACATCAAAGATAAAGTCGACCTAGATTTTGCTCGTTCCAATCAATTAGAAATTATTGACGGCAAACTCACGGGTAACGTACTTGGCGATGTGGTAACGGCGCAGATGAAGTCAGACATTCTAGTGGAATTGGCGGATGAATATGAAATTGAGCAGCACAACACGGTCGCTGTCGGTGATGGCGCTAATGATCTTGTGATGATGTCGGTGGCAGGATTAGGGATTGCGTATCACGCAAAACCAAAAGTGGAAGCTCAAGCGCAATCTGCGATTCGCTTTGCTGGGTTAGGCGGTGTGCTCTGTATTTTATCTGGCGCATTGGTGAAGCAGCAAAAGGTTAGCTGGAAAGCTAAACCTTAACCATCCATTCAAAAACACCGCCAGAAAGGCGGTGTTTTTTTTCAATTTGGTATGACTTTGAATTTACTCGGTTAACTCCAATCTAATTACAACCTCTTCAGTAATGTCTTCAAATTCACTGTAACCAACGAGCGCCGTCAACTCTTTTTCTAACTTGCTTGCTTGATGTACACCAAATTGGGTTAAGTCACTTAAATCTTGTTGCAGTAATGATGTCATCGGATCGAAAATTGGCGCAGTAGAAAGGCGAATCACGTAAAAGTCACCCATCATTCGCGCTTTCTTTATAAATTGAATCCGCTCTTTTACGCTGTTGAACTCTTGATGAAGCTTTGACTCAATGCCTGTAATTTTATTGCCTACTTTTGCGGCGCTTATGTAGATATCCTGATGTCTGGCTTGAGCACCTTCTACACGTTTTATTGGCTCTGCGATTAATGTGCTTGTCCGGCCTTTAAAGATAGGTTCAAGTGACAACAGTTGGTCATGCCCAAGACGGGCAAAAAGCTCAATGTGTTTAGGTAGCGGCAAGTTCACCCCGATAACGGGGGTTTTGATTGAAGATGACGTACTCTTACTGATAAAAATGGGCGTGCTCAGCGTACGCGAGAGCAACATGCAGTGCAGCCTTTCAAGTAGAGCATTACTTGGTAGCGTCTCTTTTTGCGGGATTAGCTTGTCTTGATTGTGCTCGATAATGCTATTGAAAAAAGCGATTACCTTCATGGTTTGGCTGCTTTCATCAATAACTAGCTGCACGCTACAACCATCTGGGCTTACACGAATTACTCGGTATGGCACCGACATTAACGGCAATTTTTTATCGTAGAGTTGTAATTCTCGAAAGTTGATTCTTACCTCTTGCCCAGAACGTAACATCGTGGGCTCACTTAGCCTAATTCCGAGTCCTCGTTTGGAAAGGTCAACAGTACAGCCGCCTGTTTTAGTTTGTCCTGAGTACAACTCTAAAGGTGTTTTAAAACGATAACGAGGCTCTTTACGACGAGACTTTGCATCAAAATAAATGCCCTTTGGATTGCCGATAACTCTTCTCGGATGGCGAAACGCGTTTAACGTATTAGCGGGTAAGCGCGGCTTTTCAGTTAGCAGGTAATCCTGCCCTGACTTTTCGTCAGCAATTTCTTGCAAAATACCAATATGAGTCAGTGATTGAGACGTTTCTGCTAACTCTGGAGAGAATGCCGCTAGGTCTTCCTGTTCTTGCTCTGATAGTTCAAAGATTGAAATTCTAAAGGCGCGCCAACTCTCTCGTTTGCCACCTAAATGCCAAAATAGCTGGCGCTGTTCGCGAGTTGCTTCTGGGCGAAACATCGAATAGAAATAGGTTCGATTCTCGTGCTCGTGAGTAAATGAATAAAGGACATTGGTTGTTCCTTTAACACCAGGCTTAATGAGTGACGCGATGCGTTGCTCGTTGAATAAGGAACCAAACATTTGCTGGTTTCTCTCATCGTGCCAGTATTGCCAAAGCTTTTGATTGTTTGGCGTTAACATTGCTAATTTTAGGTCACTACCATCAAAGAATAGAGGCAAGCTGCTGGTGTGCTTTAGTGCGATGTGCTCATAACCGCGAGTTCGAGCTCGAATAATCTTGTCTTGATTGTCGTGACGAGCTCTTTTAACAGCACTGTTGAGCGCTTCATCTATCACTCTGGTGACGACATTGGTATCAGTTAAGCGTATGGTTCTGAGGTATCGAACTGAGTCATTTTCGTAACAGTCATCAACCGCGAGTATGCGGTATGCAAGCGGTTTCTCTATACCTGCAACGTTAGATTTGCTGGCAAATTCAGTAAACGTGACCTGAATAATTTCCCCAAGGTTATATTTAAATGCGCTAGGGACTTTGAACTTTGCGCCAGAGCTAGATAAATCAATGCTTAATCCATGAAGAAGCTGTCCTTTAGAACGGCAAATTTCAACTTGAGATTGGACTTTCAAGCGTTTTTCTTGGCGCTTTAAATCGTAGCCTAGGTGAACGGGTTCTGCTAAGAACGGGCTTTTAGGATCCGTTAACGATTGCGTTTTTTGCTGAGTAAGGCGCTTGCTCATTACGCGAAAGTTATTTCGCGTGTTGACCAATGCTTCCCACATTCCTTCCGTGTAGCAGCCAAACTTTTTGATGTTTTTATGGTAAGCGTTGAAAGCAACATCATCCAACCAATGTGGAATACCATCCAAAATATACTCGCGACATTCGCCTTGAACGCGACCTCGCAAATCAATGCTTTTTTTGCATGGAGCCATTAAGCGGTTAAGTTCCATTTTAACCAAAATTTTGGCCGAAGGCGGCTCTTCCTCGGTCAGTTGGCCAAGGACAAAGTCAAAGTCATTCGTACCGTAAACGGGAATGAGTCGTTCTGCGAGCGAGAGAATTTCAGATTGCTGCATTATTTCTGTTAGAGTATGTCGTTACTTTAAATTGTATCGGCTAAGCGAAGTAATACTTAAGTATATCAATAGTTCATTTCAGTTCAGGTCTGACTTGGCTGTGCTTAGTCACATTTGTAGAAAAAATTGAGGCATCATGGCGAAAGCAAAACGAGCGTATGTTTGTAATGATTGTGGCGCGGACTTTCCCCGTTGGCAGGGGCAGTGTAACGCATGTGGTGCATGGAATACGATAACAGAAGTACGTATCGCTGCATCGCCAACCGTTGCTCGCAATGAACGCTTAAGCGGCTACGCTGGTTCCGCAACAGAAGCTACGGTTCAAACGCTATCCGAAATTGATCTGCAAGAAGTACCTCGCTTCACCAGTGGGTTTAAAGAGCTTGACCGCGTGTTGGGTGGTGGTGTTGTGCCAGGTGCCGCAATTTTGATTGGTGGTAACCCTGGTGCAGGTAAATCAACCCTTCTGTTGCAAACCATGTGTAGTTTATCTGCGCAAATGCCAACGCTTTACGTAACCGGTGAAGAGTCATTACAGCAGGTGGCAATGCGTGCTTCCCGATTGGGCTTGCCGAAAGATCATTTAAAAATGCTATTGGAAACGAACGTCGACAAAATTTGCCAAATCGCCGAAAAAGAGCAGCCTCGTATAATGGTAATAGACTCGATTCAGGTGATGCACGTTTCTGATGTTCAATCGTCGCCTGGCAGTGTTGCTCAGGTACGTGAATCTGCGACGGCTCTGACACGATACGCAAAACAGAATAATGTTGCGGTATTTATTGTTGGTCACGTAACAAAAGATGGTACCCTTGCGGGCCCCAAAGTTCTTGAACACATTATCGACTGTTCGGTACTACTCGATGGTGGAACGGATAGCCGATTCCGCACTTTGCGTAGTCATAAAAACCGTTTTGGTGCTGTGAATGAGCTTGGTGTATTTGCAATGACAGGCCAAGGATTGAAGGAAGTGAGTAACCCATCAGCGATCTTCCTTTCTCGTGGTGAAGAAGAAACATCAGGCTCTTCAGTCATGGTGGTTTGGGAAGGCACGCGCCCTCTACTAGTAGAGATTCAAGCGCTGGTGGATTACTCGCAGTTAGCCAACCCTCGTCGTGTTGCGGTCGGCTTGGAGCAGAACCGCCTATCACTTTTGCTCGCTGTGTTGCATAAGCATGGTGGCTTACAAATGGCAGACCAAGATGTCTTTGTTAATGTGGTTGGCGGTGTTAAGGTGACGGAGACAAGCGCTGATCTTGCTTTAGTTATGGCGCTTTTATCGAGTTTTCGTGACCGTCCACTCCCTAAAGATGTGGTGATTTTTGGTGAGGTAGGGCTTGCGGGCGAAATCCGTCCAGTGCCAAGTGGGCAAGAGCGTTTGAATGAAGCGTTCAAACATGGTTTCAAGAAAGCCATCGTGCCAGCAGCCAACATGCCGAAAGGTGGCATCCCTGGCATGCAAATTCACGGCGTTAAGAAATTGTCGGAAGCGATAGAGGCTTTTGACGAGCTGTAATGCTCATAAGAATGGTATTTGTGCAATCACAAACTGTTCTATCCGTCCTCAATAAAATGCGAATAAAGTACATAAATTGCTGTGTTTGACTATGCTTTGGGGACGGAAATTTCACGTTAAAATTTTTTTTCTTCCATCCGCACGCAAGGGTATCAGTATTGACAGAATGTGATATACTCTGCGCGCACTTTATACCTTATTAACAGAGTAAGACAATGACTGATTTATCAAAATACAGAAACATTGGTATTTTTGCTCACGTAGACGCGGGTAAAACTACCTCTACAGAGCGTATCCTAAAGCTAACTGGTAAGATCCATAAGATCGGTGACACTCACGACGGTTCAACTACTACTGACTTCATGGAGCAGGAAGCTGAGCGTGGTATCACAATCCAGTCTGCAGCAACAACTTGTTTCTGGAACGATCACCGTCTAAACATCATCGATACTCCTGGACACGTTGACTTCACTATCGAAGTTTACCGTTCTCTAAAAGTACTTGACGGTGGTATCGGTGTATTCTGTGGTTCTGGTGGTGTTGAGCCTCAGTCAGAAACTAACTGGCGTTACGCTGACGAATCACACGTATCACGTCTGATCTTCGTTAACAAACTAGACCGTATGGGCGCAGATTTCTACAAAGTTGTAGATCAAGTACAGAACGTACTAGGTGCTACACCTCTAGTTATGACTCTACCTATCGGTATCGAAGAAGATTTCGTAGGTGTTGTAGACGTACTAAGCCAACAAGCTTACGTATGGGATGAGTCTGGCCAACCAGAGAACTACGAAGTTCAAGATATTCCAGCAGACATGGTAGAAAAAGCTGCTGAATACCGTGAAATGCTAATCGAAACTGCTCTAGAGCAAGACGAAGATCTAATGATGGCTTACCTAGAAGAAGGTGAAGAGCCATCTCTAGAAGACATCAAACGTTGTATCCGTAAAGGTACTCGTGATCTAGCATTCTTCCCAACTTACTGTGGTTCAGCGTACAAGAACAAAGGTATCCAACTTATTCTTGACGCGGTAATTGATTACCTACCATCTCCAACAGAAGTTGATCCACAGCCTCTAACTGATTCAGAGACTGGTGAGCCAACTGGTGAAGTTGCGACTGTATCTGCAGACGAGCCACTACGTGCTCTTGCATTTAAGATTATGGATGACCGCTTCGGTGCTCTAACCTTTATCCGCATCTACTCTGGTAAGATGAAGAAAGGTGACACAATCCTTAACTCTGCAACTGGTAAAACAGAGCGTATCGGCCGTATGGTTGAGATGCACGCGGACGAGCGTAACGAGATCGATTCAGCACAAGCTGGTGACATCATCGCTGTAGTTGGTATGAAGAACGTTCAAACTGGTCACACTCTATGTGATCCTAAGCACGAATGTACTCTTGAGCCAATGATCTTCCCAGATCCAGTAATCTCTATCGCAGTTAAGCCTAAAGATAAAGGCGGTTCTGAGAAGATGGGTATCGCGATCGGTAAAATGGTTGCAGAAGATCCATCATTCCAAGTTGAGACTGATGAAGATTCAGGCGAAACTATCCTGAAAGGTATGGGTGAACTTCACCTAGACATCAAGGTAGATATCCTTAAGCGTACTTACGGCGTTGAGCTAGAAGTTGGTGCTCCACAGGTTGCTTACCGTGAAACTATCACTCAAGCAATCGAAGATAGCTACACGCACAAGAAACAGTCTGGTGGTTCTGGTCAGTTCGGTAAGATCGACTACCGCATCAAACCAGGTGAGCCAAACTCTGGCTTCACGTTCAAATCTACAGTTGTTGGTGGTAACGTACCTAAAGAATTCTGGCCTGCAGTTGAGAAAGGCTTTGCGTCAATGATGGAGCACGGTGTTCTAGCTGGCTTCCCTACTCTAGACGTTGAAGTTGAACTATTCGACGGTGGTTTCCACGCAGTTGACTCTTCAGCTATCGCTTACGAAATCGCAGCGAAAGGTGCATTCCGTCAGTCTATGCCTAAAGCTGGCGCGCAACTTCTTGAGCCAATCATGAAAGTTGACGTGTTCACTCCAGAAGATCACGTTGGTGACGTAATCGGTGACCTTAACCGTCGTCGTGGTATGATCAAAGACCAACAAGCAGCGTCTACTGGCGTACGTATCAAGGGTGATGTACCTCTATCAGAAATGTTTGGTTACATCGGTACTCTACGTACTATGACTTCTGGTCGTGGTCAGTTCTCTATGGAGTTCTCACACTACGCACCATGTCCAACAAACGTTGCAGAGCAAGTAATTGCTGACGTTAAAGAGCGTAACGCTAAGAAGTAATTCTTAAGTTAACTCTATAACTTGAAAGCCCCGCTTAGTGCGGGGCTTTTTGTATTTAGCAGTCTTATACGCAGAGTGTGTTTGTTTTATTCCTATTTAGCGTTTGTTTTGACGATTGTTATGATGCCGTTCTAGTACTGTTGCCTTTTAGGTCAATGGTCTTAAAGTCTGGTACCACTGACTTTTCAAATATTTCTATTTCTTCCTTCAACCATTGCGCAAACAATTGAGCTTTAGGTCTTTTTAAGTAGCCTTTTGGCGCACACAAGTAATACGCAAAGTTGGGCTTGATAGCGATATCTCCAATTCGGACCAATTTGCCAGAACGAAAATATTGATGGGCTAAACTGTGTTTTACTAATGCCACGCCTTGAAGTGATAGTGCAGCCTCAAGCACGAGATGTGATCCACTGTATTTTAAGGTAGGCTTTGCTGCGCAGTGACCCAAGGTTGCTAACCACATATTCCAATCAAGATCAGGCCAAACATCTTCAATCAGCTCAGCTTTGCTTAAATCCTCGATGTTATAGATCCCGTGCTCTTTCTGGTACACCGGATGACAAGCAGGATAAAAAGCTTCGTCCATCAGCCATTGTGATTCTAAATTGGGATATTTTCCTAAACCGTAACGAACACATAAATCTATCTGACTATCTTGAAAAGACACCAAATCATTGGTTGGTTCTAATAGCAAGGCGATATCAGGGTGACGCTGGCGAAAAGCCGTAATTTTCGGGACTAACCAATGATGAGCGAAAGAGGGGAGTGTTGATATCGAAAGGTGGTTCGGGGTTGGATCTTGATTGACTAATCTAACCCCTTGCTGCAAATGAGCAAACCCTCTTTCTGCCTGACTAAACAGTAGCTCTCCCTCTGGTGTGAGCACGATTTTTCTGTGCTGACGAACAAATAGGTCCGTGCCTAAGAACTCTTCTAAATGACGAATTTGCTGACTAATGGCCGCTGGCGTAACAAACAGTTCTTTTGCTGCCGTTTTAAAGCTTCCTTCCTTTGCTGCAACGAAAAAGTAATACAAGCCCTGTAAGGGAGGCATTCGATCTTTCACATTAGTTTTCCTTAACTCTATGGCAGATTCTATCGTTTGAGGATATCAGCGTAGTCGCTGATTATTAAGTGGTCAACATTGTATAGGGATCTTTGAAATGGGAAACATGACACACACTTGTGAGCGTACTGTACCTACTGCCCATCAGAGCGGGTTACAGTTAATTTATTCTAAACTGGCGGCTTGGAGAAGGAACTATAAGACACGTCGTCACTTGAGAGAGTTACCAAAGCACCTTTGGGACGATATTGGATTAGGTGAAAGGGAGATTAGTTGTGAAGTGAGTAAGCCATTCTGGAGAGAGTAGTCTATGAGTTTGATTCAAGCTCAAAGTTAAGTTGCACTCCCCAATGGTGTTGAGGAGTGCAAGCAAAATTACAAGTCTTCTTCCCACACGACCAATTCATCTTTTGGCCAATTGTGGCCTATCTCATGATACTTTTGTTCGAGCACATGACGTTTAATTTTAAGCGTTGGCGTCAGTACGCCATTTTCTATACTCCAAGGTTCTTTAATCATTAACACACCTTTGATTTGCTCATGAGAGGCGAGTTCTTGATTCATCCTGGCAATAACTTTACGTGTGGTACGTGCGTATCGCTCTCGATCAAAGTTAGGGAAGTCATGTGGCACAACCAAAAGAATCGGAGCGGGTAGCCCTAAACCGATGAGACACATCATCTCTACGCGACTGTACTCGAAAAGCTTTTTCTCGATAGGAACCGGAGAGACAAATTTACCTTTGGCGGTTTTGAAGTTATCTTTTTTACGGCCTTGAATCGTTAGATAACCATCTGAGTCGATAGCGCCGATATCGCCTGTGTGTAGCCAGCCCTCTGAATCAAAAGACTCTTGGGTGGCAATATCATTTTTGTAGTAGCCAGAAAATAGCCCTT
Source organism: Vibrio sp. Vb2131 (assembly GCF_033338535.1). Taxonomy (NCBI): domain Bacteria; kingdom Pseudomonadati; phylum Pseudomonadota; class Gammaproteobacteria; order Vibrionales; family Vibrionaceae; genus Vibrio; species Vibrio sp. Vb2131. Next base: position 226,522 of record NZ_JAWOSW010000003.1, read on the forward strand.
TGCCACGCACCATGATTTCATCATCGGCTGCGATTTTTAACTCAATGCCTGGCCCTGCATTACCGACACTACCAATTTTGTCAGCTCTAAATGGGTAGTTGAGCGTGCTGTAGGCAAATGATTCCGTCATCCCCCAAGCCTCTGTGATATCAAGGCCCACTGAGTGGTACCATTCCAACAGCGCTGGCGAGACAGGTGCAGAGCCACAGCCTAATACTCGAGCCTGATCTAAACCGAGACCATCTGCTAGCTTTTTCTTGATCAAAGAATTGACGAATGGGATTTTCAACAGAATATTGAGCTTCTTCTGTGGAAGTTTGTCTTGAATACGTTGCTGGAATAGCGTCCATAATCGTGGGACGGAGATAAACAGAGTTGGTCGGTGCATCTTCACATCTTCGATAAAAGTGTCCAGTGACTCTGGAAATGCTGTTGGCACGCCACCCATAATCGATGAACCGAAGATATAAACACGCTCTGTAATATGAGCGAGCGGTAAATAAGAGAACAATCGGTCGTTTTCTTGGATACCAATATGATTGATCAGTTGCTGAACAGACCAACTGAATGCGCCGTAAGTTAGCATCGCGCCTTTCGGTAACCCTGATGTGCCTGAGGTATACACCAACGACATTAGCTTGTCATCGTAATGCTGCGGACGCTCTTCACTTGGCACTGCATCAGCAATGAGCGCTTGGTATTCGTGCTTACACTTAGGTGCCGTGTCATAAGGTAGAGCGATGCTAATGAGTTCAGGCATAGCATCAATGACTTGCTGAGTTGCTTTGGGATCATCGAGTTTTCCGCCAATGATCGCTTTACTTTCACTATGAGTCACACAGTATTCGATGGTGTCTGCACCGGCGGTAGGAAAGATTGGCACACTGACATAGTCACCAAGCATCATAGCAAGATCGCAAATAAACCATTCTGCACAGTTTTTAGATACTAACGCAACTTTGTCGCCAGGCTTTACACCAAGCGAGCGTAGTGCGCTGACAAGTTTTAAGGCTTGATCTGCAACATCAGAGAATGTGTACTCAACAAACTGTCGGTTAATAATTTGTTTTAGGTAGACCTCATTTGGACGCTCTTGAGCCCATTTGAGGATCATTTCATTTGGTGGTGGGAGAGCGCAACCAGCAGCGCTATTTAGATTCGGCTGATTCATTTTAAGTGACTCCATGTCTTCTCATTGTATTTATAATTGTTAACGCATTGTTAACTTTAGCATGTTAAATCGCGACACGGGAATGCATTTTGATGAAATATGTGGGGAAGATAGCGTTAGTTATGGTTGAAGTCGGAGCGACTCGATCTAAAAAGCAATGTGATTGATGCTACGCAAAAGAGAACAGGCTTTTCAGCTGTTATGTCATACCGACTTCATACTAAGAGCACAGGTAAGCAATTTATTTTATTAATAATATTGCGAAAACATAGAATCTATCCTAATTATTTATTAACTAGTGGCTTAGTGTTGAAGATAAGTATAAATGTCTCCTAATTTCTTCAAAGCGCCAAACTTAAAGGTATGTCGTGGTTTTGAAGTAGCTATACTAATCTTACTTTGGAAAGTTAGGAGCTTCACCTCAAGCTATTGCCTGAGATTACTTGGGTACGATCATCAGCAAAAGGAAAGATGTGATGTTACGGAAGACTTTACTGGGTACCTATCTTTGTAGTTTATTCATTGCGGGGAATGCATATGGTGCTGAAGGAGATGATATTCCTCAGCGTGCCCAAACGGTTGGTGATGTTATTGAGCGCCCAGGCGTTCTCACACCTAAAGGTAAATGGTCATTTGATTCGTCTTTAAGCTATACACAAAACTCTTCAAACAAAGTGTCTGTTGTTGGGTATACAGTCTTACCAACTCTGATTGTTGGGCGAATTGAAGTGAGTGATTCGGATAGGACTACAGTAACCGTTGGATTAACTGCTCGGTACGGTTTAACAAACGCCACAGAGTTAGAAGTTAGAGTGCCGTATGTGTATCGTAATGACCAAGTTTCTACGCGCCCCATTCAAGATGGTTCAAACAGTGAAGTAGTAAACACAACGGTGGATGGCGGAGGGCTTGGTGATGTAGAGTTCGCATTGAGGCACCAGTTTAACTTTGAGTCTGCGCCATACTGGGTAGGTGGCCTTAGAGTAAAGTCGGATACAGGACGATCGCCTTATGATGTTTCTATTGAAGATGGAAGCAACTCATTTAGTGATGTCCCTACAGGTTCGGGTTTTTGGAGTTTTGAGCCTAATTTATCTCTTATTCACCCTGTTGATCCTGCGGTCTTGTTCGCTAGTCTAAGTTATATTTATAACTTAGAGGATACTGTTACAGTTGGCGACACAAAAGCTGATGTTGAACTTGGAGACACTATTTCTCTTTCAGGAGGAATGGGGTTTGCGGTGAATCCTGATCTTTCATTCTCTTTAGGACTTAGCCATAAAACTATTTTAAAAAGCAAAGTAAATGGCAGATCGGCAGATGATGCTAAGTTGCTTCAATTAGATGCATTAACTTTTGGTATAAACTATGCCTTTAGTGAACGCTCATCTATCAATGTTAGTGCTCAAGCTGGTCTTACAGAAGATACTCCCGACTTTCAATTAACAGTACGAGTACCTTTTAATTTGTAAAATGGATATTAGGCCCTTGAGTCTTGGGCCTAATTTATCGTTAGCGCCTAGTGTTCGCATTATAAATTGATTGGATTATATTGGATAAAGTAGGTATATATTCTTAAAATGATGGTGGCCTATTGATATATCTACCTTTCTTTTGGTATGTAATCATAGATATCAGTCGTTTCTAATATCAAAGAAGCTTAACGTGACAATTTTTCAGATAAAAATGGAAATGCTCATTGAAGGTGGTTCAATAAGGCGTCTTCTAATTGTTGGTTTGCTTTGATTTCCCGTATTACCCCATTTACTTGAGCATCAATGTCTACGAGCGTGCTAAGTCCAATAATACTGTTATCTTTCGTGTTTTGAATAATATTGATAATACTTGAATTTATAAAGTCTGAACTTATTATATTAGGATTTTGAGACGAAGGCATTTTGGGTGAATCTATAGAATCATCTCCAATAATATTTCCTTCACCAAATTGTATGATGTTAACAATACCCTGGTTGAAAATATCTCCACTTTGATTTTCACTATTTGCGCTAATGTTTTTTAAATTACCATTTTCAATTACTAAGTTGGCAATGTTTGTGTTCAAAATATCATCGCCATTTATAGTCGTAGTAATGCTTAATCCAATATTAATAATATACTCGTCCGTAATTTGGAAGCCACCTCGATATTCTTCTAAAGATAAATTTGAAAGAGGAGTAAGTTCTTGCAGGCCAACATCTTTAGCATTCACATTAAAATGAGGTATTAGCATACAAAGCACTAACAAAAATTTATTGTAGTTCATAATGTAGGCCTTTCAGGTTGTTAAGTTCTTAAAGTTATTTAAAACAATGTTATATTAATTTTCACCGGAAACTGGGAGAGTAATGCTAAATACCCCTAAGGAATCTCTAGACACTCCTGTTTTTAATGGTGATCTTTGATATACGGTGAAATTATCATTGGTTATAAAGCTAGACCGTCCCATTTCCGCTTCGTTACGGACCAGTAACACAATTCCTTGGTAATATTTTTCAAACTCATCCAGTTTCATTATCATGGTTCCTCTAGAAGGGTCTCCTAGAATAACTGAGTGATTGTTTATACCTCTGATGACAACAAAATGCATATACCCGTCGAAATTAACGAGAGTAATCCCAGGGACGCCGACTTCTTTAATTTTCTCCAGTCCTACTTGAAAGCCGTCAGAACGTAACCCTATGGAATCCAAGTAAAACTTCATATCCAACAAAGAAAAACCTTTCTCTTTGATTTTTTCTTTATCACCTTTTTCAAACATGCTTTTGAAGATATCTTGTTCAGATGACTCTGTTGCATAATGAAAAGTGAGAAGAGAAGCCAGGGCGGCAGAGCCACAGCTGAAGTCATACTGTTGGCGAAAAACATCACCGAACACTATTTCTTTGTAGCTTTTAACAGGAACAGAGTAATGTGCTCGGTAAGGTAGCAGTTCTAATGAAATGGCTGATGCTGAATAAACGAGCATCAGCCAAATTAAGTTATTTAATACTTTCATATTGTTTACTTGAGTGTCAGGTTAACGACGGTAGAGTTCTGGATTAAAACGTTGTTTCCGCTGTTCTGAATTACGTTGGATATACCCGAACTGTCTGCGAACGCTCCACTTGATAGTATATTGTTACCACTCACGGTGTTTGACGCGACATTATCTGACGAAATACCATTGATATCTGATTCTGCATAAACCAAGTCGAGTTCAACATTTTGTCCACCTCTTGATTCATTCATGATATCCAAGCTAACTTCTCCGCCAGATAATGCAATGTCATCAGCGAGTGCAGTGCAGGCAACTATCATACTCAAAGTACAGATTGCCAAACGCATCGCTTTCTCCTACTAGTCGGTTACTCACCCCCAGTAAACACACTTGCATTAGTTGTAACAGATTGTTGTACAAGTGAATTTGAACCAGCATTCTGACCAACGGTAGTAATACCAGCTGCACCACCAAGACCACCAAGGGTGTTCATGTTTTCAACTCGAACTCGAGTATCATCCGCGTTAGTTGCATAAATAACTGATGCACCTGTAACACCACCCATTAGGCTTGAGCTCGCAACAACCATATCTGTATCCATATGGACTTGATTGAAGCTATCAACATTTGTTGAGCTCGAGTCACTTTGATAGTTACTATTGTCGTTAAAGCTGTTCGAGTTTGTTGTGCTTGAATCAGCGTAGCTACGGTTATCACTCTGGTTACGGTTGTCGCTTTGATTACGATTATCGCTGTTATCGTTAAAGCTACTGTTGATACTAGAGTCACTGTTGTCGTTGTTGCTACGTCTTACAGTAGTACTAGAGTCACTGTTGTCGTTGTGGCTTCTATTTGTGTTAGTACTTGAATCACTACTATCACTATTTAGGCTCACATCAAGATCAGCACTGGTACTGTTGTCGTTAGCGTTAGACGTACTATTGTCGTTGTGGCTTTGAGCTGTGTTAGTGCTCGAGTTTGAGTTGTCGCTGTTGTTATTAAAGCTGTCATCAACACCAAGAGTTGCACTGTTGTCAGTGTCGCTGTTGTCGTTGAAGCTATGACCAATACCTAGTGACGCACTATTATCGCTGTTGTCGTTGAAGCTATCACCAACACCGAGAGATGCGCTATTGTCACTGTTATCATTGAAGCTGCCAGATAAACCGATATCGGTATTAGCGCTGTCAGTCCATTGCATGTTGTCGTCTCCATCATCGATCTCATTCGCGATTAGAGAGCCACTAAATAAAATTGCTGACATTGCTAAAGCAAGCCCTGTTTTGTTTAGAGTCATAACGATTACTCCATTTCCTGTTATTCCTGATTAAAAATGACTGCACTTAACTTCTTGCTGCTTCCTTCAAATGTTGTGGGAAGCGATGAAATTATAAGAAAGGATCAGTGAAAGCTGTTCTCATTATTGAGAATGATTCAGGCTGGAAGGGAGTATTTAGGTGCGTCTCTTTAAGGAGTTAAAGAAAAAAATAACATAATCATAATGTTATTTTTTGTATTTACTTTAAGTACTCATCAAGTATGAAATGAAGCCAATATAAAGAAGTAATTCGTTCTATTGCACTGAGCGGAGCAGTCATCCATTTTTTATAAATGGTATTTTATCCAATTATTATCTTTATTATTTAATATTATAAATCATATCCTTATGCTAACACAGGTTGAAAAGTATGGATAAAAATATAACAGGTTCATACTTTTTAAGTCTTTTTCGGTGCTGAAAAGCAATGCGATATCATTCTGAAGTGCTATATTTTCTACTTAAAATGAAGATAAATTCTCTTTGCTATCCCCAATTAATTTTCTAACGGGGGTTGGTGAAACAGGTAAGTTAATGTGGTGGGACTATGGAAAAGAAGCACTTGATACTGCTAGCTGAGAGTAATTTACAAAGTAACTTAATAAAAAAACAGCTGTCTTCCATTCATGATGTCGATGTAAAGATAATGCAACCAGATGAAGTGGTGTTCAGAAGTCACTCACTCAGTATCGATTTGATGTTTATTGATTACGATTTTATGCGTCAGCTTGAAGTACAAGGAAAGTTACCAGATTTTGATCTATTTGGGTGGTCCTTTATGCTTCACAACGTCCCTTGTGAAAAAGTACAAACGGACTTACTGCATTGGAAGTTGTTGAAAGGAATTTTGCTCCGAAGTGCATCAGTGACACATATATGTGATGGCGCGGAATACGTACTGAAAGGTGGGTTGTGGCTACCAAGAATGTACCTAGAGAAGTTAGTCCTCAATTATCGGCATGCAAATTTGTCCGAAGAACAGCAGCATGATGAGTTAACATGCAGAGAAAAACAGATTCTAGAGCTACTTGTGTACGGCATTTCAAATCAACAAATTGCTTCAAGACTTTTTTTATCTGAAAGTACAGTGAAAAGCCATATATACAAGTTGTACAAAAAACTCGATGTCCATTCTCGTCATGATGCAGTTAAGTTGGTAAGAATGAACAATGGCTTAACCGAGAGAAGTTAAGTCATAATTTGTGATGCTCTTTTTATCGGGGTCTGTTCCGTTTTCACTATCTAATCTAAGCAAGGGCACTCGTATTTGAGTGCCCGTGGTTTATCTAGATTCAATAGTTGGCGTATCAGCAGGCTACATCATGCCCGTGACAAGGCCTGCTGCCACAAAAAACACGATCATCCATAGTACCGAAAGGTTGAGCTTTTTGTGTAGATAGAAACCCGCAATCACTAACGCCATGTCGATGGGAGCAACAACTGCGCTGCTAAATACTGGCTGGTAAAGTGCCGCGAGTAGTAACCCTACTACCGAGGCATTTACACCGTTGATGGCGCCGGAGACCAGCGGTTTGCCTGCCAGTGCTTGCCAGTTTTTAAGAACGCCAAGTAGTAAAAGAAACCCTGGGAGGAATACGCCAAGCGTTGCGAGCAGCGCACCTAAAATTGGCGTATCCGAAAGCTCATAACCGATAAAAGTCGCAAAGGTGAACATTGGCCCTGGTACAGCTTGTGCAGCGGCGTAGCCTGTTAAAAATGCATCTTGGCTGAGCTGGTCGCCAACAATGTTTTGCAGAAGCGGCAGAACCACATGACCGCCACCAAACACTAAGCTACCAGCTTGGAAAAAATCACTAAACAGCCCAAGTAAAGGTAACGTATGAGCCACTAACGGTAAGCCGAGTAAAAGCATCGCAAATAGAGCCAATGGCGCGATAGACGGTTTAAACGGCTCGGCTGATGGCGCGGAGTCTTTCTTCAGATATCGCATTCCGACAAAACCTGCTGCGATCAACACGAACATTTGCGTCATGATGCTTGGTGCCACCAGCAACGCAATCGCAGTCGCGATGCACAAACCCGCGGTCAGTTTACTTTGGCAGAAGTTTTTGTACATGCCCCAAGTCGCATCCGCCACGACGACGACTGCGAGCAGTTTTAGGCCGTGAACGATGTTTTGGAACACTGCGGTGTCGGTGATTTGGCTGCTCACCATCGCCAGCGCCAACATGATGGCCACTGAAGGAAGCGTGAATCCGACAAATGCTGCGCATGCGCCACCTAAACCGCCACGTTTATAGCCTAAAGCAAAGCCAACTTGGCTTGAGCCCGGTCCCGGCAAAAACTGACTGAGCGCGACAATTTGCGCGTACTCGCTGTCATCAAGCCATTTCAGTTTCTCAACAAAGGTTTGGCGAAAATAACCAATATGAGCCGCCGGGCCGCCGAAGCTGAACCAACCCAGCCAGAAAAAAGTTTTGAATATGGTGAACATGTCGAGCCTGTTTATCTAAAAAGCATTGTTGCTAATTTATCGAATGCTCTAAAATGACTCAAATTGATGATTTTAATTTCATCTATGAATAAAATGGGATGAGGATGTTGGAGTGAAAGAGGACATTCAGTGGCGCAACATTGACTTGAACTTATTGGTGACGTTTTCCTACTTGTATCGCTATCGAAGCGTTAGCGTCGCGGCAGAGAAAAGTTACGTTAGCCAGTCGGCGATGAGTCATAGTTTGTCTCGTTTAAGGTTGTTGTTTGACGACCCGCTTTTTGAGCGAAAAGGGCACAAGATGGAGCCCACCGAGCACGCTCACCACATCGCGCCAATCGTGCATCATTTGTTGGATTCTATTGCCAAAGACTTGCTCACTAAGTCTGTCTTCCAGCCTAAAAATTATGCGGGTGTATGTCGCATTGGATTAACGGATTATGCCGAGTTTATTTTTGCTCCTCGGCTTTATGACGAAATACGCCAGCGCGCCCCAGAGGCGCAGATCAGTTTTATTAACGTCAATCGTAGCAACTACGTGGCATTAACTGAGCACGAAAAGCTCGATGTCATTATTGGCAGCATGCCGGTGTTGGATGACAACTTTGAGAGCTTGTACTTGTACACCGAAAAACACGTGTGCATGTGTGATAAACAGGTGTTGAAAGGGGAAACACAGCTGTCTCTGGAAGCGTTCGCGAACATCGAGCAAGCTCTGGTAAGTCCCGATGGGAGCTTAAAGACACAAGTAGACCAAAAGCTCGCAGAACATGGCTTGAGCCGCAAAGTCACCGTGGCGTCGCGCAACTTTCTCACTATTCGGCATCTATTGAAAAAGCGCGATCTCATTGCCATCGTGCCAGAAAAAATGGCGTTGGCGGAGGGCTTTTCGGACGATCTCATTACTGTTAAGCCGCCGATCGCCGTTGCGGATTTTGATATTGCCATGCTGTGGCATTCCAGCCGAAACAATGAAGACAAAGGCATTTGGCTACGCGAGTTGGTTTCTTCGACCATCACCTCTAAATGATAAACATTTGGGGCACTCATGGTGCTTAGAGTGATTTGTTGTTGAACTTCTTACTACCCGCTGAGTTATCGGCGTTACGCCGAAACAGTACTGATTGTGCAAAATGAATATCTTGGGTTAGGGGGGGATGTTCCAGATTTAATTCATAAAAGAGATTAATGGAAAAGGTATCATTGAGTTGTACCACGTAGTTTAAGCTCTGTTTGAACGTATACATGAAGAGGGAGTAAGCGTCCATCTCGGTATTTTTCCACTAGTAAGTTCACTCCCTGAGTTCCCATCAACTCAGAGTGAATACGAATTGTAGACAACGGCGGAAAGGTAAAGCGAGCAGTAGGAATATCATTCATACTAATCAGCGTAATATCCTCTGGTATCTTTAAGCCAAATTCATGGATTGCACGTACTATGCCAATCGCGATGGAGTCTGAATCAATGAATACTGCTTTCGGGAAGTCACCTTTGGCTAGCATCTCTTTCGCTAAGTTATAACCGGACAAACTAGAGCAGGCACAATAGTGTATATCATGTTCTGCGACCACGCCTTTTAGATAGCCATAGTCCAAAAACACATTTTCACGAGTGTCAGCTGCGTCGTGCTTGTCTTGACCGCCAATATAACCGATGCGGCGGTGGCCTCGTTGTACAAAGAAATCAACTACTTGCCTACTGATTCGAATAAGGTCGACATCAACGCAATCATAAGGGCAGGTTGGATCTGAAAAGTTTATGTAGCAAATGCTATCGGCTAGACGTTTAGGTAATTTATCTACTACCTTTTGGTCGACATTTCCGACTAAAAGGACACCTGTTATCTTTTTCGTTTCAACATCAATTTCACTGTTATAGCAATTGGTTAGCGTAATACCTAATTTGTCGCATTGCGTTTCAATCCCATGACGAATTGATAAGTAGTAAGGGTCATTCACCTCTGTTTCTTGTTTGTAGTTATATAAGGCTAAAAAGTGATGTTTTTGCTTAGCTTCTTTGATGCCTTTCTTCGAGCTACTGGTGCGGTACTCCAGTTTTTCTGCAATTTCCAAAATGCGGTATTTGGTTTCTTCTTTAACGCTCAACGTTGGGTCGTTGTTCAAAACCCGCGATACGGTTGCAAGTGAGACGCCTGCTTCAATGGCGATATCTTTTAGCTTTGCCATGTAAATTTCCCGTTGGCACTGCCCAAGTGTGAGCTCAATAATCTGACTATTTTAAACAGCTACTTAGATATGCACAAACCTTTAGTAAGACAGTCCTAAACACTTTAAATCATCATATCAAGCCAAATTGTTTTCATGAAATAGACTCTATTGAGTAATAAATAAAGCCGTAAACGTAAGGATTATATTGCTGTAAAAATACTGAAAAACGCGACTGGTTTGGAAACTTGCTACTTGTGGTAACTCTAGTACTTAATAGGACTCGATCTGTTTAGAGTTTAATCAAGCAAACGTTTTATTGTTCATGTTTATGTTTTGTGTCTCATTTTATAAACAAATCAATAGGAAAGTATTCAACTCTATTTATAATCTCCGCGCTTTTAAAAGCTGTCTAACAGTATGAAAAATTAGGAAATTATAATGAAAAAAGTATTGCCATTATTGGCTTTAGGTGCAGTGGTTGCTTCAGCATCAGTTCAAGCAAAAGGTAACTGGTATGTTGGTGCTGATTTGGTAAATTCAGATCTTAAAGTTAAAAGCTTGTCAAAAGATTTTTCTGCGACAGGTCTTAGCCTTGCTGTAGGTAAAGAGCTTCAATATTCAGAAAACTTCAAACTAGCTTTTGAAGGTGAGTACATATACTTTGGCGACTTTGAAGAAACATTTTCTTACATGGGGTGGCCGGTTAAATTTAGTGTTGATGCTTCTGCGTTCAATTTCAATGCGAAGCCTAAATACCAATTTGCAGGTACAGGCTTCTATGTTGGTGCGATTGCTGGCCTTGGTGTAATGAGTGTTTCTTATGAAGTGAAATCATCTAGCACTGTTACCGATGATGGTCGTGATGTAGGCTTTAACTACGGTGTTGAGGCTGGTTATGAGTTCGCTTCAGGTTTGGTTGTATCTGGTGGCTACCGTGCTTCTTCGGTAAGTATTGATGCCGAAAACGGTGGCAGCGAAGATTTTGATTTTGACAGCCTGTACGTTGGTGTTGATTACAAGTTTTAAGCTCGCGTAAGCAAAACATAGATACTAAAAAGGAGCCGTTAGGCTCCTTTTTTTATTAGATTATCAATCAACTCATAATGGTGATCTTGTACGCCTGCAAGGTTGCCATATTTGGGTTGGTGGCGGTCATTTTCTTTCGCGTGTTGCCAGCCAATGGTGTGACGCACAAAATGCTCTGCAAACGCGTGGGAAACTTCCAAGCAACCTGCCAGTACGGTATCAACATAACTTTGCATGATTGGGCTCTTTTCGCATGGTGGTAGTGGCTCGTCTTTTACGTAAACCCAAATGTCATGTTCTTGGTTAAAATTCGCATCTGTTTCGATTTGATCTGGCTGAAGTTGAATACGATGATAACCTCGCTCACGGCGGTCGAATTCTGCGAGCGCTTCTTCATTTACTTCGAGTAAAACGCCATTAACCTGTCCATCGCCTTGGTTCACCACTAATGGAGAGAGGCTGTAGCTGTCGTCAATCTTCCCCCAGTAGCGAACCAACCCATGTGCTATGACGGGAATGGCTTCTCCCGTTTGTCCGGTTAACTTACGCGACGCAGAATTAATCAAACTGCCATAGCCAAATATGTACATTGTCGTTGCATCCCTTAACTGATAGTTGTGCCTCTCATGTTTATACCTAACCCGCATCTGAAGCACAACTTTACCTCTTAAGTATAATCTTAATTATAAACATGTATTTTTTATACATGTTTATGGTAGCATCAATATGTAGTTGAGTTAACCAGCATCGAGAGACGCTTGAGGGCAAGATAATGCTGAATATCACCGATAAAAAAGTAGAAGAAAAAATCCCCGCATGGCTGCGATTAGGCTTTCGGCCGTTTTTTCTGTTTGGGTCGATTTACGCCATTGTTGCGATTGCGTTGTGGGTGTGGATGTTCCAAGGCGGACAGCCAAACGCATTAGCCGTGCCTGCATTGTGGTGGCACGTACATGAAATGTTGTTCGGTTTTTCGATGGCCATTGTAGTTGGCTTTGTACTGACCGCGGTACAAAACTGGACTGGCATTAATGGTACCAAGCATTACATGCTTCTGGCTTTATTTGGCTTGTGGTTAGTGCCCCGCATATTGCTTTGGACACCAGCACCGTTATGGTTAACCAGCAGTATCGAAGCGGTATTTTTACTGTTTGTCGCCTATGAGGTGGGCATTCGTGTGTATCGAGCCAAAGGTTGGCGTAATTTGTTTTTCGTTCCACTGTTTCTTTTAGCCATCTTTGCGAACTTTGCAAGCTACGCAACGATAAAAGGTATGCCGCCCTTTAGCTCTTCAGCGGTGTGGCAAGCAATGCTGTGGTGGTTTACCTTGCTGTTGTCAGTGATGGGCGGACGTGTGATTCCATTTTTTACTGCGCGTCGATTTAATTTCGAAAAAGCGCAACCATTGGCTTGGTTAGAGTGGTTCGCGAACTTGCCATTGGTAATGCTATTTGTGCTGAGCTTTTTCCCTGTGACGTTTGCAGAACTAGGTAGTCCTTTGATGCTATTTGCAGGTGTTGCTCAGTTGGTGCGTTTTGTTCGCTGGAAACCTTGGTTAACCCTGAGCGAGCCTTTAGTGTGGTCGCTGCATGCTGCGTATTTGTGTTTACCACTAAGCTTAATTTTGCGAGGCGTCTGGGGAGATGCATTTGCCAGCCATAACCTCATTCACCTGTTTGCGATAGGTGCGTTAGGCGGTTTGATTTTAGCGATGATTACACGGGTGACGATGGGACATACTGGTCGCATGATCTACAAAGGGCCAAACATGAGCCTTGCGTTTGCAGCGATTACCGCGGCAGCTTTGGTTCGCAGTTTCGCCGTGATCTTTGATCCAGCGAACATGATACTGTGGATTGATATCAGCGGTGGATTATGGATTGTTGCGTTTGGGCTATTTGTGTGGCGCTTTGGTGTGATGCTTGTGACCCCTCGTGTGGATGGTCACCCCGGATAAGATTCTAATGTGAGTAGAGAAAAGAGGAGCCGCGTGCTCCTCTTTTGGTTTTTGTTCTTTATAGGTTTAGTGTTTATTCGTCTTCGTCGTCCGCTTTATTCGTGAGCCCCAAGCGTTTAAATAGCCACCACTCTAGACCAAAAATGACAATTAAGGCGATGCAGAACCAGGTGAATGCCATGGTGGAATCCACGCCTGGCATTCCACCAACATTGATACCGAGTAAACCTGTTAAGAAGCTGGTTGGTAGAAAAATCGTTGCTACCAAAGTAAACAGGTAACTGTTTTTATTGGTTTTCTCATCACGATGATGTTTGATCTCTTCTTGGAAAAGCGCCACTTCTCCAAGATAAAACTCAAGTGTTTCATTTATGCGCGTAATATTATTGTGTGCGAAGCGATATTGATGAGGTCTCAAAGCAATCAATTCTGATTCTGACTCCACAAGATCACGGATAGCGTACTGCTGAGGGCGAATAAAACGCTTGATAGAAATCAGTGCTTTTTGAGTCGCCATATGTTTGTACGTCGACTCATCATTCACGTCGAACTGGTTTAGTGTTTCTTCAATCGTATCAAGGTAAATGTCTATTTTACTGTTTAATCCTTCAATGATCTGATGAAGTAAACTGGCAAGACTTTTTGGGCCTTTGTGTTCCGCTAATGCTTGGCGAATCTCCATGATCGCGCGTGATGGAATTTTACGAGTTGAAATGAGTGCGCCTTGAAAGTAGAGAATTCGAATACTAAGCATATCTTCTGGTGATGCATTGCCGTTCATATTGACGCCTCGTAAAATCAACATGAAGTTCTCGTCATCCAAAGGATGGAAAGATGGTCGGCTTTCGTCGGCTAATAGATGATCAACCGTAGCTCGAGGTACTTGGTTCTGCTCCAGCCAACCACGAATATCAGGATGCAGCCGTTCGCAATGGTACCAATGCTTAGCTTGAATTTGCTCTGCCGTGGTGGATTGTTGAGTTGCTTCTGGGGTTGAGAAGTCCCAATGTTCAATCATAAAACCCATTTTCTTTTCCTTGTTTGAGCCGATACCAAAATAACCTCAAGATACTTCTTTCGCGAGAATTGCATTGCCATACAGAGGCAATATTCTGAGTACGGTACTCTGAAGTCATTGATGCATTATTTTTCAAATGAGTATGATTGTATTTAACGCCAAATGTCTATGAATAGTTGTTCTTATTTGCAATCGAGTGGAGCGCACCAAGGTGTTGTGCTTAAACAACAAAACAAAAAGCCTGCAACTAAGCAGGCTTTATTGTGGGGGAGGGAGGGGAGCTGTTAGCCAACTTGAGAAAGATTAACCACTTTCTGTTGTAGCTTTTTCTTTAAATAGTCCGTTAAGGCCTGTTTTTCTTCCTCGTTCATGTAAAGACCAAGCTTAGTACGGCGCCATAAAATGTCTTCATCGGTCATTGCCATTTCATGGTTCATTAAGTAATCGATCTCACGTTGGTAAACACCACCTGCTTGTGCCGAGAACGTTTGTCCTAAGTCAGCTTCACTTGTTGTGCCTTCCATTAAGTTCCAGGTTTGGGTACCAAACTGTGTGACATAACGAAGAATCAATGCTTCTGGCGCCCAAGTGTATTTAGCGTGAATTTGTTTCGCTAATTGTTCACGACTACAGCTGAAGTTACCACCAGGAAGGGTTTGGTTGGCCGTCCAGTCTTTACCCATTTCAGGTAGGAACGGAGCAAGTTTCTTCATTGCTGCTTCACCTAACTTACGGTAGGTCGTTAACTTACCACCAAAAACAGAAAGCAGAGGTGCATGGTCGTATTCCGCATCGAGCTCTAGCGTGTAGTCTCGTGTGATTGCTTGCGGAGAGTCAGATTCATCGTCACATAAAGGACGAACACCGCTGTATGTCCAAACTACATCTTCGCGAGTCAACTGGTGGACAAAGTGTTGGTTTACGATATCAATGAGGTAATCGACTTCGTCATCTGAGATCGACACTTCACGTGGATCACCTTTGTATTCCACATCTGTTGTACCAATGATTGAGAACTTATCTAAGTAAGGAATCATAAATACGATGCGATTGTCTTTGTTTTGAAGAATGTAGGCTTGCGGTTCGTTGTGGATACGAGGAACAACGATGTGCGAGCCTTTGATTAAGCGAATGTTACGAGGAGAGGCTTGCTCTAATCCATCATCAAAGAACTGTTTTACCCAAGGCCCCGCAGCATTGACTAACGCTTTCGCTTTACGTTCGAAACGTTGGTCTGTCATCACATCGTGAATAGTAACGTGCCAGATACCACCTTCACGGTGTGCTTTTTCCACGCGGCAGTAGTTACGTACTTCAGCATGGTTTTCGCGAGCCGCAAGAACGTTCAGTAATACTAAACGTGCATCATCAACCCAACAGTCAGAGTATTCGAAACCCGTTTTCATTTCTGGTTTTAGCAAGCCAGATTTCGCAAGGTTGACGGTTTTACTGCCTTGCAGCGTCGTACGTTTACCCAAGTTATCGTAAAGGAAAAGGCCACAACGAATCATCCAAGCTGGGCGTAGGAATGGGCGATGCGGTAAACGGAAACGCATTGGTAATGCGACGTGTGGTGCTTTACGAAGAATAACCTCACGCTCTGCGAGCGCTTCCGAAACTAAACGAAACTCGTAGTGTTCAAGGTAGCGTAAACCGCCGTGTATCAGTTTAGAACTTGCTGAAGAAGTCGCAGATGCGAAGTCATTTGCTTCATATAAGCCAACACTCAAACCTCGGCCTGCTGCGTCTGCCGCAATACCAGCTCCGTTAATGCCGCCACCGATTACGATCAAGTCTAAGGTAGTGGATGAGCTAGTAGTGGAAGCATTATTTTGTATACTCATAAATTTGACCTCTTGGTGAGCGAACGAGCATTTTAGAACATAATGTAATCCTAGCTCAGGTTTCGTTTGTGATCATCTATTATTTTCGTTTGTGAGCGTTTTGTGTGATTTAGACACAAAAAAACCTCTGTCTAATTAAGACAGAGGTCATTTGAGGGGAAATTATACGATTGACGTTACTCGTTTTCGGAGTTTGATTCGTTAGCTTCAACCACTTCAAGTGGGATAGAAGCTTCCTTCAAAATTGACAAGATTTCTTCTGGTGGCTGCTTATTGGTAAAGATCATGTTGAGCTGTGCAATATTGCCTAGTTTCACCATAGCATTGCGCCCGAATTTGGTGTGGTCTACGGCCAGAAATACACTACGGCTATTGTCAATGATCGCTTGTTTGACCCGGACTTCGTGGTAATCAAAGTCTAATAGCGAGCCATCGAAGTCGATACCGCTAATGCCGAGAATACCAAAGTCGAGACGGAACTGTTTAACGAAATCGAGGGTAGCCTCGCCAACAATACCGCCGTCTCTGCTGCGGACTTCTCCACCCGCTAAGATGACTTTGATTTCAGGGTTAGGGAAAAGAATGGTCGCAACATTGATGTTGTTGGTGACAACACGCAACTGTTTATGGTTTTTATTGAGCGCTCGCGCAACTGCTTCTGGTGTGGTGCCGATATCGATGAATAGTGTGGCACCATCTGGAATGTGTTTGACTACCTCGTCTGCAATGACATCTTTTTCATTGAAGTTGAGCGCTTTACGCGTGTTGTAAGATGTGTTTTCAGAACTGAGAGGAATAGTGGCTCCACCGTGATAACGACGAATTTTGTTGTCATCGGCGAGTTCATTGAGATCGCGTCGGATGGTTTGTGGGCTGACATTGAATCTTTCTACCAACTCATCCGTGCTGACATAGCCTTGTTTTTTCACCAGCTCAACAATCTGCTGGTGTCGAGGTATTTGCTTCACTTACCACTCCCTTGTGCATTGGTAACGGCCAATGCTTCAAATTCGAAGCTCTATTGTGCTCGAATTTGCTCGTTGTGAGAAGTAAGCGAGTTCAGGAATCGGGGATAAAGCGCAAAAAGAGCGCACAAATGGCGCTCTTTTTTTCTTATGGAGATGAGATTAATCTTCTTCGTCGTGAAGTTCAGACCAGGTTTGTGCACATTTCACTGCACGTTTCCAGCCCTTGTAACGACGATTGCGTTTTTCTTCATCATCGTGTGGCTCAAAGGTGCGATCAAGTACCGCTTTATTCTGCAACTCATCAATGCTATCCCAGTAACCAACTGCAAGGCCGGCAAGGTAGGCTGCACCAAGAGCGGTAACCTCAGTTACTTGAGGGCGGTGTACTTCTGTGTTCAATACATCGGATTGGAATTGCATTAGGAAGTTGTTCGCTACTGCACCACCATCGACGCGAAGGTTCGCAAGCTTAATGCCTGAGTCAGCTTGCATCGCATCCAGTACGTCACGAGTTTGATAAGCGATGCCTTCCAATGTTGCACGGATGATATGGTTTGAATTCACACCGCGAGTAAGGCCGACAATCGTGCCACGTGCGTAGGCATCCCAGTATGGAGCGCCTAAACCAGTAAATGCAGGCACGACATAAACGCCGTTTGATGTATCCACTTTTGTCGCGAAGTATTCAGAGTCTTCTGCACCGTTTAGGATTTTCAATTCATCGCGTAGCCATTGGATAGAAGCTCCACCCATGAATACGGCGCCTTCAAGTGCATAAGCTGGTTCGCCTGCAGGACCACAAGCCAAAGTAGTTAGAAGGCCATGTGTCGAAGTGACTTTTTCTTGGCCAGTATTCATTAGCAAGAAACAACCCGTACCGTAAGTGTTTTTCGCTTGACCCGCTTCAACACACATTTGGCCGTAAAGCGCCGCTTGTTGGTCACCTGCGATTCCAGAAATAGGAATACGAGTACCGCCTTTACCACCGATGTTGGTTTTACCGTAAATTTCCGATGAGCGCTTCACTTCTGGCATCATAGATGCTGGGATGCCAAGCTCATCTAACATTTTTTGATCCCAACATAGATCGTTGATGTTAAACAGCATGGTACGCGATGCGTTAGTGTAGTCGGTTACGTGAACGCGACCTTGAGTCATCTTCCAAACTAACCAAGTATCGACAGTACCAAACAACAGCTTACCTGCTTCTGCGTCTTCTCGTGCGCCTTCAACATTGTCCAGAATCCATTTAACTTTGGTACCGGAGAAGTAAGGGTCAAGCACCAAACCAGTGTTGTCACGTACATAGTTTTCGAGACCGCGTGCTTTTAAATCTTCACAGATATCAGCAGTACGGCGACATTGCCATACAATCGCATTGTAAACGGGTTTACCTGTTTCTTTGTTCCAGACGATAGTCGTTTCACGCTGGTTAGTAATACCGATAGCCGCTAATTGGTCGCTACGGATGCCAGACTTAGCTAGAGCTTCTACTAAGGTAGAGCTTTGTGTTGCCCAGATCTCCATTGGATCATGTTCAACCCAACCAGCTTCTGGATAAATCTGAGTAAATTCGCGTTGCGCGACGCTTACGATGTTCGCATCATGATCAAGAATCACTGCGCGAGAGCTTGTTGTACCTTGGTCTAGGGCAACAATGTATTTTTGCTCAGTCATGGTAAGAATCCTTTTGTTTCGTTATTTATATTTTAGTAAATGTTCGAGTTACGTCAGTTTTAAGCTCTAGCTTCTTCTGTTTCTTCTTCCGTCTCACATTGGTTTGGAATCGTGCAACCGTGACCTTGTTGTGGAAGGTAAGCGGCAATCGCTTTTGGATACAACCAACCACCAAAACACGCACCTGCAATCGGAGCAAGTAAAGGCACGATAAAGTAAGGAATGTCTTTAGCACCTGTCAGAGCGTAATCCCAACCAGCGAAGTAAGCGAACAACTTCGGTCCAAAGTCACGAGCAGGGTTCATCGCAAAGCCTGTTAGTGGGCCAAGTGAGCCACCGATCACGGCAATCAAAATACCGATCAATAGAGGGTTCATTGCGCCACGTGCCGCGCCGTTATTTTCATCGCCCAGAGCCAGAATCGCAAACATCAGCACAGCAGTGATAACGAATTCCACAGCAAAAGCACCAAAGAAAGAGAGGGAGGCATGCGGATAGGTTGAGAAGATACCAGCAGTTGCTAGTGCATCTTGGCTGCTGCGAACGAAGTTATGAGCGATTTCGTAGTCGGTGAAAAGGTTGCTGTATAAGCTGTATACTAATGCAGCAGAACAGAATGCCCCAAGCATTTGAGCGATAATGTATGGCACCACTTTCGCCTTATCAAAACCATGGAACATAGCAAGTGCGATGGTAACGGCAGGGTTGATGTGTGCACCAGAGACGCCAGCCGTACAGTAAATAGCGATGGCGACACCGAAGCCCCATACAATACTGATTTCCCATTGTCCAAATGATGCGCCTGTTAGAACTAAGGCTGCAACACAGCCTACGCCGAAGAAAATAAGTAGTCCTGTACCGATAAACTCGGCCAAACATTCTCCAAGCAGAGAGGGGTGTTTGTTCGTTGTCATGTTAAAAGTCCTTTGATCATTTTTGCCTGTCTAGCACGATACTATTGTGCATATATAAACGTTTGCGAAAATAAACGAGCGTTAAAAATGAGCGTTTGAGCATAAATTTGTTAATCAAAGTCTTCGTTTTTGTTAAATGGCGCATCTTTTAACCGGAAAAGAACACAACGAAAATAATTTATTTGTCACGAGGCCAGTGTTGAGAGCGCTCAAATTACCGATGTGAAAAAGAATGCACAACTGGTAAGAGGAGTTTTGTGAAGCTGCTACGTGCTTGGAGACTTATTGCACAGAACTTGTGTAGCAGTTAACCCCAAAGGAGTAGAAGAATGTCAAATGTATCAAGGGCTAGCAGTGATATAAAAAAATACGCTGTCATGTTTGGACTTTTAGAAAAATCGTCATCCCATTGATACCAATAGGATGAGTTGAGAAGAGAATAAACGCTGTTAATGTCTTGTGTTTGTGAATCATTGCTTCGGCTTGTATTCAAATAAAAATTGTTTTTTTTATTTCGTTTGATGCTAAACGTGATCGTTTTTCAGCTTTTTAGTTATTAGTTGGTTCGGAGCGAGTAGGGCAGGCGTAAATCGCCCTTTTTACGGTTAGTTTATGTTCTAATTCGAGCCTTTGTTTCAAAGGTTTCGAATTGGAATGCTCAAGTGAGAGGTTTGAACATCAGTTTCATATTAACGAATCTTGAGTAAAGTTGAACGATGATCTAATTAATGCTCATATAATTTACTGTATTTACTTATATTTAATCCATGTGCAACATTTGTCACAGAAATAAAATCCTAACTCCATACAATTCATGAACTTTCGAACGAATATTTATTTTGTTTCGTTCGCTCCTTTTGTGTTTTTACCATCGCATACAAAATAATGAGGTTCCTATGTTTGGAATATTCAAACCTAAGGCGCACATTGATCGTCTGTCCCCTGGCAGCATCGATAGCACCTACTCTCGCCTCCGTTGGCAACTCTTTATCGGTATCTTTGTTGGCTACGCCGGTTACTATCTAGTTCGTAAAAACTTCAGTTTGGCGATGCCTTATCTTATCGAGCAAGGCTTTAGCCGCGGAGACTTAGGTGTCGCCTTGGCAGCTGTTTCCATTGCATATGGTCTCTCTAAGTTTCTAATGGGCAGCGTTTCAGACCGCTCCAACCCTCGCTATTTCCTTAGTGGCGGCCTATTGATGTCTGCATTAGTGATGTTTTGCTTTGGCTTTATGCCATGGGCGACTGGTAGCGTCACTGCGATGTTCATTTTGCTTTTCTTAAACGGTTGGTTCCAAGGGATGGGGTGGCCTGCTTGTGGCCGAACCATGGTGCACTGGTGGTCACGTAAAGAGCGTGGTGAGATCGTTTCGGTTTGGAACGTGGCGCACAACGTGGGTGGTGGCTTGATTGGTCCACTATTTATTCTTGGCCTGTGGGCATTTAACGATGATTGGCGCACTGCATTTTATGTTCCTGCATTTTTCGCCACGTTGGTTGCTGTGTTTGTTTGGATGACGGTTCGCGATACCCCTCAGTCTTGTGGTCTGCCTCCTATTGAAGAATACAAAGACGATTACCCAGATGACTATGACAAGTCCCATGAACAAGAAATGACAGCGAAGGAAATCTTCTTCAAATACGTCTTCAACAACAAACTTCTTTGGTCGATTGCAATTGCAAACGCATTTGTTTACCTAATTCGTTACGGCGTACTGGACTGGGCACCTGTTTACCTAAAAGAAGCGAAGGATTTCTCGGTAGATAAATCGTCATGGGCTTATTTCTTGTACGAATGGGCTGGCATTCCAGGAACACTATTGTGTGGTTGGATCTCTGACAAATTGTTCAAAGGTCGTCGTGCACCTGCTGGTATCTTATTTATGGTGCTAGTGACAGTTGCAGTGATGGTTTATTGGTTTAACCCTGCGGGCAACCCAACAGTAGATATGATGGCGCTTATTGCAATTGGCTTCCTAATCTATGGTCCGGTTATGCTGATCGGTTTGTACGCACTTGAACTCGCTCCGAAGAAAGCCGCAGGTACTGCCGCTGGTCTTACTGGTTTGTTTGGATACCTGGGTGGGGCAGTTGCCGCAAACGCGATTTTGGGCTACACCGTAGACCACTTTGGCTGGGATGGTGGCTTTATCATCTTAGTGGGTTCTTGTATTACTTCTATCGTGTGTTTGATGTACGCCTTCTTAGGTGAACGTGCGCACCACGAGCAAAAAGAGCGCGAGAAGGAAGCGCTAGCGTAATATTTATTTAAAGAGGCAGTGGAATACTGCCTCTTCGCTTTATCAAGGAAATAACAATGAAAACAAAGTCAGTATGTCTTACTTTTTTAGCACTTAGCCTCTCTGCTGGTGCGATTGCGAAGCCGCTTGTCATTGCGCACCGTGGCGCATCGGGCTACTTGCCTGAGCACACGCTAGAAGCCAAAGCACTTGCTTACGCAATGAAACCTGACTACATAGAGCAAGATGTGGTAATGACGAAAGACGACCAGTTGGTCGTGTTGCATGACCATTATCTCGATCGCGTAACGGATGTTGCGGAGCGTTTTCCTGATCGTGCACGTAAAGATGGTCGTTATTACGCGATTGATTTCACTCTGGCGGAAATCAAATCCTTGCGAGTTACCGAAGGGTTCAACATCGATGAGAAAGGCAACAAAGTAGCGGGCTATCCAACCCGATTCCCTATGTGGAAATCTGATTTCACCGTGCCGACGTTTGCTGAAGAGATTGAGCTGATCCAAGGCTTAAACAAAACGCTGGGTTATGACATCGGTATTTACCCAGAAATTAAAGCGCCTTGGTTCCATCGTCATGAAGGTAAGGACATTTCTAAAGCAGTACTTAAAGTCTTGAAGCAGTACGGTTACGGCTCTCAAGACGACAAAGTCTACCTTCAGTGTTTTGATGCGAATGAACTTCAACGCATCAACAGTGAACTTATGCCTGCAATGGACATGGACTTAAAGCTCGTTCAGCTTATGGCTTACACGGACTGGAACGAAACTATGGTGTACAAAGGCGACAAGGCAACACCATACAGTTATGACTGGATGTTCGAAGCCGACGGAATGAAGAAAGTAGCGAGTTACGCGGAAGGAATTGGACCTTGGAAGCCGATGCTGGTGGATGATAAGTCAACTAAAGACAATATCATCATCAAGCCGTTGATGAAGGCTGCAAAAGACGCTGGCTTGCAAGTGCATCCATACACGTTCCGCGCCGATCCAGGACGCATTCCCGCGTACACTGACAGCTTTGAAGGCATGATGGATGTGTACTATAACCAAGTAAAAGTGGATGGTTTGTTTACTGATTTCCCAGATAAAGCGGTCAGCTTTTTAAATCAGTAATCAGCACTCACGCATTTTGCTTTAAGCTAAAAAATCCCCCAACAGTTTCCTGCTGGGGGATTTTTCGTAGGGCTAATTCACGAATGAATTAGTTGTTTTTATGCAGTTCGCTGTTCAGTTCAACCGCGCTCTTGTTAGCAAGACATTCGATTTGACCTGTTACAGAGTTACGACGGAACAGTAGGTCAGAAACACCAGCAAGATCGCGGGCTTTCACCACTTCGACTTCTTGACCTTCAGAATCTAGCATGCGCACTTTAGAACCAGCAGTTACGTACAGACCTGATTCGATAGTACAACGGTCACCCATTGGGAAACCAAGACCTGCGTTCGCGCCTAGTAGAGAGTTTTCACCGATAGAAACCACAACTTTACCGCCGCCAGATAGCGTACCCATGATAGATGCGCCGCCGCCGATGTCAGAGCCGTTACCAACCACTACGCCAGCAGAGATACGACCTTCAACCATGCTTACGCCTGTTGTACCCGCGTTGAAGTTGATGAAGCCTTCGTGCATTACCGTTGTGCCTTCGCCAACGTGTGCGCCAAGACGTACGCGAGAAGTGTCAGCGATACGAACGCCAGTTGGTACCACGTAGTCCACCATTTTAGGGAACTTGTCTACGCAATCTACGCTTAGTGCACGACCCGCTAGGCGAGCTTCGATTTGACGCTCTGCCAGTTCAGGTAGGTCGATTGGACCTTCGTTAGTCCATGCGATGTTGTGTAGTAGACCGAAGATACCGTCTAGTACCGTGCCGTGCGGTTGAACTAGGCGGTTAGAGATAAGTTGAAGTTTTAGGAAGCCTTCAGCAACGCTTTGTGGCTGCTCGTCAGTTGCAAGGATAACCAGTACAAGTGGTTGTGCTGATTCTGCTGCTTTTGCTGCGAAAGAAGCGTTTGCCGCATCGCCGTTTGCTTCAAATGCTGCTGCCAGTTCTGCGCTTTGTGCTGCAGAGATCTCGATAGCTTGGTTGCCTTGCTCGTAACCTGCTACTGCTGCTAGTGCGTTAACAAGCGCTTCGCTTGGGTTAAGAACTGGGTTTGGGAAAAACGCTTCGATGATTTTGCCGTCGCGGTTTTTAGTTGCCGTACCAAAGGCTAGAGAGAAGAAAGCCATAGTTGATCTCCATGTGTTGAGTCTTGTGTCTCGTCTGTTCACTGACAAGAAATAATTAAGTTGTCAGTCATCATAAAGAGAGTGTTGGGGAGTTTAAAGAGGGGAAATGGAGAAAGTCCGTAGATGGATACCTTTTGTCTTTTTAGAGATATGTTTGTCTGATGAGAAATGTGGCTACGAGGTGGTCTATTGGGGGAGTTTTGCTGAAACGATAGAAGGCAGTTTCTTGTCTCGGCTCTAGAAAGAAAGGGCGTTTTCCTATTCTGGCGAGTTCTTTCGAGATACAGAGGTATGTTTTTAATTGTTTAGAACAAGGTGTCGTATAAGTTCAAATAAATTTGGCGCAAGCTTGAGGCGGCTCGGTTTTGAGATAAATAATTCTTTATATTCATATTGATTCATATTAAGGTTGATCTACGTTTTTAAGCATTTTCAATGAGATCAGTATGGGTAAAAAAGTCGTTACGGTTACAACGTCTGAGCTGGAAAGAGATTTGTTTAATGTGACTGGTGATAAGTTATTCGCTTCCAAGCAAGCTTCGCAATTTCAAATATTTTATGCAGGTTCAGTGATAGATTCTATTAAGTATAAGAGAGGGGTGATATCCAAAGATGATCTTTTACTTAATCAACATATAAGGTGGGAGCATAATAAGGCCCATAGTTATCGCTTGGCCAAAAACATCCTTAAAAAAACAGGGCAATGTCGTCCTAAGAATGTAGCTGCTCATCATATTGTATCATGGAAAGACATTAGAGCTGCAAAGTCCAGAATGAGGCTATCAGCATTTCGAATCGATATAGATAGTGCGGAAAATGGTGTATTTTTACCAAGATGGAATAAACATGTGCCCCATTCGCAAATGGTTGAAGCTTATTCTCACTCCTGTATCCATACTTCATTTTACTATTTGAACGTTGAACATTTACTTGAAAATACGATTGCTCAGGATGCAGATAGAGAAGATATCGTTGAGGTTTTAGAGGATATTGGAGACGACTTGAAAATGGGCATGTTTCCAATAACCAGAAAAATAAGGGCGAATGAAATTGCAGTTTAAAAAACAAACTTTTACTAAGGTATTTGGTATTCAGCCAGATGTGGATAAATATTTATATCTAGAGCACACGAGCCTATTGGGTTTAGACGACGTGAATAATGAAGTTTTACCAATATTCAATGGAGCTTCAAAAATATCAACTTGGCAACCATTGACACTTGATTGGCTCCGGCATGATGATTCCGATGACTTAATAAAACCAATGATTGCTGCCTGGGGTAGCTGTACGTACGTAGTTCGCCATGATATTGCGAGCTTGTTCAA
The DNA here is from genome assembly GCF_033338535.1 of Vibrio sp. Vb2131. Classification (NCBI taxonomy): domain Bacteria; kingdom Pseudomonadati; phylum Pseudomonadota; class Gammaproteobacteria; order Vibrionales; family Vibrionaceae; genus Vibrio; species Vibrio sp. Vb2131. Next base: position 251,834 of record NZ_JAWOSW010000003.1, read on the forward strand.
AGATACGCTCGGAGATTGTTGTGAATTCCTACCTGTAAATGTGGATAACTCCATTTGGTATGCACTTAATGTGACTTCTAAATTGGATGCATTACATACTGAACTGTGCGAGATAAACTACAAGCCAAATGGCAGAGTTCATAGAACTAGACCATATAAGCGTTTTGTTATTGATCGTGCTAAAGTTTCAACCCCGAGGCTCTTCAAATTAAGTGGTTCTCCAATAAGCATCTGTACTTCAAATATCGACAATAGCTTTTTAAATCTAGTGACTAAAAACGAGTTTACCGGGGTTAGTTTTTATGAAATAGAGAGTGTTTAACTTCAGGAATAAAAAAACGCCGCATAATGCGACGTTTTTTCTAAACAAATGAGAGGCTTATGCAGCGTCTTCTTGCTCGCTATCTTCTTCAACAGCTTCAAGCTTCTTTGCTTTTTTTGGTGCAGGTTTACGTTTTGCACCAAGAGCGTAAAGCACTTCTTCTTTGTTTTGCGCAAGGAACATTGCAAGATCTTCTTGCTTACCTTCGTCTTCTAGAAGTTCACTTTTACCCAGCAGTGAGAATAACTCGTCTGCCATATCCAGCATTTTGTCGTATGCGTCAGCTTCCGCTTTAGAGGTAAAAGTCATTTTCTCTTCTCCATTGCGTTCTACCACGTACTTGACGATTACAGCCATGGTTGGTCCCCTAATTTGGTGTATTGATACTGGCTTTTTATACAGTTTTTGACCAATCAAGTCTAGCGACAAGCCTCAGAATGAGAGACACGTACAACTAACTGACTAGCATTTAAACTATCTTGGTTTCACTTTGCGGATTTGTCCGCCAAAGGAAGGTTTGTTGGTCGCTCCCAATCTTGGCAAAATTCGATAAACGTTTTGAGCAATGGGCTTTGATATTTCTCTTTATGAACCAGTAACCAGAAGCGACGTTTCATATCTAAAGGCATGTCGAGCAGTTTTACGCGGCCGTCACGAATAGCAGGTTCTGCAGACAAACGTGACAAACAGCCCAAGCCTAACCCTGCCGATACTGAGTTGATCAACGCTTCGGTGGTATTGAGCTGAAAAGCTTCATGCCAATGTTCCAAGCGCGGCGCGACAACGCGCATAAAAAATTCGCGTGAACCAGAGCCTGCCTCTCGCAATATCCATTCACTGTTTTCTAGCTCGGTTAAGTTTACTGGCCCTTCGTGCGCGGCTGGGGAATTGGGCGCGCAAATCACGCACATTTCATCTTCGCTAAACTGGGTAGACTGCAATTCAGGGTGAAGTGTTTTGCCTTCAATGAGGGCTATGTCTAACTCGTAATCGGTCAGCATGTCGCAGATTTGTGCGGAGTTAGAAATGAACAGACTTTGAGAACGATGGTTCGTTTGCTGACGAAATTCGCTAAGCAAATAGGGCGCGACTTGGTTGCCAATGGTGTCGCTGGCACCAATGCGAAGTTGGCCCGATAGCGCTTGGTCACCATCGAAAATGCTCTCGATGTCCTTGGCTCGGTTGAGTAATTCATCCGCCAGTGGCAGTAGTTTTTGACCTTCTTGGTTCAAAATCAGTCGGTTATTAACACGATCAAATAAGTGATGGCCGATCTGCTTTTCTAATTCTGAGAGTGCCATGCTCACTGCGGCTTTCGATAAAAAGAGACTATCAGAAGCCGCTGTGAGCGTTTTGTGCTGCGTGATCGTCGTAAACACTTTCAGTTGTTTAAGAGAAATGTGACTTGCCATACCCCACCGTTAAGTAATTCTGAACGTTTGTTTTAAATAATTAGATATATCGGAACGAAGTGCAAGCGTATTATACGTCTCATCAAGAGTGAGTCTGGTTGAGGTCATCATGATTCAAAGAACAAAAGCAAAAGTAATGGGAGCGCCAACTCCAATGGCGGGTTTGGCTCTTGGTATTGCAAGCTTGGGCTGGAGTTGGGAAAACTTCGCCGAATTACATGGCTACGGACAGTGGATTAGTGCGGGTATCGCGAGCATATTGTTGGCTATATTGGCAACCAAGTTTTTGCTACATAATCATCTATTGAGACAAGATCTTGCTCATCCGGTTGTGGGCAGCGTGGTTCCGACATTTGCGATGGGCACTATGGTGGTATCGAACTCTCTCGGCCATTTTTACCCATTAGCTGGCGATGCGCTTTGGCTGATTGCGGTGGTTTTGCACATCGTATTCTTGGTGAGCTTTGTTTACCATCGCGCCAAAGATTTTGAATTGCACCACATGGTTCCTAGTTGGTTTGTACCGCCAGTGGGTATCATCGTTGCGGATGTGTCTTTCTCTGGCAACCCTATGTTAGCACCAGTGGCACAAGGTGCATTGATGTTTGGTATGGTGGCGTACGCGATCATGTTGCCGATGATGATTTACCGTTTCATGTTTACCCATGAAATTCCGGATGCAGCAAAACCAACCATGGCAATTATGGCGGCGCCAGCAAGTCTATCATTGGCAGGGTACTTAACGGTCACTGCGACACCATCACCAGTGATCATCGCTATGCTATTTGGTATCGCGGTATTGATGACAGCCATCATTTACCTCGCATTCTTTAAATTGCTTAGACTGCCATTTAGCCCAGGCTATGCGGCGTTCACTTTCCCGATGGTGATCGGTGCGACGGCGCTGTTTAAAATGGCGAATTGGATGGAGTTGCAAGGATTGGCTGCGCACTATGTTCAACAAGTGCGAGGCTTAGCTAGTCTTGAGTTGATTGTGGCAACATTTGTTGTCTCTTATGTGGCCTTACAATACATCAACAACTTGTTGATTCAGCCACGCTTGATGCACGCTCATCACGCTTAAATAGCAGATAGGAAAAAGCCTCTTGGTCTTACAACCAAGAGGCTTTTTTATTTCAATCGGCGTCGATGTTGGACGCTAGCCTTTTTTGTAAAATCGCGACATCTCATCCAGAGAATGACGAATGATATCGACAGGAACTTTCTGTTCTTTCTCGACTTTTAACTGGCGATTCAGTTGCTGAGAGTGCCCGCCAGGGTTGACCACAAGCATCAGCTCTTTGCCGACCAATGCATAGTTGTAGTAGCTGCCTGCAATATACCAATCGCGAGAGGCTGAGCTATCAAACAAGTTATGACCAACGCTGTATGAACTCGTTGTGCCTTGAACGTCAAACAGCGTATTCATCATGGTTGGCACGACGTCAAAATGGGTCGTGCGGTAATCAACTTGCTCTGGCTGACGATTTGGCATGTACACGTAAAGAGGCACATGTACTTGAACGTCACTGTAGTTACCCGTGTGGCCCCAATAGTTCATCTTATGGTCATTAAACTCTTCACCATGATCTGATGAAATCACCACAATGGTATTGTCTAAGTCGACGTTTTTCAGCACATCACCAATCAAGCTATCGATGTAGTACAACGAGTTCTTGTATCGATTATGGTAAAGCGAAGCGTCAAAATCGTTGTTGAGCAAAATGTGGTCAACGCGTTCCCAGTATGGTTTGAATTTCGCAAATTCAGGTTCGGGAAATACTGTGCCATGGGCGGCATCGTAGAACAGAAAACCAAAGTACGGCTTGTCGCTATCCTGCTTTTGGAACTCGATGAACTTGTCTGTTATCTGCTGATCGCGCTCGACAGCTGTTTCCCCAGTTTGTTTCAGGGTCAAGTCCGACACTTTTTTGAATACCGTGCGAGAAAGTGGCGGGCTGGTGAGCGGTGCCGAGCCAAAAATGCCCATGCGGTAGCCTTCTGCTTGCAGCGTATCCATAAAAACAGGAGAGCGTTGACTTGCGTAAAAGCTTTCCCAGTAGGTCGCTGGCAAGCTGTAAAACAGGCTGAAAATACCCGCTTGAGTTGAGTTGCCGCCGCTCATATGTTGTGTGAAATTCACTGTTTTTTCGGCGAACTTGCTGACATTTGGCATGACTTCCGGCGTCGCATCACTGTAGCGCCACGCATCAACCAAGATAAACAAGACATTGGGCTGTTTCTCTTTGCTTTGCACTTGAATCGGCGCAAGCGGATAGTTGAGTGAGCTACGTTCAATGTTGGTTAACTCTACGCGGTTCTTCGATGCAATGTTCTCATCCACTAGGTCGTGTTTGTAAATAAATTTACGAGCCGTCAGCGGGTAGTAAAGTGGCCAGTTATTCGAAAACTGACTGACTTCATCGTCGTAAAGTGCGTTTTTGTACGCATGAATCATCTGCGTGCTAAGCAATACAGCAAACCAGACGCTGATCAAAACGAACTTAGCTCGGCTTTGTGCCAGTTGATTACTTACCCAAACGGTACAAGCGAGCCCGATCACCAGAACGGAAATTTCACTGATGAAGATTAGCCAACTCATCCACGAAATATCGAAGACATCACCGCCACCTTCGAAAAACATACGGATTAATAGGGCGTTGATGTGAAGTTTGTATTGCTGAAAAACGAGGATATCGACTTTAAACATGATCAATAGACAGATCGCGATAGCGATCACGATACCTTTGAATGCTCGAGTCGGTAGAAAAGAGAGCAATAAACTCAACAACATAAATGGAAGAGCGATCAAGCCCAGCCAGCCATATTGAGTCGAAACCAAATAGTAACCTTGCAACAAGGTTAGCGGTTCATTCTGATTGTTAGACAACACAAAAGGATAACAAGCGATCGACAGGTACACTGCAAAGCAAGCAAAAAAAGCAATCAGCCAAGCGCTGTTGGAAGACAGTTTGCGAAACATACTTTTTGTTTGTTTATAAATTATGGGTAGAGGGAGTATAAAACAGTGTTTTTTATTATGGAATAGTTGCGACGAATGTCACATTTTGTATGGAAGTGTCAGACTTGATTGACATGTGAAAATTCAGAAGATTCATACTCTATTTGAGTGATATATAACCTTTTGTTTTTTCCGAACGCGAGATCACTGCGGGTTTAAATGGGGCTGTGCTAAGCTAGCTAACAGTTTCAATCGGCGCTCGGTATTCCCAATTTGTTTACTGTTTATCACTCCAACCAAGTTGACGTTCTTAAATCACTCCTTGTCGAACTGATTCGAATCAGTCCGCTGGAAAACCCGTTCGAAAAAGAACAAATTCTGGTTCAAAGTCCGGGCATGTCCCAGTGGCTAAAAATGGAATTGGCCAAAGAGTTTGGTGTTGCCGCGAACATTGATTTTCCGCTCCCTGCTACTTTCATTTGGGAAATGTTTACGCAGGTGTTGCCAGACGTGCCAAAACGCAGTGCGTTTAACAAAGAAGCGATGACGTGGAAGTTGATGCATCTGCTGCCGGGGCTTCTCAACCAAGAGGTGTTTTCGCCGTTAGCGCAGTACCTCAAAGATGACATTGACCACTCTAAGCTGTATCAGCTGGCTGAGAAAATTGCCGATATTTTCGATGGTTACTTGGTGTATCGTCCGGAATGGATCGCAAGTTGGGAAGCTGGGCAGAGTGTGCCAGAGCTGGAAGATGAGCATCCGTGGCAGCCGATCTTATGGCAAGCGTTGTATGATCACACTGTGTCATTAGGGCAGTCTCCTTATCACCGTGCCAACCTTTATGAGCACTTTATCGACACGTTAGAGAGTTTTAACTGCAATTTTGACCATTTACCCAAGCGTTTGTTTGTTTTTGGCATTTCTTCGTTGCCGCCTCGCTATATGGATGCGCTAAAAGCAATTGGTGAACACATCGACGTGCATCTGATGTTCACTAACCCTTGTCGTTATTATTGGGGTGAAGTTCGAGATCGCAAATATCTGGCTCGTTTGGCGGCGAAACATCGTCAGCACGTTGTGTGGCAGGACGATCACTCGGAAGTGCAAGGTGAAACTGAGCAACTGAAAGGTTCATTGGAAGATAATGTGATCGATGAGCTGCACACCGATGTGGTCGGAAACAGTCTGTTGGCATCCATGGGTAAACTCGGGCGCGACAATATGTATCTGTTGTCTCAGCTGGAATCTCATGAAATCGAAGCCTTTGTTGATGTTGAGCGCGACAGTCTGCTCCATCAATTGCAAGCGGATATTCTCAATCTTGAAGAACATCAAGATGATCAACAGATTGAAAACAGTCATCACAAACAAGTGGTTAGCTTGGGTGATAAATCACTGAGCCTACACGCTTGTCACAGCCCGATGCGCGAAGTTGAAGTGCTGCATGATCAACTGTTGGCGATGTTCGATGCTGACCCAACGTTAAAACCGCGCGATATTATCGTGATGGTCGCGGACATCAACGCTTACAGCCCTGCGATTCAGGCGGTCTTTGGTAACGCGCCGGGTGAGCGTTTTATTCCATATTCGATTTCTGACCGAACCGCCGATCAAGAGAGCCCAATTCTGGCTGCATTTATGCAGTTGGTGAACTTACCCAATACGCGCTGTTTGGCATCAGAACTACTCGAACTTCTGGAAACTCCAGCGATATTAAAGCGTTTTGAACTCAGCGAAGATGATTTCTTACAAGCCAAACAATGGGTTGAGGAATCGGGAATTCGCTGGGGGTTGGATGCCAATACCGGACGCGAATTTGAACTGCCGGAAACTCGTCAAAACACATGGCAATTTGGTATTCAACGCATGTTGCTTGGCTACGCGATGCCAGAATCCGCTGGTTTGTTTGAAACCGAGCAAGGCAGTTTGTCTCCGTACAACGAAGTGCAAGGCATGGGCGCAGAGCTGGCGGGCAAGTTGGCACACTTTATCCAACAAATTAGCACTTATCGAAGCAAACTTTCTCATGTTCAGACTATTGATGGTTGGCGAGAGACTTTAGTTTTACTGCTGGATGACTTCTTCTCAGTTGAGTTAGAAGGCGAAATGGCGCTCAAATCCATTCGCGATACGCTCAGCCAACTCAAAGAGCAATTAGCTGATGCCGCATTTGATGATGCGTTATCGCCGTCGATCATCAGCCAATACCTTCAAAACAAATTATCTGGCACACGAGTCAGCCAGCGCTTCCTGGCTGGTCAAGTGAACTTTTGTACCCTGATGCCGATGCGCTCTATTCCGTTTAGAACCGTTTGTCTACTGGGGATGAATGACGGCGTGTACCCACGCTCCATGCCGCCAGAAGGCTTTGACTTGATGACCGGAAGAACCAAACCGGGCGACCGTTCGCGTCGAGATGATGACCGTTACCTATTCCTCGAAGCAATGCTATCGGCACAGCAAACGCTCTACATCAGTTATGTTGGCCGTTCAATCCAAGACAATACCGAGCGAGTACCTTCGGTTCTGGTTTCTGAGCTGATGGAATACTGCCACCAAAACTATTGTTTAAGTGGTGATGAAGCGTTGCCCGTTGATGAGTCTGGCGACAACTTATTAAATGCGTTGGTGAATACCCACGCCATGGTGCCGTTTAGCCCAAGTGCGTTCCAAGGCATGCACGCCAGCTACGCGAAAGAGTGGATTCCAGCGGCATTAACTCAAAGTAGTCAATCGCAAGGCTATGTTCGTCGTGATTTTAATCGGGCATTAGACGACTATCTGTTAGGAGCGACGTTCCCACTTGAGCTCGACTTAGTCGAGTTGCAACGTTTCTGGCGCTTACCTGTGCAGTATTTTTTCAATCGTCGTTTAAAAGTAATCTTTGAACCGCCACTACCGGTGATGGAGGACGACGAACCCTTTGTTTTAGGTGGTTTGGAGAGCTATCAAATGCGTGATGAGCTGTTAGAAACCTTGCTTGAAACGACATTGATGCAGCCAGAGAAAAAAACAGAGGTACTTAAACACTTTATGAGTCAACAGCGCGCGCAAGGCAAACTGCCGGTGGGGGCGTTTGGTGATATCGAATTTGAAACTAACCGAGTTCAGGCGGAAGAGCTGGTGGATAAACTGGCGTTTTTATCTGGTGCGCCTCAAGACGATTTGGAAATCGACCTGACGTTTGATTCCTTGTTTGAGCGAAATGAAGGCGAAGAGAAAAACGTTCGCCTAACAGGTTGGCTGACTCAATGCTACCAATCCGGTTTGATTCGCTATAGAAGCGGTAAGATTCGCTCGCAGGATTACCTTGCTGCGTGGATCGATCACCTTGCCATGTCGGCGTCGGGTCATGCTAAGAAAACTCACATCATTGGTTACGATCGTAAAGAAGGCGCGCTGCATTTGATCTACCCAGAAATTGCCGATGCGCAGTATGCCAAACAGCTACTGACTGAATTAGTTCGCTTATTTTTCGAAGGCATGACTAAGCCTTTGCCTTATTTCCCGAAAACGGCGTTGGCTTGTGTTGAAGCGGGCTTTAGCCGCGGTCAGTGGGTAGATTACGAAGAGAAATCTTTGAAGAAAATGGCTGACGCATTCAATGATGGCTTCATGAGCCCGGGCGAAGGCAGTAATGCGTACATCTCTCGAATTTGGCCTGCTTGGAATGATGAGTTGGCCTCAGAAGTTCGTTTGCTGACAGCATTAGTACTGCAAGGTGCGCGCTTAGCGGTTCAAGACGCTGATGATGTAAAAGCGTAATAAAGACAGCTGGATAAAGAGAAGGAAGAGTAGGGTGGCCGCCAGAAAATCATTATTTTTTGTAGGGCGTTCGCTGTACGGCCACAAGGTCAGAGGGACCATGATACTTTTGTTTAATTCATTTGAGTTGTGCCGCCAAAAAGGTTTGGCTTATCTCGTGGGGCGCATACTAACGGTACGTCTTATGGATAACCGTGAGAAAGATCTCACAAAGCTCTAAATTATCCAACTTGTTAAACATATTAATAGAATTTTTAACTATAGATCACATTTATTAGGTGATACGTCCTAGTAAATAATCCGGAGAGATTCAGCGTTATGGATCAAATGTCAGGTGCAGAGTGTCCTCTACATACGTTAGACCGCACAGAGCAACCTCAACCAACGCCACTAGAACCGATGACGTTTCCTCTGCACGGTGCGAGGTTAATCGAGGCATCAGCAGGTACAGGTAAAACCTTCACTATTGCAGGTTTATATCTGCGTCTTTTGCTTGGTCATGGCAGCGCGGAAACTCGACATCGCGTACCGCTTGCGGTCGACCAAATTCTGGTTGTAACCTTTACCGAAGCGGCAACTGCGGAATTACGCGATCGTATCAGGGCAAGAATCCATGATGCGCGAATCGCGTTTGCGCGTGGACAGAGTTCCGACCCGGTGATCCAACCTTTGCTTAATGAGTTTGACGATCACAAGCAAGCCGCAGAAATTTTATTGCAGGCAGAGCGTCAGATGGACGAGGCGGCGGTCTACACCATTCACGGTTTTTGCCAACGTATGCTAACGCAAAATGCGTTTGAATCTGGCAGCCGATTTAATAACGAGTTTGTGACCGATGAAAGTCACCTAAAAGCGCAAGTTGTAGCCGATTACTGGCGCCGCAATTTCTACCCGTTGCCATTTACCTTGGCTGGAGAAATTCGCCAGCTATGGGGCTCTCCATCTGCGTTGTTGTCTGACATCAGCAATTACTTAACTGGTGCGCCGTTAAGCCTTTCTGTTCCAGCAATGAAAGGCAGTTTGGCTGATCTTCATACTGAAAATTTGAAAAAAATTGATGAATTAAAAGCACAGTGGCGAGAAAGCCAAGATGACTTCTTAACGCTGATTTCGTCTTCAGATGTAAATCCGAGAAGTTACAACAAAAAGTCTCTGCCGACGTGGTTGGAGGCGGTAAGCGCTTGGGCTGCAACGGAAACTACAGGTTACGATTATCCAGACAAGCTGGAGAAATTCGCGCAAAACGTCTTGTTGGAAAAAACACCGAAAGGCAGTGCGCCGCAGCATGCGGTATTTGAAGCCATTGAAACATTTCTTGCCAATCCAATCAGCTTAAAAGCGCCACTGCTTGCTCATGCGATTGAGCATTGTCGTGCAATGCTGGCCAACGCGAAAAATCAAAAACAGTGGCTCTCTTTCGATGATTTGCTGACGCAACTTTCTGCTTCTATCGATACGGACGAAAGCGAGCTTTTAGCGGCGCGTATTCGTACTTTGTATCCCGTCGCAATGATTGACGAGTTCCAAGATACCGACCCGCTTCAATACAGTATTTTCAGCCGTATTTATCTGAATAATCCGGAATGTGGTTTGTTTATGATCGGTGATCCCAAGCAGGCGATTTATGGCTTTCGTGGCGCAGACATTTTCACTTATATCAAAGCGCGTAACCAAGTAAGTGCCCACTATACGTTAGGAACCAACTGGCGTTCTAGCGCAGATATGGTGCAGGCGGTAAACCAAGTATTTGCTTTGCCAGACAGTCCATTTATCTATGATTCAGATATTCCGTTCTTACCCGTTAAGTACAGTCCCAATGCCGAAAAACGCATTTGGACTATGGGTGGCCAAAAGCAACCGGCGCTGACTTATTGGTTGCAAGAAGCGGACGATAAACCGCTACCAAAAGGCGAGTATTTGACTCGAATGGCAGAGGCGACTGCAAGCCAAATCCAAACTATTTTGACGCAGGCTCAACAGGGGCAAGCGTGTCTGGTGAATGGCGAAAAACAGAAAGCGGTTCAAGCGGGCGATATCGCGGTGTTGGTTCGAACAGGTAGTGAAGGTCGAATGATCAAACAAGCGCTGGCTGAACAAGGCATTGCCAGCGTGTACCTGTCTAACCGAGACAGTGTGTTTACCAGTTCAGTGGCGCAGGATCTACAGCGTTTGCTGCAAGCGGTGCTGACTCCAGAAAATGACCGTGCGCTGCGTGCAAGTCTTGCCTCTGAGCTGTTTGCCCTTGATGCAGCAAGTTTGGATGCACTTAATAACGATGAAATTGTGTGGGAAAACGCCGTAAACGAATTCAAAGAATATCGCAAACTTTGGGTTCAGCGTGGTGTGCTGCCGATGCTGCGGGCGGTGATCAGCAAACGCCATATTGCCGAGCGATTACTAGAAGAAGGCGCGAGTTCACAGGGTGAAAATGGTGAGCGAGTGCTTACCGATTTAATGCACATCGGTGAACTGCTTCAACAAGCCAGTAATGAACTGGACAGCGATCACGGTCTACTGCGTTGGCTCGCTCAGTCTATCAGTGATGCGGAAAACGGTTTGGGTGGCAGTGATGACCAAATCCAACGTTTAGAATCGGAACGTAACTTAGTGCAGATCGTAACTATTCACAAATCAAAAGGCTTGGAGTATGACCTCGTATTTCTGCCGTTTGTGTTCAGCTATCGAGAAGCCAGTGAAGCCAAATATTACGATGCAGCCAATGACCGCACGGTACTGGATATTACTGGCAACGATGCGTCCATGAAGCAAGCGGATAAAGAGCGTTTGGCGGAAGACTTACGCTTGATATACGTAGCACTAACGCGAGCTGTGTATGCGTGTTTTATCGGTGCCTCACCTTTGCGCAATGGCCGTTCGACCAAAGAGCCAACTGGTGTACACCGCAGTGCGATTGGCTATTTGATTCAAAATGGTCAAGAAGGTGGCATTAACGATTTGCAACAAGGTTTAACAAAGCAACAAGACGAGCTTGATTGTGTCGTTGTGGCCGATCCGCCGCAGCAACTCGAAGAGAAGTACGTAGCGCCACAAGAAGAAATACACGATCTTAGCGCGAAAGAGCTGCAAAACCCTATCGATAGAAACTGGCGCATCACCAGTTATTCTGGCTTGGTCAAGCAAGGCTCTCATCACGCCGAGCATGATGCCACGATTGAGATTACGGGTTTTGATATCGACTCATCTGAAGAGCAAGACGAAGCGGATTTGGTGGAGCCAGAGCGCTCTATTTTTACCTTCCCTCGTGGTGCGCGTCCGGGTACGTTCCTGCACAGCTTGTTTGAGGAAGTTGAATTTACTCAGCCAGCCACTACGGAAGAGAATACACAAATCATCCTTGGCTTGATGGAAAGCGAACAGCTCGATGAAGAGTGGCTACCTATTTTACAGCAATTGATTGATACCGTACTCGCAACGCCGTTGGATGGTAAGTCTTTGCTGCTGAATCAAAAAGCACCGTCGCAACGTTTGGTGGAGATGGAATTTTTGCTGCCGATTGAAGTTTTGTCTGCACCGGCGTTAAACCGAGTCATTCAACGTCACGATCCGTTGTCGGCGAAAGCGGGGGATTTAGGTTTCCAAACCGTGCAAGGCATGCTCAAAGGTTTTATCGACTTGGTGTTTGAACATCAAGGTAAATACTACGTGCTTGACTGGAAATCGAATCATCTTGGCGACGATGTGACGCACTATCATGGTGAGGCTCTGAAATCGGCGATGGCAGATCACCGCTACGATTTGCAGTACCAGATTTATGCGTTAGCCCTGCATCGTTTCCTACGCAGCCGATTGGCCAATTATGATTATGAACAGCACTTTGGTGGCGTGTATTACTTGTTCTTGCGCGGCATGGATGGGCAGAGTGACCACGGCATTTTTGCCGCGAAACCAACTTTCGAGTTCTTACAAGAGATGGATCGTTTGATTGATGGTCAAGTACTTGAAACGCGCTCAACTCAAGCCGGGCAGATGGAGCTACTTTAATGACGACAAATCACAATCTTCATTCTGACCAAGATAGCCTATTGGTAGTGTTGGAACGCTTGGCGCACAAAGGTGCTATTCGTCAGCTCGACTACCAATTCGCCTGTTTTATTGATTCTCAAACGCATGATGAACAGTCGGACAGCCAAGCACTGGCGTTTATCGCTGGTGTTGTCAGTAGTGAGCTTGGTAAAGGACATATCTGTCTGTCTCTGTGCGATGCACAAGGGCAAACTACGGATTTAGCCAGTAAGCTAGGGCTGTTTGGTGAGTCGGCATTGGCGCTTAACACACAGTTGCAAGGCATAGACTGGATTCAAGTATTACAAAATTCCAGCGTGGTCGGCGCGCAAGGAGAAGCCTTGCCTTTAATGTTCGATGGTGAGCGTCTGTATCTGCATCGCTATTGGCATTATGAAGTGACACTGGCGGAAAAGCTCAATCAGCTGGGCGCCGCAGTTAACTTGCAACCACAAGAGTTTGCGCGATTATCGGAGTTGCTCAACCATCTGTTCGCACGCCAATACCATTTTCTGTTTAACGCGTTGGGCAAAGCAGTAGAAGCGGGAAGCAGCAACCAAGTGTTGCGTCAGCAATTGGTGTGTGACCACCTTGATGTGGTCGCAAGCGAATCGTTGGATTGGCACGCCATTGATTCCGTGCTTAGCAATGCGCGCAAGGTTCAAGATTTGCAAATACTGGATGAACTCGTGCCACTCTCAGCTTGTGTGAACTGGCAAAAAGTCGCGGCGGCGGTTGCGTTAACTCGTCGATTTGCTGTGATTTCTGGTGGCCCTGGTACGGGTAAAACGACGACAGTAACCAAATTGCTTGCTGCTTTGATTGAACAGGCGACGCAAGAGAAAAATCTAACCATCAAGCTGGTGGCCCCGACGGGGAAAGCGGCGGCGCGATTAACCGAGTCCATTGGTAAAGCGGTGCAAGAGCTGCCAGTTTCTCCGGAGCTAAAAGCCAAAATTCCGACTGAATCGAGTACCTTACATCGGTTGCTGGGTGCGATTCCTAATAGCGCAGAATTTCGTCACAACAAGCAAAATCCACTGCATTTGGATATTTTGGTTATCGACGAAGCGTCGATGGTCGATTTACCAATGATGTATAAAGTGGTCGATGCCTTACCGAAACATGCGCGGCTGATTTTGCTAGGTGATAAAGATCAACTTGCCTCAGTTGAAGCAGGGGCAGTGTTGGGTGATATCTGTTCGTTCCATGCGTTGGGTTATGGCAAAGAGCAGGCGTCAGCCATCGCAAAACTGACGGGCTTCGATACTTTAGCCCATACGGGTAACAGTGCATCTAGCATTGCCGATAGTTTATGTATGCTGCAAAAGAGTTACCGATTTGACGCTCGCTCAGGCATTGGTCAGTTGGCAAAAGCGGTTAACTCAGGTTCTGCTGCGAGCGTAGATAACGTCTGGGCGCGTGACTTTTCTGACATCGAACATTTCGCGCTAAGTAGTCAACATTACAACCAACTGATGCAGACGTTGGTGCAGGAATACGGTCGTTACCTCAAACGCATTGGACAACAGGAAACTGATCCTAAAACCGGAGAGCCAGAGTCGCTAACGCACAAAGCCAAAGCGGTGTTAGATACCTTCAACCAATGCCGATTGCTGTGCGCGATCCGTGAAGGTGACTTCGGTGTGGCTGGGCTAAACCAACGCATCGAGAAAGCGCTCGCGGCGCGCAAGTTCATTCAAGTTCAGGATGAAATTTGGTATCACGGCAGACCCGTCATGGTTACGCGTAATGATCACGGTTTAGGTTTGTATAACGGTGATATTGGTATTTGCATGCGAGATGACACTGAAGAAGAACCGCGTTTGAAAGTCTTTTTTGAGTTACCTGACGGCAGTGTGAAATCGGTCTTACCGAGCCGAGTACCTGAACATGAAACGGCTTACGCCATGACCATCCATAAATCGCAAGGCAGTGAATTTGATTACACCCTGATGATTTTGCCACCAGACTTTAGCCCGATATTAACCCGTGAGTTGATTTACACAGGCATTACCCGCGCGAAAAAGCGTTTAGCTCTTTACGCCGAACTTAATGTTCTGAAGCGAGGCATTAAGGTGAAAACCACTCGTGCGAGTGGGTTAGTAAAGCGGCTTACGAATTAATTTTTACTTGTGATTGTGACATTTTCGAAGATGATTCTTTGTGGCGGGTCTTATATTTGCCATTTCGTTTTCATGCAAAATGGATTGTTATTGAGTAAGGCTCTTTCTTAGCGATATATTTCTCCTTTCTCATTCACATATCAAAGGCAGCTGAATATGGGATTGCTCGACTCGTCTTTTCTAACCTTCTTTATCGCCGGAGGAGGTACGTTTTTATGGTTCGTTATTATCGGAGCAATTTTTATATTTTTTATACCACTAAAGGTGAAGCGGTTTGCTTTTTATCCGAAACATTATTCAGAAGTAGAGTTAGCTTTAGTCTCGGGTTTTCACTTTGGTGCTTTAGTACATGGTGTAGGCTTAGTTGCGGCGGTCGCTTTACCAACTTTAGCGAGGAGAAGGGGCTTTGCTGATATTCATCAAGTTTGCTCCGGTCTATTCATCGGAATTTGCCGTATTTATATAAGCGTTTTATTGCTTCTAGCTATGATCACTTTAGGCTCAATGGTGGTTTGGATGTCTATTACTTGAGAGCTGGAATAGAAGGTCGGTGAAGTTTGCAGTTATTAGAAGTTTCTTTTATTACATTTTTTGTTGCAGGTGCTTTGTTAGTTTTTTGGTACCTGATAGTAGGTATTTTGCTTATTGTTATCACGCCGCAAAAAGTAAAGCACTATGCGTATACTAGTGAGCACTATACAGATATTGAGCTTGCTTTAGTTTCTGGATTTCACTTTGGGGCCTTAATACATGGATTAGCTCTTGTTGCCGCAGTTGCATTTCCTAAGTTGGCCAAAAAAAGAAAGCTAACAGATATTCGTAGAGTTTGCCCAAAGTGGTTCATAAGTATTGGGCTAGTGTACTGGACTATTTTAATCTTTATCGTAGTCACTATTTTTGCATCTTTGTTAGCTATGATTTTGTTTTGAATTAATTACGTACGTAAAAGAAGACCGAGCTTATGGCTCGGTCTTCTTTTATGCATGTTTTGCAAACGCATTGGTAAAAGACACGCTGCGTATTTTGTATTGCTGTTGATAAGCAAGAATAAAATCTCGGATAGCGTCATTTACGGGGAAAACACAGTGGACGTCTAGGCCTTCTAAAAACTGATTGTCAGCCATATCCCAGAAGCTTTGAAGCGAATTACAAATGATTGTTCTCATAACAGTGCTCGTCTCGGCTTATTTAAAGTCAGATTAACAACTGTCCTTGGTGTGCAATACGGAGCTAACTAGTTTTTCAATTGCCCAGTATTTTAGGGTGAAGGCTACATTACATCACCTAGATCCATTTCGTATTGGTTAAAAACCAATCACTAGCGAGCAGAGTATAGCCAACCAAATGTATATTTAAAAGATAAAATTGGAACAAAAATCAAGCAATGGTTTGCGCATTTCTAAGTTGGGTTTACATGATGACCCGCTAGTCCGGAGTAGGGTTTATGTGTGGCCTTATTCCTCAACAAACTCGTTCCTAAACAAGCTCGATGTGCAGGGTTGAGCGTGAATGAACTGAATCCCGCACCTTGAGGTTTTGGTATAGCGGAACGTTAAGTTTCGCTCCCTGATTTAAGGTTAAGCTATAAATCTAACGCTAAGATTTTTGACTTACGCTGGAAGTTATATAACCCTTGTTTGGCTCCAGGCAAATAGTCGACACTGACTTCGTAAAAACCTTGCTCTCTAAACCAATGCAAACTGTGTGTCGTGAGGACAAAAATCTGATCAATGGTTTCGGATTTAGAACGATGTTTCATGTAGTTGAGCAGTAACAAACCTCGGTTTCCATCACGATAGTCAGGGTGAATCGCTACGCAAGCCATCTCAGCTTTACGCTCTTCTGGGTATGGATAAAGGGCAGCACAGCCAATAATCAAGCCGTCTTTTTCGATGATGGTAAATTTTCCAATCTCTTGCTCTAGCTGTTCTCGAGAGCGCCTAACCAGTACACCTTGTTCTTCTAACGGGCGAATGAGGTCTAAGATACCGCCAATATCGTCAATATTAGCTTGCCTCACTTGTTCAGCACTCGCCATAACAACTTGGGTACCGATACCGTCGAAAGAGAACAACTCCTGAATTAAGGCGCCATCTACTTTATAACTGATCAAGTGGCTACGAGGTACTCCGGCACGGCAAGCGGCAATAGAGCCTTTAAGAAAGCGCAGTGTTCCAGTGTTGTAATCTAGGTCAGGAGACGTATTTTCAGAGAGCGTTTTGATGACATGCTCCGCCTCAATTGGTAGTAACTCGGCGACAGCATTGCCGTTGTCATCAATGACACCTTGTTCGGAGCAAAAACCAATCAGCTTATCCGCACCCAGCTTTATCGCTAGTTGGGTGGCGACTTCTTCCGATAATAAATTGAAGCACTCGCCAGTCACAGAGCTAGCAATGGGACCTAGCAGAACAATTGAACCTTGATCAAGAGTGCGGTTGATAGCATCGGTGTCAATGCGGCGAATGCGTCCACTATGGCAATAGTCCACACCATCATCAACGCCGAGTGGCTGAGCAATGATGTAGTTTCCGCTAACGACATTGAGCTGGGTGCCTGCCATCGGAGTGTTGTTGAGGCTCATTGATAGGCGCGCAGTAATCGCAAGTTGAAGTTGTCCGGCAGCTTGCATAACAAAAGATAAAGCCGATTCATCCGTAATGCGGATATTTTTGTGGTAAGGCGTAGTGAGGTCTTGTTTTTCTAGCAGCTGATTAATTTGAGGACGTGCACCATACACCACCACGACTTTGATTCCGAGGCTGTGCATGAGTGCGATATCATTAATAATATTGCCAAAATTTTTGTGTGCGACGGCTTCTCCGCCCAGCATGATCACCATGGTTTTTCCGCGGTGAGCATTGACATAAGGTGTTGATTGACGGAATCCTTTTACGAGAGCAGTACTACGAATTTTCACTACAGCCATTCCTTTGTTTAATTATGTTAAAATGATGCCTTTTTATTCACTCGGTGGCAAGGTGAAATTTTGGAATAAAGCACAAACATATTGAGGTAGGTTCTTGGTCCCGTTAAGAGGGAAGGTTACAATGGTGGCGTCTTTCCTCAATACGTGAACCTCATGTCTTCTGCTGTTAATAAGAATGCTGCGATCACTGCTTCAAATCTGTCAAAAACGTCATCTAAATCAATGCTTCGTAAGTGGCTAGAGCGTTCTCTCATGCTTATAGCGATAGTTGGAACCGTTGTCGTGTGCATGCTGTATAGTGATTTGATTACTCGAACCATTAATCCGCCCATTCCCAAATCGACAATTTATGGTCGCTGGGTTGAGCAAGATGTTGCGCCTTATGCTCGTGAAGAATTTGTGTTGAGTGAGCGCGGTGTTACCGTAAATGGTTCTACAGTGGCGACCAGTTTTGAATTCGATGGGGATTCGTTTTCGTATCGAGTGGGTTCAAATGAGCGGAACTTCAATTTTGTGGGTAAGCAGCATGCAGAAATGAAGCTGGATGCCAATGCACATTATCTACCTGTATTCCGTTTAGAGGGGCGTGCAAGGATTGCGGTAAGATAGTCGTTTTTATCTTTGTCTGTTAAGCAGAGATCTCTTGCGTCTGTGAGTCACATGGATGATCACAATTTCATCTCTCAATCAGTAAATCTTACTTTCAAACATAATCCGGACAATTCCGTAATTCTTCCGCTGCTATCATGTTGTATTAACTGAATGAATTCACAACGAGTAAACGGATTGGCTTAGCGTTGAAACATTTTGTCGTTGCTTTTCAATTGCACCGTATGCATTTGTTTGCCATCCTTTTGCTATTCTCTTTTACGGAAAAGACACGTGTTAAAAAAACTCCTTCCTATTATCTCTTTGAGCCTACTCTTTGGCTGTGCTCAACAAAATGATCGTGCTCAGCAATATCTTGATGGTGAGTTTCCTCAGATCCTCAATCAAGTGGATGTGGTTGAGTCTAACAAACCACGCGATTTTACTGAATTTAACAAGCAAGCTGAGCAAGTGGTGATAAAGTCACCATCCATGGCGAAGATGTACCAACCGCTATATCAACGATTAAGTGAGTGGGCGCAACAGAGCGGAGATACCAGTGCGTTGAGTGCGTTTGGCATTCAAGCCGCGCAATTGGGTGGTGGTGATAAAAAAGGTAATGTGTTGTTTACCGGATACTTCTCTCCCGTGATGGAACTGCGTCATACACCAAACGACATTTTTAAGTACCCAGTTTATGGCAAGCCAAACTGCTCATCAGATTGTCCGACTCGCGCGGAGATCTACAATGGAGCACTAGATGGACAAGGTTTAGTGCTAGGTTATGCGCCTAATCGTATTGACCCGTTTATGATGGAAGTGCAGGGCAGTGGCTATGTGCATTTTGAAGATGATGATACGTTGGAGTACTTCGCGTACGCAGGGAAAAATAATAAAGCTTACGTTAGTATTGGCCGCATTTTGATTGAACGTGGTGAAGTGCCGCGTGAAAAAATGTCTCTCAAAGCGATTAAAGAGTGGGTGATGGACAACGACGACGCAACAGTACGCGAGTTGTTGGAGCAAAACCCTTCTTACGTTTTCTTTGCGCCAAAAGCGGAAGCGCCAGTAACGGGATCGGCTGGTATTCCTTTGTTGCCAATGGCCGCGGTCGCGGGTGACCGTTCTATCTTACCAATGGGCACACCAATCTTGGCGGAAGTACCATTGCTGAATGCGGATGGTACGTGGAGCGGTGCGCATCAACTGCGAATGCTGATCGTTTTAGACACTGGTGGTGCGGTAAAACAGAACCATTTGGATCTGTATCATGGTATTGGTGCGAGAGCGGGAACGGAAGCAGGGCACTACAAGCATTTTGGTCGAGTGTGGAAACTTGGGCTGGAAAACTCACCAACTCAAGCGCCTTGGGCTTTACCGCCAGAAAAGCTACAATAGCGACCCAAGAAAGAGGAACCGCCTCTTATCTAGACATTTCATCAAAGAGTGCGTATAAATCGCACTCTTTGTTTTTCTATCGATCATCTGGACTTCAATATGCGTGAACTCGATACCCCAGCATCTGACAGCTACAATCAACGCTTTGGCGGCACTCGTCGTCTTTATGGCAACAGTGAAGTGGACATTCTTCGCGCTGCACACGTTTGTGTTATTGGTATTGGTGGCGTGGGTTCATGGGCGGTCGAAGCGCTGGCCCGTACCGGGATCGGTGAGCTGACTCTGATTGATATGGACGATGTTTGTGTCACGAATATTAACCGCCAAATTCATGCGATGACGGGCACCGTTGGCCAAAGCAAAATTGAAGTGATGGCCGAGCGTGTCAAATTGATCAACCCAGAGTGTAAAGTCAATCTGATTGATGATTTCATCACGCCAGACAATCAACATGAGTACTTAAGCAAAGAGTTTGATTACGTGCTAGATGCGATTGACAGCGTAAAAGCGAAGGCGTCTTTGTTGGCGTATTGCCGCAGCAACAAGATCAAAGTGATCACTACGGGGGGCGCTGGTGGTCAGGTTGACCCAACGCAGATCATGGTCGCTGACTTAACGAAAACGATCCAAGATCCTCTAGCGAAGAAAATCAAAGACACCTTGCGTCGTCATCATAACTTCCCTAAGAATCCGGCTCGTAAGTTTGGTATTGATTGCGTGTTTTCAACCGAGCAGCTGAAGTATCCTCAAGCAGACGGTTCAGTGTGTGGTGTGAAGTCGACAGCGGAAGGCCCAAAACGTATGGATTGCGCTAGCGGTTTTGGTGCGGCGACTGTCGTAACTGCAACGTTTGGCTTTGTCGCGGTATCGCGAATCGTTGAGAAGTTGATTTCAAAATATAAGAAGTAAACTAGAAGAAGAGCGCGTCATGACAGATTTTCCCGTTTCTCCATTTGGTACAGATATCACCAGCGAAGACATTGTAGCGACTATGCAGCAATTTCAAGGCTGGGAAGATCGCTACCGTCAGGTTATTCAGTGGGGTAAAAAGCTGCCACAAATGCCAGAAGAGCTGAAATCAGAACAAGTTACCGTTTCGGGTTGTGAAAGCTTGGTGTGGTTAGTGAGCCAAGAGCAAGATGGCGTTTGGCATTTTTGTGGGGACTCCGATGCGCGTATCGTCCGTGGATTGATTGCCTTGGTAATGGCAGCTTATGACGGTAAAACGGCCGATCAAATTCAAGCATTTGATATTGATGCTTATTTTGATCAACTGGGGCTTGTCTCCCATTTAAGCCCGTCACGTGGTAATGGCTTGAAAGCTATTGTAGAGCAGATTAAGCAAACCGCCGTGTAACGAGTCATTTTCCCAATTCTTAAAAAACGCCGAATAGCCTAGCTGTTTGGCGTTTTTTGTATCTGAGTTGAGATATTTTTTGCAAATGGATAAAAAATATGCAAATGGTCGACTATTTTAGCGTTAATTAACCATTCTATTGATCCTGGTTCATTATATTGCCCACTTGGTTTTTATAAACTCAATTGTATTTAAAATTTGTCTATATTAGATAATAGACATATGCCCCACTCGCTCCTATTCCCCAATGTGGAAACACACTTGGAAGCGATTGGGTTACTTAGATACAAATGCTAGGAACCTCCCTATATGCAATTCACCTTGGAACATGCGCAAGACGTGTTATCCGGAATGCCAGACCCCACTTTTATTCTGAGTGAAGATGGTATCTATATTGATGTTTTTGGAGGAACAGATAAAAAAGCCTATCACGATGGAAGTAATTTGATAGGTGAGACGCTGCACAGCGTACTTGAGAAAGATAAAGCTGACTGGTTTATCGAACAGATAAATCGTTCACTGAAACAAGACAGTATTGTGACGATCGAGTACAAGATGTGCGCCGACAGCATTCAGGGAATAGATGCTAACAGTGGGCCAAGAGGCGACCTATACTACGAAGGCAAGATCTGCCCACTCGCTATAAAATACCGAGGTCGTCGCGTTGTCCTTATTCTTACACGCAACATCTCCAATCGCCACCGAGTTGAAACCCTTCTTCGCCATCAAAGCCAAATTGATGCTCTTACCAACATCTACAACCGACGTGTCTTTTTCGAAAAGCTCACAGAAGAAGTTATTAAATCCCAAGCTCCGGATTATCACTCCGCGTTGTTATTATTTGATTTGGATTTTTTTAAAGTCATCAATGATAAACGTGGTCATGATGCGGGGGATTATGTCTTAGAGACGTTAGCTGATTTGGTTTCTCACTTACTCGTCAAAGACGAAATTTTTGCAAGAGTCGGAGGGGAGGAGTTTGCGATTATTTTGCCAGAAACTTCTCTGTCGGCGGCGAAAGAGGTAGGAGAGGAAGTACGTTCCCACATTCAAAATTGTCAGTTCGAATTTGAAAAGATTGAAATTCCGGTCACGGTGAGTGTAGGCGTGGTGGAAATAGGCAGAAATGAAACCACCAAACGTTTGTATGCGCATGCAGATAAAGCGCTTTATGCTGCGAAAAGAAATGGCAGAAATTGCGTGGCGACTCTGGATAGGCAGATGGAGTAACCTTGTTGGTTACTCCAAATCAAACCGTTGGCGTTATAGCATGTCGACGGCTTTTTCTACGGCGGCGATGAGTCTTTCCACATCGTTCGTCGTGTTATAAATACCAAAAGAGACGCGTACCGTGCCTTTCACATTTAGCGCATCCATCAATGGGTGAGCGCAGTGGTGTCCTGCTCGTATCGCAATGCCTTGTTGATCGAGCAGCGTCGCAATATCTTGGTGATGAACGCCGTCCATGACGAACGTCAGTACAGAGGCATTCGGTTGATAGCCTAGAATATGAATGTCATCCAAAGCGCTTAGTGCTTGGTAGGCCTTATCCTGAAGCGCATGGAGATGAGTCTCTACTTCGTGATGGTCAAAACCTTGGTACCACTCAATGGCTTTCGCTAGAGCAATCGCGCCCGCAACGTTTGGTGTGCCCGCTTCAAATTTTCCAGGAAGTGCAGAAAACGTCGTTTTTTCGAAAGAAACGCGTTCAACCATTTTACCGCCGCCGTGCCATGGTGGCATGGCTTCCAAAAGTTCAAGCTTGCCGTATAAAACCCCAATGCCTGCTGGTGCATAAAGTTTGTGACCTGAGAAAACGTAGAAATCGATATCTGATGTCGATAAATCAAGTTGCTCATGTACGATGCCTTGCGCGCCATCAACTACAACAACCGCGCCAACGTTGTGCGCCAGTTCAGTGATTTTTTCGATAGGTTGGTGTGTGCCTGTTACGTTGGTTATTTGTGCGCAAGCAACAATTTTACAGCGGTCAGACAGAAGCGCCTCAAATGCACTGATGTCGAACTGGCAATCTGATGTCATCGGAACTTTAATGACTTTAGCACCCGTTTGTTCTGCCACGATTTGCCAGGGCACGATGTTGGCGTGGTGCTCCATCTCGCTAATCAAGATCTCATCACCTGGTTGTAACGTGCTACGGGCGTAGGTTTGAGCAATTAAGTTCAGTGCTTCGGTTGCGCCCCGTGTCCAAATGATCTCTTTAGAGCTGTTTGCACCAATAAAGCTTGCCACTCGTTCTCGTGCCGCTTCAAATTGGCTGGTGGCATTAGCCGTTAAACTGTGGCTGCCACGGTGAACATTGGCATTTTGCGCACTGTAGTAATGACTGATGACATCAATCACACATTGCGGTTTTTGCGTTGTCGCTGCGCTATCTAGATACACTAAGGGCGTATCGTTGACGGATTGATTTAGAGCGGGAAATTGCTCACGTACAGCATTTACGTCAAACATTATTCTTCACCAAGCTTGTGGTAGTGCAGAGTAGGCAGAGGGATCATTGGTTCAGCAACTGACCATGCGTGTTTTTTACCTGAGAGTTGAATGATTACTTCCATCGCGAACTCTAAAGCTGTACCCGGACCTTGACTAGTGATCAGGTTGTGGTTGATATCAAAGGTCACGCGTTTGCTGCGCCACTTCTCTTCCGGGATATGTGACTGAAAGCTCGGGTGACAGGTCATCAGTGATTGTGGGAAAAGATCATGGTGTTGCAATACCAACGCTGGTGCTGCGCAGATAGCAGCGACCAATTTTCCCTCGTAGATGTGCTGCTTAAGGATTTCTATCATCACCGTGCTATCACGAAAAATTTCTGCACCACCAACACCACCAGAAAGCGCTATGGCGTCAAACTCATTATCAGCGATATCGACCAGTTTACAATCGGCTGTTAGTGTGACTCCGCGAGAAGCTTTCATCGTCAATGAGCCATCAAAAGCAGCACTCGCTACCGTAACGTCATAACCCGCGCGAACCATCATGTCGATAACGGTGACGGCTTCCATTTCTTCGGTGCCCGGAGCGATTGGCACTAAGATTTTCTTACTCATTGTTCTGTCCAGCTTTGTTCTATTTGTTTGATGCGTTGGTAAAGTTTTAAATTCTCAGGCGTATTGATGCGATGTTTCTCGGCAGCCTTTAACAAGTATCCGGTTATAAAATCAATTTCCGTTCGACGCTGATGGAATACGTCTTGTCTCATTGAAGAATAGTTCTCAGCTGTGGCGTTCACCACTTGCAGTACCGTATCGAAAAGAGAGCGAAACTCGATAGCAATACCTTCTTTACTCATTACTTCAACCAGTTCTTGAGTGATGCTTTCGAGTTGTATCTTAAACTCGGGCTTCGCAAGTTCACCATTCTTACACTGCTGAATCGCAGTCAGTGGGTTAATCGCGCAGTTAATTGCTAACTTAGTCCATAACGCAGATTGGATGTGTGGATTCCAAATGGCCTCTGGAAGAGCATGATGCATAACATCTTGCAGAAAAGCGCACTGCATTCCTTTGTCATTATAACCACCCACTTGCGTTGTTCCGTGACCGGTATGCAGTACGTGTTGGTTATCTGGTTTGTATGCGCCGTGCGTCGTTGTGGCGAGCACGATAGGATTGTTTGGCAGAGCCTTCTCCACGCCAGAGGCGGTACCCATACCATTGTGCATCAGCATGATAATCGTGTCTGCGTTGGTATGAGGCAGTAAAGGCTGAATGGCGTCTTCCATTTGCCAAGCTTTTACCGTGATCAAAATTAGATCTGCTTTATTTACGGAGGAAATATCTTGATTACTGAATACGATTGCGGGTGTGTCATCCAACTGAAGTGATTGTTGTCTCTCTGAACTTCTTCCCCACAATGAAACATTGTGCCCGGCAAGCTTAAATTTTGTTGCCCAGAGTGAGCCCACCGCACCTGGACCGAGGATAAGGATATTCACCAAACGCTCTCATTAAAAAGGTTTGCTGCAAGGATAATGAGGGAAAAAAGGAAAGCAAATAAAAATGGCGCCGAAAGGCGCCATTTTTGAGCAAACTTAGTGGTTCAATTAGAACTTGTAAGTTACAGCTAGGTAGTGGCTTACACCAGTCGATTCTAGCTCAACACCTGGAGCAACTTGTAGACCGTCTTTTACGCCATATACTTCTTTGTATGCTTTCAGGCCGTAACCAACCGCGAAGCGATCTGAGTGCCAGTAAATGCCGTTGAACATTGCACCACCGTTTGACGCGGTAGTACCAAATTTGTTACCAGCATCATCATCCATACCGAATTGGTAATCAATGTAACCTTGGTAAGAAATGAATGAACCATTGTCGAAGAAGTAGAATGGTTTGAACCAGTTAGTCGAGATTTGGAAACCGTTCCAACCTTTGTTGTTGCCATCGTAAGTGCTGTACAGGTTTAGGCCGATTTTACCTAACCAAGGAACCATTACATCAGAACCTAAACCGATTTTCTGGTTGTTTACACCACCGTTGTTACCGCCCCATTCCATTAGAGATGCAATGTATAGCTCTTGAACTGGACCGAAAGATAGGTCTTTACCAGTTACGGCATCTAGAGACATACGTGGTGCAAATTTCATGAACATCTTGTCAGGAGCGCCGTTCTCAATTGACTTATCTTGGTTATCTTTAGTCGCTAGGTTAAATACGTCTACGTAACCGTATAGGTCGAAAATACCAGAGCGACCGCCAAATTCCATTTCTAGGTAATCGTGAGCGTTGTCGTCAGCGCCTTTAACTCGTGGCATTTCATCAATTGAGTACATGTAGTTGAACTGCATCCACTTGTAATCGTTTTTGTGGATATCGCCGTCAGAGTAATCTGCCGCCATAACTGGAGCTGAAGTAGCCGCTAGAAGGCTAAGAGCTAAAAGTGATTTACGCATAAGGGGACTCTCTATGTTTGTAATGATTCAGAACACGCAATCTATGCTGCGCTTTCCAATTGGCGGGAATAATAGCGATAAAAATCCCAAATGAAAGTGATAAAGGGTGCAAAACTGAACGTTTTTGGTGAGTTGTGTCACGAAATTATCTTTATTTACGGAACTTTTTGTTTGTTGCATTTGATTGCAATAAATGTGTGATTTGGATCGTTTGCGTAAGCGATTTTATGACTTTTTAAGCCAGTCGATTAACCAACATAAATCGTTAGTGATCGGAGTGATAAGGGATTCGTATGTATCCGTGAATCAAAGAGGACGTTTGAATGAAAGAAGTCATGTTATTCCCACTCACTTCAGTTGTACTCCCTGAGGGTAAAATGAATCTGCGCATTTTTGAGCCACGATATAAGCGAATGGTAAAGGAATGCAGCCTACAAAATGTGGGCTTTGGAGTTTGCCTGGTAGGAAGTGAAGGTGACCCTAAAGACGTGGGTAACGTTTCATCTATCGGAACTTTGGTCAGGATCGTTGATTTTGAAACACTCAGTGATGGCCTTCTTGGTATTACAGTTGCTGGTGAGCAACGCTTTGTTGTCAAACGCGTCCGTGCAGATGCGGATGGCTTACGTCATGCAGAGGTTGAATGGTTAGACAATTGGCAACATCTAGACAACTCACCAGATTTCTTCTTTTTAAGCCAGCAGTTATCCCATGTTTATGAAGAGTTTCCTCAACTTGGAAGCCTCTACCAGCATCGTTTTTACGATGACTCTGCTTGGGTTACTCAGCGTTGGCTTGAGTTACTACCCCTAGACTGCAATCTGTTCGAACAGCTAGTCGGCGCAGAGGACTGTATTCCTGCGTTGCAATTTCTGACAGAAGCCATAGAAGCCCCGACTAACAAAGAGGCAAGGATATGAAAGGATTTAATAAAGCTGCGCTAACTATTGTTGCGACATTAGGACTGGCGGCGTGTGGCTCCGACAGTGACACTATCGAGTATTCCAATTTACAAGCAGTGCACGCTTCTTCTGATGCGCCGCTTGCAAATGTGTGGATCAACGATAAACCATCATTAACGAATGTTGATTATGGTGTGGGATCTGGCTACGTTAAATTGCGAGAGGGGATGAATTCGATTCAGGTCGATGTTCAGCTCCCAGGTAATCAAACCGCGACCGTAATACCTAAAACAGAACTAGATCTTGATTCCGACCTCAATTATAACGTGTTCGTTGTTGGCGATGCCGATGGTTCGCCAAACCCAGTTGAGCCTTTAGTTGTGACTCGCAGCTCCGATTCAATGGCTGATGCCAATAGTCTAGATGTTCAAGTTGTTCATGCAGCTTCAGGCGTTCCTGCTGTTGATCTTTATGTCACTGAGCCAGGTGCTGCTCTTGCTAGCGCGACTCCAATAACTAACCTTGCTTACAAAGCTTCTACCGACGTATTGAACATCCCAGCTGGTGAGTATCAAGTTCGACTTGCCGTAGGAGACAGCGTTGCTTTTGACTCGGGCACAGTATCTCTTGCGGCTAACTCCAACTTGACGATTGCCGCTATCGGCACAGGAGATTCGAATAGCACGTCACCTGTCAAACTCTTGGTGTTGGACGGTTCTGGCTCTTCTATAATTGAAGATATGGGCAGCCAAGCTGAAGTAAGAGTCGGACACCTTGTCGATGGAGCGCCAGTCGTCGATGTTAACGTTAACGGGGCGGCCTTCGCTCCTCTTGCCGACTTAGCGTTCAAAGAGATTCGTGGTTATTTGGATCTTGCTGCTGGCGCTTACGATATTGACGTTTACGTGGATGGCACAACAACCAATCCGATCATAGATGTTGACGGGTTAATGGTTGCAGGTGGAATGGATTACAGTGTTTATGCAGTCGGTGTTGTTAGCCCAGCGATTGATATCGAAGCTCTGGTTGTTGAAGATATGAGACGCGCTGTGGCGACTAGCGCGACATTGAATGTGACACACGCGGCGGCTAATCCTATAGCGGAAATGGTGGATATTTACCTCACTACGAGTGCAGGAATAGATGGAAGTGATCCAACTATTGCTAATTTTGCGTATAAAAATAGCGTACAAGGATTATATGTCGCTGAAGGTACCTATTATGTAACGGTAACAGTGGCTGGTAACCCAAGTATTGTTGCGGTTGACTCAGCACCAGTCAATGTAATGAACGGTGTTGTGTACCAAGTCGTTGCCATTGATGATGGGAACAACGGTGGTTTCAACTTGTTGGTCGATGACGTGACCGATTAGGACGAATGGGAGGAGGAGACTCCTCCCACAAATTAAGGCCGATTATGATGAGTGATAGCCCGAAAAAACTGGGGCGCAGTGATTGGAACGATTACATGGATAAAGTGAAGGATCGAGACAAAGATGCGTTCGCTTTTGTATTCCGTTTTTACGCACCCAAGCTGAAGCAATTCGCTTACAAACATGTTGGTAATGAGCAAGTTGCTATGGAGATGGTGCAAGAGACCATGGCGACAGTTTGGCAGAAAGCGCACCTCTATGATGGTGAAAAGAGCGCGTTATCGACTTGGATATATACCATAATCCGAAACCTTTGTTTTGATCTGCTGAGAAAACAGAAAGGTAAGGAATTACACATTCATTCTGATGACATTTGGCCGTCAGAGTATTATCCACCAGATCTTGTTGATCACTATTCACCAGAACAAGATATGTTGAAAGAACAGGTGGTTAAGTTTTTAGATATATTACCGAAAAACCAGAGAGATGTTTTACAAGCGGTATATCTTGAAGAGTTACCTCATCAACAGGTCGCGGAATTATTTGATATACCCCTCGGTACCGTAAAATCCAGGCTGAGGCTTGCAGTAGAAAAGCTAAGGCATTCAATGCATACGGAGCAACTATGAACAAACACCCAGATAACAGCTTGTTAGAAGCATACGCTTCGGGAAGCATTGATGCAGTTTCTGGTCTTGTGGTCGCAACCCATTTAGAAACATGCACCAAGTGCCGAGCTTATGTGAACCAAGTCGAAGCAAGTCAAGCGAACATCGTAAGTGACATACCTTCTGAGTATGTTTCTGAATTTGACGACATGTTCAATGACATCATCAACGCGGAGCCAGCGACTGATAACATCGTGATCCGCGACTCTGCTGCTGTTAATGTGGCAGGAAAAAGCTTCGCTCTTCCTAAAACCTTAGCGCGTTTCTCTGACCTCGTAGGGTCATGGAGAAGTTACGGAGGCAAGGTTTTCAGTGCTCAGATTGACCTAGGGGAAGACGCTCGTGTCAGCTTAATGTACATCGGGGAAGATGTGCAAATTCCTCAACATACGCACAAAGGCCTGGAGTCTACATTGATCCTGCATGGCGGATTTAGTGACGAGGATGGCCAATATGAAGAGGGCGATTTGATGATTAGAGACGCATCAGTGAAGCACAGCCCTTACACTAAGGCCGGAGAAGACTGCTTGTGTTTAACCGTATTGACTGAGCCGATGATCTTTACTCAAGGCGTGGCACGTATATTTAATATGTTTGGTAAAGGGTTATACCCATAGACCTCTTATCTTATATCTCGCAAAACAAAAACCACCGAATTCGGTGGTTTTTTATATGTTTCGTTAATGCTTGTGACGTGCTTTTTCCAATAGAGCATCAAAGTAATGTCGTAGCGAGTACAACATAATCAAGCTTGGCACGACCATGACAGCGGTAAGCACGAAGAATGTACTCCAATCATTAAGATAATCCACTAGCTCGCCACTGAAAGAAGCAAGAGTCGTCCGTCCGAAGTTTCCTAGAGAAGCAAGCAACGCATACTGAGTTGCCGAAAATGCTTGTCCGGTTAGAATCGTCAAAAATGAAACAAAAGCGACAGTTGAGAAAGCAGTCGTAAAGTTATCGACAATAATCGTGGCTAAGTACAAGTGCTCGTTTGGGCCTACCGAAGCAATCCAAGCAAACATCAAGTTACTGGCAGACATAGCAATACCACCGATCATTAATCCACGTACAATACCAAACCTAACGTTGAACATGCTTCCGACAAAAGTAAAGAAGATGGTGGCTCCCCAACCAATCAGTTTGGAGTAATAGCCAATTTGTTCATTGCTAAAACCAATATCTTTGTAGAACGCGATCGACATCCTGCCCAAAAACGCTTCGCCAATTTTAAATAGGAAAACGAACAGCAACAGAGTAATCGCGACACGGACACCATTGCGATTAAAGAAATCAAGGAAAGGTTCCACAACAGTCACGGTAAACCAAGCTACGACTTTCGAACCAACCACTTCTTTGTGGCGTTGTTCAGCGGCAGACTGAAGTTGTTCGCGTTGAGTCTTAGGTTCACCGACTAAAATCGTAAAGACCATTAGAATGCCGACTATCACCGCCATCCCGTAATACACACCATTCCAACCGACACTGTCAGCATTAACAAACGCTAAATAACCCGGTAGTGAATAACCTGTCCACCAGCCAATGACCGCCATTGCAGAAGCTTGAGGCAGTTTAGACTCTTCTGACTTTGGGAAAGTATCAATACGAAAAGCATCAATTGCGATGTCTTGTGTCGCTGAAGCCGTTGCAATACACAAGGCGAGTAGTGACGCAAACACCAAGTTTTCCGCTGGATTAACACCGGCAATAAATAGGGTAGCGACGAGTACGATACTTTGACAAAAGAAAATCCAGCTACGTCTTTGCCCCAGCAGTCTAAAGAGGACTGGCAGCTTCACGCGGTCAACCAGAGGTGCCCACAGAAAGTTGATCGCATAGACCGCAAAAACGCTACCAAAATAGCCAATTGCGGAGAGGGTCAAGCCGGCATCTTTTAGCCAACCTGACATGTTTGAACCGATAAGAACCCACGGAAAGCCGCTAGAGCAGCCCAGCATGAAAACCCACATGAGTCGTTTATCGAGGTAACTTTTTACCGTTTCCAACCAAGTGATGGAAGGTAATGAAGACATAAATCAATCCAATAAAATGAAGCCGTTGAAAGAGAAAGCCCTTCGATTATTCAAAGGGCTTATCGTTTTGGCTATTTAAGTAGTGTAGCTTTGGTGATGACGATTTGCGTCTCTGGTACATCACGCATTCGGCCTACCGTCGTGGTCGGCTGCTGAGCCATTTTCTGGATAACGTCGAACCCCTCAGTAACCTCACCAAATACAGCATAACCTGGTGGTCGAGCGCCATAGTTGAGAAAGTCATTGTCGACTAAGTTGACGAAAAACTGACGAGTTGCAGAGTTTGGTGCATTGGTTCGTGCCATGGCGATGGTAGCACGGTCATTGTTTAGACCATTATTTCCTTCGTTTTTGATTGGCGCGTATGTTTTCACCATCTGCATATCTTGGTTAAAGCCGCCACCTTGTGCCATGAAGCCTGGGATAATACGATGAAAAATAGTACCCTCGTAGCTCCCATCTTCTACATATTTTAGAAAATTAGCGACAGTGATAGGTGCTTTCTCTTCGTTTAACTCAACCGTAAATGAACCAAGTGTCGTTTCAAACGCTACTTTTGGTCCAGCCCAAACGCTGCAGCTGAGTAGTGCTAAGGACAGAATCGCTTTGCGTAACATTAGAAACGCTCCTGCATGTATTGACGAAGCTCAGGGTCATTGGCAATCTCTTTAAGCGTCAATGTCACCACATCATTCAATGTCTCTTCAATATCGGCATCAGAAGCACTCAATGTGCCAGATCGCTTTGCTGTACCTGTATAAGTTTTGACTAGCTTGCCCTCAGGTGTCTCTGCTGTGATTTCCAGCACAACTTTAGCATCCATCTCATTTTCCATCACCGAATGCTTCACGTTGACCAACGCTTCTTGAACGCTCAATTCAATCGCGTTGTTGCTGTTTAGATCCGCATGGAAACCTTGAGATGAGAATTGCTTCTCTAATGCTTCTTCTAACGCAATACGTAAATTCTGTTTAGCATGAAGAGGAAGAATGTTCGAACGGCCGTTATCCACCAACGCCACGTACTGCGCTGCACGTACATCTTTGCTGGTCAAACTGTAAGTCTTGCCTTGAACAATTGGATTGGTGCTCAATGTGCTTTCTGGCATCAGGTTCAGCTGAGGTTGTTGAGGGGCTGAACACGCAGCAAGCAACGCAACCGAAGCCGCAAGTACCAATTTTCTCATTTTATTATTCCTTTTAACTATTTTGCTAAAGCTTATTTTGCGCTTAATTTAGCAGGATTTTTTGTAGCCTGTAAAATCACAAACTTATTGTTGGAAGCGATAAGTTTCACATTTTTATCGCCAAACAGACGCTTGAGTTTTGCGTCGTACCCGAGGTGACGATTTCCGATAACCAGTAAACGGCCATTTTCACTTAATACTTGTTTAGCATCGCAGAACATTTGCCAAGCAATATGATCGGTGATTGCCTGTTGTTGATGAAACGGTGGATTACACATAACCATAGAGCTGCTGCTGTGTTTAAAACCGTCCAAGCAATTGTTCGCTATGCACTGTATGTCTCTATTTTCACCAAGGTTGTCGCGTAGGTTCTGTTTTGCTGATTCAAGCGCCATAAAACTTTCATCAACACATGTTAGCCGAGCATTTGGATTCAACTGACCAAATTTAACAGACAGAACACCATTGCCGCAGCCGAGGTCGATGACATTGTCTATCGAAGGGTCTTGAGGCAGGTGCTGCAGCATAAAGCGTGCACCTAAATCTAAACTTTCTCCTGAATAGACATTTGGCATGTTCTTGAGTTCGATATCTTCGCCATCAACGCGCCAAGTCGTGAAAGGCATTACTTCAATCGGAGGCTCAACTGTTGCTTGAGAAAACACCAATCTGTGCTTTTTCCAGGCCAAAGATGTTTTTGTTTCGCCTAAGTATTTTTCAAACAGTTTTAGCGTCGAAGTATGAATGTCTTTCGCTTTATTGACTGCAATGACGGGGCAGGAAGCCGGTAGCGCCTTTCTTAATTGGCTTAGTATCCACACTAGATGGCGGTTACTTTTGGGCAGTTGCAGCAAGACGAGATCAATATTGGCAGGAACGAGGTCCATCGTGGTGGCAAACGCTACTTTATTGCACTGGTTTTGCTCGAGATTTTGCTGTGCACCTTTATGTGAGATGAATGAATCACTCATTAGCGTTACATGGTGCTTTTCCGAAAACCAGCAGGAGAGGGCACCAAAGCTGTCATTAATCACGAGGATGTTTTGATTGTCTGGCAAAGCAAGCTCTTCAACATGATTAATAAGATACTCATCACCGGCATCCCACGCTTGTAGCGTTTCGTTACTACGTTTTGGGAAACGATGAAGTGTTAAGCTTCGCTCGTGAAGGTTCAGTTCGGTTTTCATAGCTAAATGTAAGTTGATTTAGAAATTAAGTGTTATTGTCGCAAATGATGACGTGTCGAGATACAAAAAGCTGTCAAATTTTACGAGTTCAGTGATGGCTGCTCTCTAGGCATGTTCATGGAGTCGAGCGCCTTGAGACAATATGTCTACAAAGTGCGTCAATAATGAGAGTGACGTTTGAGTGATGCATGTCTGCTTTACTTAGGTATATACTTATGGAATTCGCATCAATGAGGAACGAATATGATCCAAGAAATCATAGAGAAGAAACTACACAGTGAGCTGCAACCCAGCTATCTCAAAGTCATTAATGAGAGCTACATGCATAATGTGCCACCAGGCTCAGAGAGTCATTTCAAAGTGATTGTTGTGAGTGATTCGTTCGCGGGACAGCGTTTGATTGGGCGCCATCGTCAAGTTCATCAAATTTTGGCAGATGAACTGGACAACCACATTCATGCATTAGCTATTCATACATACACTGATGAAGAGTGGAAGCGTGAACAAGATGGCGCCCCTGATAGCCCGATGTGTATGGGTGGTGGTCACTAAAAACGCAAGATATAAAGGTGCAGAGAAAAGGTGGCTTAAGGCCATCTTTTTTCGTTTTACATTCTTAAGGGACGTTAACGTGGAACAAATTCTGGTTAAAAAATGTGTTAACAGTGTTTCAACAAATGAATGGAAATTGCAGAATATTTCAGGCGATGAATATCACTTTTCCATAAGATATGTATGGAATATGGCATTTGTGCGATGGGTCAAAGTTATGACTATTCTTTGACCTTTTAGACCTGATTCTACCGAAATAACCCCTCTATTCTAATGATTGATCATGGCATCAAGTTCCTAAAAAATGCTAGACTACGGCACCTGATAAATCTCGCGTATTCCTTGTGATGAGATTTTTAATAGGATGTTGCGATTTTGATGTTTAAAACAACATCAAAACCGGACACTGATGTCGTGTCTAAAAGTTACGCAATCAAAAGAATCTTTTTCCCGATAAAAGTAGTGCAAGTGCGTATGATTACAATAAAGAAGGGCTTGGATCTTCCTATCGCAGGAACTCCATCCCAGGTGATTAATGATGGTAAGACCATCAAAAAAGTCGCCTTGCTTGGCGAAGAGTACGTTGGCATGCGACCTACCATGCATGTCCGCGTTGGTGATGAAGTGAAAAAAGCGCAAGTTCTTTTTGAAGATAAAAAGAACCCAGGCGTGAAATTTACTGCACCAGCAGCCGGTAAAGTGATCGAAGTTAACCGTGGCGCTAAACGTGTCCTTCAATCTGTAGTGATTGAAGTGGCAGGTGAAGAGCAGGTGACATTTGATAAGTTCGAAGCCGCTCAACTTTCAGGTCTAGATCGTGAAGTGATCAAGACTCAGTTGGTTGACTCTGGCTTATGGACCGCTTTACGTACTCGTCCGTTCAGCAAGGTTCCTGCAATCGAGTCTTCTACTAAGGCTATTTTCGTAACTGCAATGGATACTAATCCACTAGCAGCTAAGCCTGAGTTGATCATTAATGAGCAACAAGAAGCATTCATTGCTGGTCTAGACATTCTTTCAGCCCTGACAGAAGGCAAGGTTTACGTATGTAAATCTGGCACTAGCTTGCCACGCTCTTCACAGTCTAACGTAGAAGAACACGTCTTCGATGGCCCTCACCCAGCAGGTCTTGCTGGCACCCACATGCATTTCCTATACCCAGTAAATGCAGAGAATGTGGCATGGAGCATCAACTACCAAGACGTTATCGCGTTCGGTAAGCTGTTCCTAACTGGTGAGCTATGCACAGATCGTGTTGTGTCTCTAGCTGGCCCAGTTGTGAATAACCCTCGTCTAGTTCGTACCGTAATGGGTGCAAGCTTAGATGACCTAACAGATAACGAGCTGATGCCTGGCGAAGTTCGTGTGATCTCTGGTTCAGTACTAACAGGTACACATGCAACTGGTCCACACGCATACCTTGGCCGTTACCATCAACAGGTTTCTGTATTACGTGAAGGCCGTGAAAAAGAACTATTTGGCTGGGCAATGCCTGGTAAGAATAAGTTCTCGGTAACTCGCTCTTTCCTTGGTCACGTATTCAAAGGTCAGTTGTTCAATATGACAACGACGACCAATGGTAGTGATCGTTCAATGGTTCCAATTGGCAACTACGAACGCGTAATGCCTCTAGATATGGAGCCTACTTTGCTGCTTCGTGATCTATGTGCCGGCGACACAGACAGTGCTCAAGCACTGGGTGCGCTTGAACTGGATGAAGAAGATCTAGCATTGTGTACCTTTGTATGTCCAGGTAAGTACGAGTACGGTACGTTACTTCGTGAATGCCTAGATACTATCGAGAAGGAAGGGTAATTTTCATGGCTCTTAAAAAGTTTCTTGAAGACATCGAGCATCATTTTGAGCCTGGTGGCAAACACGAAAAATGGTTTGCCCTGTACGAAGCTGTAGCAACAGTTTTTTACACCCCAGGTATTGTAACAAATAAAAGCTCGCACGTTCGTGATAGCGTTGACCTAAAACGTATCATGATCATGGTTTGGTTTGCGGTATTCCCAGCAATGTTCTGGGGTATGTACAACGCAGGTGGCCAAGCTATTGCAGCACTTAACCACATGTACGCTGGTGACCAACTAGCGACAGTTATCGCAGGTAACTGGCACTACTGGCTAACAGAAATGCTTGGCGGCACTATCGGTGCGGAAGCGGGTGTTGGCAGTAAGATGCTACTAGGTGCGACTTACTTCCTGCCAATCTACGCAACAGTATTTATTGTTGGTGGCTTCTGGGAAGTGTTGTTCTGTATGGTGCGTAAACACGAAGTTAACGAAGGTTTCTTTGTAACTTCTATCTTATTCGCACTTATCGTTCCACCAACGCTACCTCTATGGCAAGCGGCACTAGGTATCACATTTGGTGTTGTTGTAGCAAAAGAGATCTTCGGTGGTACAGGTCGTAACTTCCTTAACCCTGCACTTGCAGGTCGTGCATTTCTATTCTTCGCTTACCCAGCACAAATTTCGGGTGACGTAGTATGGACTGCAGCTGACGGCTTCTCTGGTGCAACTGCTCTTAGCCAATGGGCTCAAGGTGGTAACGGTGCTCTAGTTAACACAGTAACTGGCGCTCCTATCACTTGGATGGACGCGTTCATCGGTAACATCCCTGGCTCTATTGGTGAAGTATCGACTCTAGCTCTAATGATCGGTGCAGCGATGATCGTTTACATGCGAATCGCTTCATGGCGCATCATTGCGGGTGTGATGATCGGTATGATCGCAGTATCGACTCTGTTTAACGTGATCGGTTCTGACACTAATCCAATGTTTAATATGCCATGGCACTGGCACCTAGTTCTAGGTGGTTTTGCATTCGGTATGTTCTTCATGGCAACGGACCCAGTATCAGCGTCATTTACTAGCAAAGGTAAATGGTGGTACGGCATCCTGATTGGTGCAATGTGTGTGATGATCCGTGTAGTTAACCCAGCGTACCCAGAAGGTATGATGCTGGCGATTCTATTCGCGAACCTATTCGCACCTCTGTTCGACCATGTAGTGATTGAGAAGAACATCAAGCGGAGACTAGCACGCTATGGCAAGTAATAACGACAGCATTAAAAAGACGCTTGGTGTTGTTATCGGGTTGAGCCTTGTTTGTTCAATCATCGTATCAACAGCAGCAGTAGGTCTGCGTGATAAGCAAAAAGCTAACGCTGTCCTAGATAAGCAATCAAAGATCGTTGAAGTTGCAGGCATTGACGCAAACGGTAAGAAAGTACCAGAGCTATTTGCTGAGTACATCGAACCTCGTCTAGTAGACCTTGAAACAGGTAACTTTACTGAGGGTAATGCATCTACGTACGATCAACGTGAAGCATCAAAAGATGCAGAACGTTCAATCGCATTGACACCAGAAGAAGACGTAGCTGATATCCGTC
The DNA here is from genome assembly GCF_033338535.1 of Vibrio sp. Vb2131. Classification (NCBI taxonomy): domain Bacteria; kingdom Pseudomonadati; phylum Pseudomonadota; class Gammaproteobacteria; order Vibrionales; family Vibrionaceae; genus Vibrio; species Vibrio sp. Vb2131. The sequence goes on from NZ_JAWOSW010000003.1 coordinate 288,932, forward strand.
GTCGCGCGAATACAGCAGTGGTGTACCTTGTAAAAGATCAAGATGAAGTCCAAAAAGTTATCCTGCCTATGCACGGTAAAGGACTATGGTCGATGATGTATGCCTTTGTAGCCGTTGAAACTGATGGTAACACTGTGTCTGCTATTACTTACTACGAGCAAGGTGAAACTCCTGGACTTGGTGGTGAAGTAGAGAACCCTTCATGGCGCGATCAATTCATTGGCAAGAAATTGTACAATGAAGATCACCAGCCAGCGATTAAGGTCGTGAAAGGCGGCGCACCGCAAGGTTCTGAGCACGGTGTTGATGGCCTATCAGGAGCGACGCTCACTAGTAATGGTGTTCAACACACATTTGACTTCTGGTTAGGTGATATGGGCTTTGGTCCTTTCCTAGCAAAAGTTCGTGACGGAGAACTTAACTAATGTCTAGTGCACAAAACGTTAAAAAGAGCATTCTAGCGCCAGTATTGGATAACAACCCAATCGCGCTACAAGTTCTTGGTGTATGTTCTGCTCTTGCAGTAACAACTAAACTAGAAACAGCTTTTGTAATGACACTAGCGGTAACATTTGTAACTGCGTTGTCTAACTTCTCTGTTTCATTGATCCGTAACCACATTCCTAACAGTGTGCGTATCATCGTTCAGATGGCAATCATCGCATCGTTAGTAATCGTGGTAGACCAAGTGCTAAAAGCTTACCTATACGATATCTCTAAACAGCTATCTGTATTCGTTGGTCTGATTATCACTAACTGTATCGTAATGGGTCGTGCTGAAGCATTCGCAATGAAGTCTGCGCCAGTACCATCTCTTATTGACGGTATTGGTAACGGTCTAGGTTACGGCTTCGTTCTTATCACTGTAGGTTTCTTCCGTGAGCTATTTGGCTCAGGCAAACTATTTGGTCTAGAAGTTCTACCTCTAGTGAGCAACGGTGGTTGGTACCAGCCTAACGGCCTAATGCTACTAGCACCATCAGCATTCTTCCTAATCGGCTTCCTTATCTGGGTAATCCGTATTCTGAAACCAGAACAAGTAGAAGCGAAGGAGTAAGGACGTCATGGAACATTACATTAGTCTGTTAGTTAAATCGATTTTCATCGAAAACATGGCTCTGTCTTTCTTCCTAGGTATGTGTACTTTCCTTGCCGTATCTAAGAAGGTTAAGACCTCTTTCGGCCTAGGTGTTGCAGTTGTGGTAGTACTGACTATCGCTGTTCCTGTGAATAACCTGGTATACAACCTAGTTCTGAGAGAGAACGCGTTAGTTGAGGGCGTGGACCTTAGCTTCCTAAACTTCATCACCTTTATCGGTGTAATTGCAGCACTTGTACAGATTCTAGAGATGGTCCTAGACCGTTTCTTCCCACCTTTGTACAACGCGCTAGGCATCTTCCTACCGCTGATCACAGTAAACTGTGCAATCTTCGGTGGTGTATCTTTCATGGTACAACGTGACTACAACTTTGCTGAATCGATCGTTTACGGTTTCGGCTCTGGTGTGGGCTGGATGCTAGCAATCGTTGCTCTTGCAGGTATCCGTGAGAAGATGAAGTACTCTGACGTACCTCCAGGTCTACGTGGTCTTGGTATCACATTTATCACTGTAGGTCTTATGGCGTTAGGCTTTATGTCTTTCTCTGGTGTTCAACTGTAAGTCGGGTAAACCGCAACAATTAAGGAATAGTCAATGGACATTATTCTTGGTGTAGTGATGTTTACTCTGATCGTACTTGCACTAGTACTAGTGATTCTTTTCGCTAAGTCTAAGCTTGTACCAACAGGTGACATTACAATTTCTGTGAACGATGACCCTTCTCTGGCGATCGTTACACAACCAGGTGGTAAGCTACTGAGTGCTCTAGCAGGTGCTGGCGTATTCGTATCTTCTGCTTGTGGTGGCGGTGGCTCATGTGGTCAGTGTCGCGTAAAAGTTAAATCAGGTGGTGGCGACATCCTACCAACCGAGCTTGACCATATTACTAAAGGTGAAGCGCGTGAAGGTGAGCGTCTAGCGTGTCAGGTTGCAATGAAAACTGACATGGATATCGAGCTTCCTGAAGAAATCTTCGGCGTTAAGAAGTGGGAATGTACTGTTATCTCTAACGATAACAAAGCGACATTCATCAAAGAGCTTAAGCTACAAATTCCAGATGGCGAATCAGTACCTTTCCGTGCTGGTGGTTACATCCAGATTGAAGCTCCTGCTCACCACGTGAAATACGCAGACTACGATATTCCTGAGGAATACCGTGAAGACTGGGAGAAGTTCAACCTTTTCCGTTACGAGTCTAAAGTTAATGAAGAGACCATTCGTGCATACTCTATGGCTAACTACCCAGAAGAGCACGGTATCATCATGCTTAACGTTCGTATCGCAACTCCGCCGCCGAACAACCCAGACGTACCACCAGGCATCATGTCTTCGTACATCTGGTCTCTAAAAGAAGGCGACAAGTGTACTATTTCTGGTCCATTTGGTGAGTTCTTTGCGAAAGATACAGATGCAGAAATGGTATTCGTTGGTGGTGGTGCTGGTATGGCTCCAATGCGCTCACACATCTTCGACCAACTTAAGCGTCTGCACTCTAAGCGTAAGATGTCTTTCTGGTACGGCGCACGTTCTAAGCGTGAAATGTTCTACGTAGAAGATTTCGATATGCTACAAGCTGAGAATGACAACTTCGTATGGCACTGTGCACTGTCTGATCCACTTCCAGAAGATAACTGGGATGGTTACACTGGCTTTATTCACAACGTTCTTTACGAGAACTACCTACGTGATCACGAAGCGCCAGAAGACTGTGAATACTACATGTGTGGTCCACCTATGATGAACGCTGCTGTAATCGGCATGCTGAAAGATCTAGGTGTAGAGGATGAAAACATCCTACTAGATGACTTCGGTGGTTAATTCCTCCAAGTGATTGAATCTATGGCTAGCTCTCCAAGAGCTAGCCATTATTTTTTATAGACATAAAACTGATATTCAACAGTTGATATAGGTAATCGGATTGAAATGATTGGTCCTATTTCCCATATCAATTCAACAACATTGGGAGTTAACAAGTGAAAAAGTGGCTTGTTGCATTCGCTTCTCTATTGATTTTGGCTGGCTGTGAGCAGCCTGCAGATCAAATTCATTTAAGTGGCCCTACCATGGGGACTTCTTACAACATCAAGTATATCGAGCAAGATGGTATTCCAACGCCAAAAGCGATGCAGACAGAAATTGATCGCTTATTGGAAGAGGTTAATGACCAAATGTCGACCTATCGTGACGACTCAGAGTTAAGTCGTTTTAATCAGCATCAAACGAGCGAGCCATTTACAGTTTCGACACAAACTGCGACGGTAGTGAAAGAAGCAATTCGCCTTAACGGTCTTACTTTAGGTGCATTGGATGTGACGGTCGGCCCTCTAGTTAACCTGTGGGGGTTTGGTCCAGAAGCTCGTCCAGATGTAGTTCCAACCGATGAAGAACTCGCTGCTCGCAAAGCAAATACCGGTATTCACCACCTATCTGTTGATGGTAATACACTGTCCAAAGATCTTCCTAACTTGTACGTCGACCTATCGACGATTGCGAAAGGTTGGGGGGTTGACGTGGTTGCTGACTACCTTCAATCTGAAGGGGTACAGAACTTTATGGTCGAAGTTGGCGGTGAAATGCGTCTCAAAGGTGTCAATCGTGAAGGTGTGCCTTGGCGTATCGCAATTGAAAAACCGACCGTTGATGAACGTTCAATTCAAGAAATTATTGAACCAGGCGACATGGCAATTGCAACAAGTGGTGACTATCGTAATTACTTTGAGAGTAATGGTGTGAGATACTCTCATATTATTAATCCACGAACAGGCAAACCAATTCATCATAAAGTGGTGTCTGTAACGGTATTAGATAAATCGTCGATGACTGCTGATGGTCTTGCAACTGGTCTTATGGTGCTAGGTGAAGACAAAGGCATGGCAATTGCGAACGAAAATAATATTCCTGTTTTCATGATTGTGAAAACGGAAGATGGTTTTAAAGAGTTGGCTTCGGAAGCATACAAGCCATTCATGAAGAAATAACAACAGAAGTGAGCATGTTTTTATGAATACATTTCTAATTACCTTTGCTGTGTTTGTCGCGGTAATCACTGCAATGGCTGTCGGATACATTTTCCAAAAGAAAGTCGTGAAAGGTAGCTGCGGTGGCCTAGGGGCAGTTGGCATCGAAAAAGTGTGTAATTGTCCAGAACCCTGCGATGCGCGTAAAAAACGTGAAGCGCGCGAGGCTGCGCGTGCTGAGAAATTGGCGGCGTGGGAAAAAGATAGAATTGCTTAGTATTGGTTAATCGTACTAAGAAAGTGATAAAGCTCAGCGTTCTGCTGAGCTTTATTTTTAGGCAGCTAACCAAAACTCAGATATCCGAGAAAGAGCCTAATACCGTGTTTTGTTGTTTCTTTCTCTCATGTTATAGAGCAAGACTACATCGATAATCATTAGGACGAAGCAATGATTTGGTTACGTCCGTTCTCTTTGGCCATGTAAAGTCGCTCATCCGCCGCTTTTATTTGTTGTTCTAGCTCCCCCACGATGTTGCTTACACCAATACTCGCGGTCACAAGAATGTTTTTGTCCAAATAAGTTATTGGCGTTTTTTCTATGCGCTGTCGCATTTGTTCTAAGCGTGTTAGAAAGCCGTCATAGTCGCCACTGGCTTGAATACAAAACTCCTCGCCACCAAGCCTAGCGACAATATCATTTGGAAAATAGATTTTTAGAATATTCGCTATCATGACTAGCACTGCATCGCCGCCCTCATGTCCGTGTGTATCATTTACTTGCTTAAAGAAATCGATATCAAGCATCGCGATGTTTCTTTGAGCGTTTTCTACATGGGGCTGCTCAAACAGAAAGCGGCGGTTCCATAAGCCCGTTAGCGCATCTTGATTTGCCATTTTAAACAGTTCAGATGTTGCGTCTTTGATATCTAACAGTTGGTGAATACGGCAAAAAAATTCTTCTTGATTAAATGGCTTGTATAAAAAGTCATTGGCCCCTGCTTTTAGAAACCTAGCCGTCATGGTCTTAGAGTTACTACCCGACAAGCCGAGAATGGCTAATTGATTTTTATCCCACTTCCGACGTAATTCACGCACCATAGTAATGCCATCTTTAACGGGCATGTCATGGTCGGTTAAAACGAGAGTGATATCTGGATTTTGCTCGACAAGCTCTAGGGCTTTTTGCCCATTGTCAGCTTCCAACGTTTGAATATATTGATGTTCCAAAAGTTGGGCGATGTGTCTTCTTACGGTGTGAGAATCATCAACGACTAAGCATTTGTGTTGTTGATTGTTGGTTAGTCGCTTGAGGAGTGGTAATAGATAGGAAACGGACGCCATGTTGTCTTTCAAAATATAGTCGAGGACACCTTTTGCAAGCATCTTTTCGCGAGTGTCTTCTTGAAATCGAGCCGTTAAAACAATGACACGATGACCATGTTCCAAAACGAGATCAATAATCTCGCCATCTTGAGCATCCGGTAAACAATAGTCTAAAACCGCACAGAAGAGGTCCTGTGCTGAAGATAACAAGTTCTTTGCCTCCGCGTAGCTTTCCGCTGCGATGACCTCATAACCAGCTTGGCTTATTGTTTGGCAAAGAAAGTTTTTAAATGCACGACTATCTTCAACAACCAGAATCTTATTACTCAAGCGCAGTCCCCAAAATTAATTGTTTAAAATCAATGATAACTAAAATTAAACTTATCGCCATCAAAAAACACATGTCAACCAAAAGTAGAACAACTACTCAAATGTTTGACACGCATCCGTTAACATCACATCATTATTCCTGTCTTAGTTATATAATTATGTTTAGCTAACGTAGGGAGAAAGTAGTATGGAAATGCATCAACATGGTATGGCTGAGCTATTTCAACAACTGGGCCTCGGTAGCTCTCCTCAAGAAATGAAAGATTTTATTAATCAACATCGACACAAAAGAGATTCTGCGCCTTTACATGAAGCTAGCTTTTGGACGATGTCACAGGCGAACTTTCTAAAACAAGCCATCGAAGAAGATGCAGATTGGGCCGAATTGGTCGATCAATTGGACGTAATGCTTCGAGATTGACGTTCGTTTAAACACGCCCATTTCTCTTCAGGTAGATTTGATTTATACTGTTTTTTTGAACAGTACTTTGATGGCTATGTCAGATCGAATTAGAAAAATTATTCATGTCGATATGGATTGTTTTTATGCTGCCGTAGAGATGAGAGATAACCCCAGTTACCGTGGCATTGCACTCGCTGTTGGCGGACATGAAAAGCAGCGTGGAGTGATTAGCACCTGTAATTATGATGCGCGTAAATATGGTGTTCGCAGTGCAATGTCAACGGCGCGCGCGCTGCAACTCTGTCCTCATTTGTTGGTTGTGCCCGGTAGAATGCATGTATATAAGCAAGTCTCTCAGCAGATTCGTGCTATTTTTGAGCGTTATACGCCTATCATTGAACCTCTCTCATTGGATGAAGCATACCTCGATGTCACGGACTCGACAGCTTGCCGTGGCTCCGCAACGTTGATCGCAGAGTCAATTCGCCGTGATATCTGGAGTGAACTTGGGTTGACGGCATCGGCGGGCATTGCTCCGATTAAGTTTCTTGCCAAGGTCGCGTCAGACATGAACAAGCCCAACGGTCAGTTTGTGATTCCGCCAGAGAAAGTCCAAGAGGTTATCGATAGTCTTCCGTTAGAGAATATTCCTGGCGTGGGGAAGGTGAGTCTTGAGAAGCTCCACCAAGCCGGTTTTTATCGATGTGAGGACATTAAAAACAGTGACTATCGAGAGTTGTTGAGGCAGTTTGGTCGTCAGGGTGCCTCCTTATGGCAGCGAAGCCATGGAATTGATAATCGAGAAGTCGTTGTTGAGCGCGAGAGAAAGTCCGTCGGTGTGGAAAGGACATTCAGCCAGAACATCGCAACCTATGGTGAATGTTGGCAAGTGATTGAGGAGAAACTTTATCCTGAACTCGAGAAACGTTTAGAGCGTGCAAGCCCAGATAAGTCGATTATTAAACAAGGTATTAAAGTCAAATTTGCCGATTTTCAACTGACAACAATTGAGCACATCCATCCGCAATTAGAGCTTGAGGACTTCAAGATCTTGCTAAGAGATATTCTTAAACGCCAAAATGGACGGGAAATTCGCCTTTTAGGCTTAAACGTGATGCTCAAGCCCGAAGACCAAGCGCGTCAATTGAGCTTTTTTTAGGCCCTTACCGTTTCTACCTGCGTTAATACCTGCTCAAAACTTACGTTTGCCATTGCACCATAACCTGCTAGCTTTGAGGCTTTTAGCTGGCTAATCAAAGGAGTGCTGATTCCGCACAAGAAGCGAGCAACGGCATCATTACTGATGGCCGATGGGGAAAGCTGAATAAACTCCTGCGCCCATATCGATACTTGAGATTGTTCAATATCTTCAGGTTCTGGTGCTGTGAATGTGGCGACGTGACCACGACACACGGAGCAGTGACCACATTGCTTTGGTGCATCGTGATCCGCAAAGTAGTTCGCCAATTGTGAGCTCAAACAGTGCTCGGACTGGAACAAGTGCAGCATGGTGTGGATTCTTTCGATATCTTTGCTTTCTTTGGATTGGAACAGTTCAGACAGTTGTTGGATTAAAACATCCGAGCTCTGTTTGGTTGGCATAACTGAGTACACGTCCGTCAGTTGTTTGCTCTCTAGTTCTATCCAGCCGTTCTGGTGAAAATAGTCGAGCGCTGCGACAACTCGGCTGCGTTCCGATTGATAGTTCATCCATAGCGCTTCTAGATCAACGTGGCACCACACTTTGGCTTTTTGTGAGCAGGAAAAAATAGCCTCCACAAATTGACGTCGCTCGCCTTGAAATTGATTCACAATAAATTGCTGATCGTGCAAAAACTTAAACCGATATTCTGCAAAGTAACTGTACTTTGCTTCAATGACGTTATGTAGCTCCAAATAAACCAACAAGGTTTTGAGTGGCAATTGGCGGATATTACTTTCACGCGACAAACGCAGTGGCACTACCTCCCATTGTGGAGCATGTTCTTTCGCTTGCTCGACTACATAGTTAATTGACGCAAATTCTGGTGTGTCACCATAGACAAAATTCTCCAACACCGTTAAGCCGGACGTATTGCCTAGCAGAATGCACTCAGAGCGTTGCCCGTCCCTGCCTGCACGTCCAATCTCTTGTGCGTAGTTCTCGATTGATTTGGGTAAGTCGAAGTGAATGACGCGTCGAATATCAGATTTATCGACCCCCATACCAAATGCAATCGTTGCAACAATACAGTCAATTTGGCCATCCATGAACTGCTGTTGGATTTGTGCACGAACGTCGCTTTTCATGCCAGCGTGGTATGCGTGAGCGTTAATGCCAATATGGATTAATGACTTTGCTACTCGTTCTGCTGTTTGCTGTTGCGTCACGTATATGATGGTCGGAAGCTTAGGTGAAGAGGCGATGATCTCACTGAGCTGTTCTTGTTTCTTTGTTTCCTCACACGGGATCACCGATATATCCAGATTGGGGCGGTAGAAGCCTGTAACGGTAATATGTTCACTGGCAATATCGAACTTTTTTTGCATGTCTTCAATAACTGCAGGCGTTGCCGTTGCGGTGAGAAGTAAAGACTGTGGGATGTTCAGTTCACGTTGATATTGCGGTAGTTTGAGATAATCTGGACGAAAGTTATGCCCCCATTCGGAAATACAGTGCGCTTCATCAATGACCATCAAAGAAATCGGTACTTGGCGAATGAATTCACGAAAACGCTCATTTTTTAGTCGCTCAACAGAAATCATCAAGATTTTGATTTGTCCATTCTTCACGCCAGCCATGACCTGTTGTGCTTCTTCTCTACTTTGACTGCTATCGATAGAAGCGGCCGCGATTCCTTTACTTTGTAAAAAGCTCAGTTGATCCTTCATTAACGCCAACAACGGAGAGATCACCAACGTAAGGTTGGGTAATATGGTTGCAGGTAGTTGATAACAGAGTGACTTCCCCGAGCCTGTAGGAAAGATTGCCGCAGCAGAGTAACCATTCATAACGGCTTCAATAACGGGTTGCTGACCTTGGCGTAATGAGTCAAAACCAAATACAGATTGAAGTGTTTGATGCAGCGAGTCACTTTGCATAATAGGGAAACCTTTCTTTGATGGTAAACTTGGCTACATTAACACACCCCGAATACTAAACGCGCGTCCTAAAAGTATGAACAAAGCTGACTTAGTCCAAATTATCATCCAACATCTGGAAGAAAAACTTCAAGTTGCCCATTCATCGGCTCAGCGAGCTATCGATGCCGCCACAGATGAAGAAACTGTTCCCGAGCACAAGTACGATACATTGGCACTTGAAGCCGCGTATCTTGCTCATGGACAAGCCATGCGAATTCAAGATAGTGAAGAGGAGTTGCGTCAATATCGTTCTTTAGTGACTCGTAACTTTAAGAATGCGCCTGTTGGTGTTGGTGCTTACGTTGTTCTCGCAGATGAGAATTTGATCGAAAAGCACTTCTTTGTAGGCCCTTGCTCTGGTGGTTTGACTGTTCAATATCAGACTCTGGAAGTCTTTGTCTTAACAGCCAAATCTCCTCTGGGTCGAGCGTTGTTCGGGAAAGAAGAGGGTGATGAGGTTGACGTGAAAATAGGAGATAAAACAACTTGTTACGAAGTCGTGACGATTTGCTGACATCTCATGTATCACTCAGTGTTATGTTTAACACGAGTAATGTTAAATAAAAGAGAATGACATGAAAAAGCTTTTTACACTCTCATTGCTGATGGTCAGTGCTACTGGTTATGCAGCGCAGTGTCGTGTGGACATCAATAATGAAGTCCGTATGGATGGGCAAAGCTTGGAAATTCGCCAAACGACAGGTGATAAAGCTGTCGTGGATGAGGATAACAACCTCTTCATCAAAGGTGAGCTAATTGAACTCAATGCCGACCAAAAAGCGGCAATTGAAGACTATCGCGAAAAAATGAACGCGTATATTCCACAAGCAAAGCAATTGGCGAGTGATGGTTTAGCGCTTGCGAATGATATTATTGATGATGTTGCGGAAAGCCTCGATGCACCTGGTGCGTTTGATAATGTAAAAGTCGCAGTAAAGGACTTTTTCGCTGATGTTGAATCACGTTACTACAAAGATGGTGATTTCATCCTGCCTGCGGAGAGTTTTGAGTCTATGACACAAGGGTGGACTGAAGACTTTGCAAAAGCACAAGAGATCTTCAATAAAGAGTTTTTAGCCAGTTCGTTGGATGCTTTATCGAAAAAAATGAAGGAAGAGGGAGGAATAAACCTCACTGCATTATCAGAGAGTATGGCTGAGCTCAGCGCGAAAGTAGAAGAGCGTTTAGCCGAGCATTCGAAAGAGGTAGAACAACAAGCAGAAGACTTGTGCGATTCGCTGGATGACATGGCAGGGCAAGAAGACGATCTGTTGAAGAAAATCCCTGAGCTAAAAGATTACCGAGTATTTACGATTTAATTACTCATTAAAAAGTAAAAAAACTCAATGAGATAAAGAAAGAGAGCACGATTGTGCTCTCTTTTCGTTTTTACATACTTGAATAAGTAATGGAAACAAGACGATATTTGCGTTTTACTCGCTTGTTCTTTGATAGCTTATTGCGTATTCATCTCGGTGAGTTTATCGCCGACAGGTTTTGAGAAGTTAAAGCCATCATGCTGATCCCAGTTGATAGACCATGTCATTACCCCTGCATAATTCGGGTAATGGTACGCTGGTTTAACGGTGCCACATGAAGTGCCTTTGGTTAAACAATCTAGTGCGTTGATAATATTCTGTGTTGGAGCCTGCCCTGAATTTGCCGAGCTAGGACCTGAAGGTAAACCGATTGCGACTTGATCATCGCGCAATGGTGCAAATTGAGTGCCGTCGGCCAACTCAAAACCTTCGATAAGCATTTTAGATTGCGCTACCATCATATCCACAGAGCCTTCTGGTGCACTGCCTGGCAGGTATGGGTTTGGCAAACCGCCGTTGTTATATAACTGGACGTGAAGCAAGTCGAGCGTGCTGCGTGTCTCGTTTATCACAGGAATGTAAGCTCCCCAAATACCGCTGTAAGCTACATAGCCGCCTTGAACATAAGGGTGCTCAGGCGCCATGGTTAGGTACATATCGCCACCCATGTTTTGCTCTATTTGAAGCAAAGCACGACCAAGGCGAGCTTGAATTTGCGAGCCATGAACTAAGTTAGAACCACTCTCTAAATCCACATCTAGACCATCAAAGCCCCAATCAGCGATAAGACCTGTTAGGCTAGAGACAAAGTTTGCTTCATCTTGGTCGGTATTCAGCGTAATCGTGCCTTCTGCGCCGCCAAGAGAGAGAACAAACTTCTTACCTTTAGCTTGAAGCGCTGCCATGTCCTGCTTGAATTGTGTTGGATCGAGTGCTGGACAATCGCTGTAAATATCGCCTGAATATAGATTAAAGTGCACAGTGCCATCACTGTTGCGATCATTTTCAGCAAAGGCAATATCAATCACATCCCAAGCATCTGCCATATCTGCTAGACGAATTGGACAGCCCGCACCATTTACAAAATTGTGCCAGTAACCGATGAGTTTATGGCGTTTCTCTACTTGCTCAACCACCGTTATTGCAGCGGCGTCAGACAATGCATTGCTTCCTGACAAATCCACAGCTTGGGCGCTAACTGTAAAGTTACCAAGTGCAGTTGGTGTCCAGTTGGCTGTGTAAGGTGCCGTGGTATCGGTTGCAACAATAGAGCCGTTGATCATGAAATCAACGTGTTTAATGCTTGAAGTTAAAGACGTTGCATCGGCGCTTAATGCGAGGCTTTTGCCTAATCTGGTGGTCTGACCGCTGCTTGGTGAAGTCAGAGAGACGACCAAATCTTTATCGCTGACTTCCACACCAACCAGGGACTCTGACGTGTTGTTATCATTATCGGTTGCGACGGCTTTAAGCTGGTTAGCGCCAATAAGTGTGGCGTTCCAAGTAACGGAATATGGCGCTTGAGTGGTGACCCCTAAGCTGGTGTTGTTCGCAAAAAACTCAACTTGCGTGACTGTGCCATCAGCATCGCTTGCGTTTGCCGTGATTTCGTTATTGCTGCCAGCGAGCACGACTTGTCCATCCGTTGGTGCCGTAATGGTAACTTGCGGTGGTGTCGAACAAGCACCTAGGCCACTCCAAGCATCTTGCCAGTATAGCCCTTCACCAGGCTCGTAAGCCCATGTCGCATCCGAGGAGCACCAACCAGCAACATCACAACGATATTTTTGGTTGAAGTGAGAAACCAGGTCGCCAGCTTGATAACTTGTGCCTGCCACATAAGGTACTGCATCTGCACATCCGCCCGTTCCGGTTTCTGAATTACTAATAACCAGCGCTACTTCTTGGCTCATCGTTGCGAGGTTTGTATCATCAGTCGCTTGTGCTTTGAACGAGTATGTACCTGGACTAGCGGTCCATTGATATTCGTAAGGTGCGCTAGTATCAATGGCGACAGATTGATTGTTTACGAAGAACTCAACTTGTGTGACCACACCATCAATATCGTCAGCTTGAGCGGCTACGGTTAGGTTATCGCCTACATTAAGCACTTCTGTGCCTACTGGGCTTGTCAATGAAATGCTTGGTGGCGGTAATTCGACTTGTGGTTGAACTTGGATAGAAATCGTCGTGGTGCTAACAGCTCCCTCATTATCTGTCGCAATTGCGGTCAATTGCGAGATCCCTTCAATAGCTGTCCAAGAAGCTTCGAATGGTGCTTGAGTTACCACAGCAACGGTTTGGTTGCCTGCAACAAACTCAATTTGTGTGATTTGGCCATCTTCGTCAGCTGCGTTGGCTAACAAAGTGATCGCACTGCCTTCGGGAATTTGTGCGTTGTTTATTGGAGAGGAGAACGACACCGTTGGTGATAAATTGTTGCTTCCACCATCACATTGCCCTAACGCTTTCCATGCTTCCCAAGATCCTGAGTTGGTCACGGGATCATTGCCTTGCGTCCAATATGCAGCCTCATAAGCGGCTCCTTGCGTTTTTACTAAAGCGCCCGATGTATAAGTCGCAGTGCTGTCCCAGTCGGGTAGACTTTGACAGTTATAGGCTTGAGCTTGGTAGCTGGCGCTGAGTGCTACAATCATCGCTCCGTGAAGTAGGGTGACCTTCATTTTCCTCTCCTTGAATCATGGGTATAAATGAGAACAGAGTAATAACTAGCTGATAAATAGACATTAGGGGGAAAAAGCGAAGCACAATATTCTGCTTTTCGACACAGTATCACGAGGAACAGTTCGTTCCTTGCACCAGAGCTCATTATTTTTCGGCTCACTTCACGGCAGAAGGATTCGTAAAATTTAGTCATGTGAAACGAGCAACAGTCACGAGGATTTTGAGCGATGAATATGAGATGTACGTTAAAATTTACAAGCTGAATGACTATAAATTGTTTCAACTGTCGAGGATTTAACCGAGGTGCTCTTGTTGAATAGTGAATATTGCTATAGTGTACTAGTTAGCTAGTTCAATGATATTTTTGTGTGAGTAGTATGACACAGCAAACCTCTTCTCAGCCTCGCGAGCATTTTGGCTCTCGTCTCGGGTTCATCTTAGCTGCCGCAGGCGCCGCAGTTGGCCTTGGTAATATTTGGGGCTTCCCAACTCAAGCAGCCAGTAATGGTGGCGGTGCTTTCCTGTTAGTTTATTTGGTGATGATTCTTATCGTCGCATTTCCGATGCTGGTGGTTGAAATGGCGATTGGTCGCCATGGTCAAGCCAACCCTGTAGACAGTATGCGTGCAATCACAGATAACCCTACCGGTAAAAAGCTCGGCGGCATTGTGGGTTGGATTGGTTTAAGCGTACCAAGCGCTGTCTTAGCGTTTTATTCAATTGTTGGTGGTTGGTTGATCTGCTTTTTACTGGGTGCAATCACAGATCTAATGGGGTTAGAAGCTGCAACTCAATGGCTAAAGGGCTTTAGTGTTGAACGTAACTTGTTCGGAACCATTACTTTTTATGTACTGACGATTCTCATCGTACAAGGTGGCGTAAAACAAGGTATTGAGAAGTGGTCCACACGTTTGATGCCAGCATTGTTTGTTCTGTTTGCTCTGCTATTTGCTTACATCATGACGCAAAACGGTGCGATGGAAGGTCTGAAACATTACCTAGTGCCGGATTTTGAAAAGGTATGGGACCGCAAGTTGATTCTTGCTGCAATGGGACAGGGCTTCTTCTCGCTTACGATCGGTGGCTGCTCAATGTTGATTTACGGATCTTACTTGAGTAAGAAAGAAAACCTACCAAAGATGGCGATGAACGTGACCATGGTAGATACTGCCGTTGCTTTCATTGCAGGGTTAGTGGTGATGCCAGCGATGTTTGTAGCAATGCAAAAGGGCGTTCAAATCTATGCAGAAGATGGCTCTCTCTTAAGCTCAGATACGTTAGTGTTTACGGTATTGCCACTAATGTTTGATAGTTTAGGTTTGCTTGGTCAATTATTCTCTATTGTGTTCTTCTTATTGTTGACGATTGCGGCGCTAACGTCTTCCATTTCAATGTTAGAGTGTCCAGTGGCTTTAGTGAGTGAGCGCTTCAATACTAAGCGCAGCGCAACGAGCTGGGTTTTAGGTGGTCTCATTGCTTTGTTCAGTGTGGTGATTGTTTATAATTTTGGTGCTCTATTTGGTATGGTCGCGACGGTTGCTACTCAGTATCTACAACCAACCGCTGCGCTCTTATTCTGCTTATTTGGTGGTTGGGTATGGAATCGCAACTCAAAAATCAAAGAGCTTGAGCAAGGTTGCCCGGAGTTTACGCAAGGTTGGTTTGGTAAGTTATGGCCTGCGTATGTGAAGTTTGTATGTCCAATTCTTGTGGCGACAGTCATCTGGGCTTCATTTGGCTAACCGAGACGTCTATCGAATAAAAGAAAAGGGCTTGATGGTAACTCATCAAGCCCTTTTTGATATTGGTTATTCTCGTTTCGGTTATCCGCCAAGAATGGTGTTGATTAACGGAATTGTCCTGCTTCTGGAAGAAAGTCAAAACCAGCAGAAGCCAGTTTTGTCTCCAGTGCTGTGCGTTCGATATCGAAGAAAGCCACCAGTTTATCTAAGTCACCACCGAAGTCGTCGCGTAGCTTCATATTCACAATGCTCATCAGCATGACAGGATCCATGGATTCAAAGTTCGCTAGATTCATTACTTATCCTCAAAATCTGAAATCAGTAGGTTTGCCGCAGCAAATGCCGCTTTTTCACGCACTTCTTTTGGTAGCGATTCATCCGCTGCAACATCGTTCAGTGCTTTAACTGCACATGAAATTGCTTGGGGAATATAAGCTTGATCGCCACTACCAATCTGAGCATAAAGCTCACGAACCAGTTCACAACAGCCGTATACTTGCATGTTTTCTTTCCACTAAATGATAACTTATCTCAATATACACACAGCGGATTTGAAACTCAAAGTACAGAGTTGTTTTGGCTCAAGTTAAAGGTTTGCTTGAGCGAGATTTAATCACTGCATTTGTGCTTCTAACTGCTGAGTGACTTCTGGTGAAAGTTGAAGTTGTTTTGCTAGTTCTTGCAGATACGCTTTTTCCATAAAGTTTTGTTCATCAGCGACGATCAAAGACGCTAGGTAAATTTCTGACGCTTGTTGAGGAGAGGTCGCCTGATTAGCAATTTCAGCAGGATCAAGCGGTTTGTTTAACTCTTGCTGAACGAGGTGACGAACGTGCTCATCTGCGCCCATATCCGCGAGAGCTTGTTCAATGCGCGCCATTTCCTCTTCATCAACGTGACCATCAGCTTTTGCAGCTCCAATCATTGCTTTTAAAATTAAGACACTGTGTTTACTGTCATCGGGGTCAAAGGTTTCTTGAACACCTTGACCGGATTGCTTGGCTTGCCAGTCGTTATACACTTTGTAGGCCAAGGCTCCAAGCGCAGCTGCGCCACCGACTTTTAATGCGCTTGACCCTACTTTTTTAGTCATTTTTTTACTTTTCTTTGAGCCCATCAGCATACCGATGAGGCCTCCGCCTACAGCACCTGCTCCTAGCGTTTTTAGGCTACTTGAATTTGATGAGGATTTGATGTTGTTGGTTTGTTTGCCCAATGCATCTGCACCTTGCTTAAGTAAGTCTGATTTGAGTGCTTGGTTTAGAAGACTTTTTAAATCCATAACTGACCTCCTTTAGATGATGAAATCAGTCTAATAGCAAGAAGCTGAACCAAAGATTAACAAAGTGAATAGTTCGAAAAAGGTGGAGGGAGGATGTTGAGCTGTAATAAAAAGGGCTGACCGAAGCCAACCCTTTTTAACTATTTGAAACTACTTCAAATGCGAACTCGTCGAGTGCTTACTTTAGTTGAGCTTTTACGTGCTCAACAATGTCAGTCATTGCGACTGCTGTTTTCTCACCAGTAGCACGGTTCTTGTATTCGAAGTTGCCTTCTTTCATTGAGCGGTCACCGATAATAATTGTATGCGGTACACCAATAAGCTCCATGTCAGAGAACATTACGCCTGGGCGTTCTTTACGGTCGTCAAATAGCACTTCGATGCCCATTGCCGTTAGCTCAGCGTACAATTTCTCAGCGGCTTCTTTTACTTCTTCTGACTTGTGCATGTTCATTGGAACGATCGCAACCTGGAATGGTGCGATTGCATCTGGCCAGATGATGCCGTATTTGTCATGGTTTTGCTCAATAGCAGCCGCTACTACGCGAGTGATACCGATACCGTAACAACCCATTTCTAGGATGACGTTCTTACCATCAGGACCCAGTACACCACAGTTCATCGCTGCGGAGTAAGCGTTACCTAGTTGGAAGATATGGCCAACTTCGATACCACGCTTAAGCTGGATAATGCCCTTGCCACATGGGCTTGGGTCACCTTCCACAACGTTACGTAGGTCTTCAACTTGACCAAGCTCTACATCACGACCCCAGTTAATACCGAAGTAGTGTTTGCCATCGATGTTCGCGCCCGCACCGAAGTCGCTCATTACCGCAACGCTGCGGTCAACAATGAACGGCAGTTTAAGGCCAACAGGGCCTAGTGAACCAGGGCCTGCACCGATAAGCTCACGAATTTCTTCTTCAGATGCCATTTCCAATGGAGCTGCAACCTGAGGAAGGTTTTCTGCTTTCACTTCGTTCAGTTCATGATCACCACGAATAATAAGCGCGATGATTGGCGTATCAACTTCGTCAGATGCTTTCACAAACAGTGTTTTCACTGTTTTTTCAATTGGTAGTTCGAACTGCTCAACCAATTCAGCGATTGTTTTCGCGTTTGGCGTATCAACCAACGTCATTTCTTGTGTTGGTGCCGCAGCCTCAGAGGCTGGAGCTAGTGCTTCTGCTTTTTCAATGTTTGCCGCGTAATCTGACTCGCTAGAAAATGCGATGATATCTTCGCCGCTTTCAGCCAGTACGTGGAACTCTTGAGAGCCGCTACCACCGATAGCACCGCTATCTGCAAGTACAGGACGGTAATCCAGACCCATGCGATCGAATGCTTTACAGTAAGCATCATGCATTGCGTCGTATGACTTTTGTAGGCCGTCTTTATCAATGTCAAAGCTGTACGCATCCATCATTGAGAATTCACGTGAACGCATTACACCGAAGCGTGGACGACGTTCGTCACGAAATTTAGTTTGGATTTGGTACAGGTTTAGCGGAAGCTGTTTGTAAGAGCTCACTTCATTGCGAACAAGGCTAGTGATCACTTCTTCAGCGGTTGGGCTAAGTACAAACGGACGAACATGACGGTCAGTAAAGCGAAGTAGCTCAGGACCCATCTTTTCGCTGCGGCCTGTCTCTTCCCATAGTTCAAACGGCTGAACAACGGGCATCAAAGTTTCGACTGCGCCTGCATTGTCGATTTCTTGACGAACGATGTTTTCGACTTTACGCAGTACACGTAGACCAGTAGGTAGCCAGGTGTATAAACCTGAAGCCAGCTTACGGATCATACCTGCACGTAGCATGAGCTGGTGGCTCACTACTTCTGCGTCGTTTGGAGTCTCCTTCAGAGTAGAAAGAAGATAATTACTGGTACGCATTAAATTTATCCGTTTATTTAAGTTAGATACTCAAGCTTGAATAAGCAGGAGTATGGGAGTTCCCTAAAGGGAAATTTGTTAGCCGTCTATAATATCAGCCAATTGCGTTTGTCAAAAGCTTTCAATAGCGGTAACCGTTATTAAGTTGCTTGTTGCTGTGAACTTTACGTTCAAGTCGAACAAATTTACCGCATATTCTTTGTCGTCCGGCTTGTTTTTCTTATATGCAGGGCGAGGATCTTGTGCCAGAACTTGTTCAATGACTGATCTTACATAGTCAGTATCGGATCGATTTTCTATCGTTGCTAATGCTTGAGCAGAAAAGGTGACTTGTGACTTTTCTGGTTCTTGGTCTGCGTATCCGCCTTGTGCTTCCGAAATAGAATCCGAATAGGGAATATAAGGCTTAATATCCACAATCGGTGTCCCATCCACGAGATCTACACTGCCTAAATCAAGATAGATTTGATCGCCTTGCTTAGTGACTCCTTTCACTTCAACGGCTGACATTCCGATTCCGTTTGGACGGAAAGTCGAGCGCGAGGCAAAGACACCAATTCGTTCATTGCCGCCTAATCGTGGCGGACGTACAGTTGGTTTCCAACCAGCTTCCAGGTTCTGATCAAATAGAAACAACAACCAAACGTGAGAAAACTGTTCTAGCCCACGCACTGCTTCAGGGCTATTTGCTGCACCTAACAGTTTTACGCGTGCTTTAGCCTCTGGTACTAAGCGTGGTTGGCGCGGAACTGCAAACTTTTCTTTGTACGGTGTCTCAATGACGCCGATGGGTTCGATGGAATACATGGTGGACATCTTTAAGAATTCATTGAGATGAAAAGTATCACAAATTTCTCTTGCTTTTCTTGTTGATAATGATTATTAATTAAAATGTTATAACATAACAATTTAATTGAAAGGAAAAAGTATTATGAAACCAGGAATCCACCCTGAATATCGTCCTGTGGTGTTCCACGACACCAGTGTAGATAAGTACTTTGTCGTTGGTTCTACGTTGAAAACGGAGAGAACCATCGAATGGAAAGATGGCAAAACTTACCCTTACTTTACGTTAGATGTGTCGTCAGCTTCTCACCCGTACTACACCGGTAAACAGCGCGTTGTACAAACCGAAGGTCGAATTGCGAACTTCAACCGTCGTTTTGGTCAATTTAAGAGCGAAAAGGAATAAATCATGAAGGTAGTAAAATCATTAAAAAGTGCAAAAAGTCGTCATCCGGATTGTCAGATTGTAAAACGGAGAGGGCGTCTTTATGTCATTTGTAAAACGAACCCGAGATTCAAAGCTGTGCAAAAGTAATCAGCCAGCATATATCTAACTTATGGTTTTGTTTAATTGATAATGTTGAGTTAATTATCTTACATGGATGAAATATCTACATTTTTATTCAATGTTGGTTATAAATGCCTCTGTTCGTCACAGTTTGTAACATTTAGGGCTTTTATTTGACCTTCTACTCAAGTACCCTTCGCACGCTTTTTGACATTTTTGTCACATTTGCATAGGAATAAAAACAAGGAGGGAACAGATGAGTTCATCTGATTCAATTAAACAAAACTCGCCTAAGAAGCCGCTGTTTACGCGCTTTTTGGATACTGTCGAATATTTGGGGAACTTATTACCCCACCCGATCACACTATTTGCCATTTTCTGTTTAGCCATTCTGGTGATGTCGGGTATTGCAGGATACTTCGAAGTTTCCGTAGTTGATCCTCGTCCTGAGGGTGCAAAAGGTCGTGCCGCGGATGGCATGATTCATGTCGTTAGCTTGCTTAACGCTGATGGCCTTGAACTAATCGTTACCAATCTAGTGAAAAACTTTGTCGGCTTTGCACCTTTGGGTACGGTATTGGTTGCGATGTTGGGTGTTGCTATTGCTGAATACTCAGGCTTGCTATCTGCAGCAATGCGTGGCTTAGTAATGGGTGCATCTCAACGCATGGTAACAGTGACGGTCGTTTTCGCGGGTATCATTTCAAATACGGCATCAGAGCTTGGCTATGTGGTACTTATTCCACTGGCTGCAATGCTGTTCCATTCTTTAGGTCGTCATCCACTTGCCGGTCTTGCTGCGGCGTTCGCTGGTGTATCTGGTGGTTACTCAGCAAACCTACTTATTGGTACGGTTGACCCGCTGTTGTCAGGCATTACTGAAACGGCGGCGCAAATGATTGACCCAACTTACACTGTTGGTCCAGAAGTTAACTGGTACTTCATGTTTGTGTCGACATTCTTCATTGCAATCACAGGTGCGTTTGTTACTGAAAAAATTGTTGAGCCAAAGCTTGGCAAATACAGTGAAGAAGAAGCCTCAGAAGATTTGTCGAACGACAAAATGGGTGGCTTAACAGACATTGAGAAGAAAGGCCTAAAACTAGCAGGTGTTGCTGTACTGGTTGTTTCAGCGCTGCTTGCTTGGACGGTTGTTCCAGAAGACGGCATTCTACGTTCTGATGCAGGTACAATTGCAGGTTCACCATTCCTGAAAAGTATCGTGGCATTCATCTTTGTGTTCTTTGCTATTCCAGGCTTTGTGTTTGGTAAAGTTGTTGGCACGATGAAGACGGATCGCGATGTAATTGATGCAATGGCGAAATCTATGTCTTCTATGGGCATGTACATTGTATTAGTTTTCTTTGCGGCTCAGTTCGTTGCTTTCTTTAAATGGAC
The DNA here is from genome assembly GCF_033338535.1 of Vibrio sp. Vb2131. Classification (NCBI taxonomy): domain Bacteria; kingdom Pseudomonadati; phylum Pseudomonadota; class Gammaproteobacteria; order Vibrionales; family Vibrionaceae; genus Vibrio; species Vibrio sp. Vb2131. The sequence goes on from NZ_JAWOSW010000003.1 coordinate 309,782, forward strand.
TAACTTCGGTCAGGTATTCGCGGTTGCTGGCGCTAGCTTCCTGCAAGAAATTGGCTTAACTGGCCCAATGTTGTTCTTTGCCTTCATCCTGATGTGTGGATTTATCAACCTAATGATTGGTTCGGCATCGGCGCAGTGGGCAGTAACGGCTCCGATTTTTGTTCCAATGTTGATGCTTGTTGGTTATGCACCGGAAACGATTCAGGCTGCTTACCGAATTGGTGACTCGACGACAAACATCATTACTCCAATGATGAGCTACTTTGGTTTGATTCTTGCCGTAGCGACTCGTTACATGAAGAACTTAGGTATCGGTACGCTGATCGCGACCATGCTACCTTACTCAATCTGCTTCATTGTAGGTTGGAGTGTGCTGTTCTACCTATGGGTATTCGTATTTGGTTTACCAGTAGGCCCTGGCGCAGCAACATACTACACACCGTAGAAAACGGTTTCCTCACACAGCTCCATTATAAAAAGCCTGCGAACGTCGCAGGCTTTTTTGTCGATTGAGACTGTGTACGCAGGCTTACCTGATTATAGATGTCGGTTTATAGCTGAAAACGCATCAACAAAGGGCGATAAAAGTGCTGAGTGAGCCAGCATAAGCTTTTCCAAATTATGCGTTTGTACCAAGGTAAGTGCGCAATATAAACATAGCTAAATTCAATTTCTGGCCGGGCTTTTCTGTTGCGTTTAAAAGCCGGAGCACCTGAGCTCATATTAAAGCGACGCTGGAATATCATTGCGTGGCGGATGGTATAGGCCGATATTCGACGATACAATGCGAGGCGTTGTGGCTTATTGGTATCGTAGCCAAAAATTGGGCAAGTCATATCATTATCAATTTCTACAATGCCTAACGTAGCCAGCATCTCTTCTTGATAAAACAGTCCCACTAACTTTACTAATTTGTTCTGGCTCGCCTGTTTTAAATATTGGTTTGAAAACTGGATGTTATTGATGCTGTATTTATCAAGGTAAAGCATGTCATATAACTCTTTGGCACGCTGAAACTCTTCATCAGTGGTCAGTGGCCTAAACTGCCAATCTTTATCATTAAGCAGTTTGAAGTCTTTCGTTAAATCTCGGTTGAAGCTGAACGCTTGCCAATCATCAAGTAAATACACTTGTCGTGTTACCAAGCTTTGCCATTGCTGCTGCTCTAATCGCTGAATAAAGCGTGATTGTTGACGTTGGTTAATGGAGCGAAGTACCAAGGGAAAGGTGGGATATTTATCGAGTGCGACGCGACGCAGTTCATCGAGATTTAAGGCTGCCCATTGTTCGCTATACATATTGGTGGACAAGCACTGATTGTTGAGCGTTTGGACTTGATCCAATCCAGCCAATGATAAGATTGGTTTAGTCATATTAATAAGTAACTTACATACCCATCGAACAGCCACATTTTTGACTTTGTGAAGCTCTTCTTCGGCGTAGCCACTAAGCAGTGTCATAGGGGAGACTGCATAACAGTTGTTTGGTATTTTTGGTGTTACGGAGTAAGGAATGGCAACATCATCGATATAGTAGCAACCAAAGCTTGCTGTGCATTCATCAATAGGATTTGACTGCATAAGAGTGATAAAGGTTTGATGCCATTCTTGAGAGGAAAGTGTCATGAGTTCAATGCCTCTCCATTCCACTCAATATCAACGGTAGAAGCGTCGCTCCACTTCGTCTTGTTCTGCCTAGCTAACCGGAGTAATTCAAACATACTCCGGATTTGGCTCCCGACCGGTAAGTTATGCTGTTGCATCACATTCACTCCAGACCACCAATCTTGCCAAGTTCGAGCCTTGAACAGGGATAACCCGCCTTCAGCGATGAGTGTTATTGGACCTAAATGATGCAATCGCTGCTTGGAAGGACTGGTAAACTCCATATTAGGAAGCAGTTGGTTGCATCGAGACGAGAGTAGGTGCAAACCACTGGTGGCTCTTGGGTTACATTCAATCACGTAGAGTTCATCTTGTGATTTGATGAAGTCAAACGACACTTGCCCATGATAAGTATGACGTTTACCAAAAGCTGCGATAAATGTATCTAGTCGTTCGCACGAGATCGGCTGAAAAGCACTGGCGGCCGAGCCGTTTACACAGTATTTCGGCACATAAGCTTGGTGTGCTTTAAGGTCACCATGTTCAAAAATGGCATAGTTACACACCGGAGTCCCATGGATTTTTTGTTGCTGAACCCAAGGGTAAAGGGGCGATATCGTGGCGGCAGAAATAGACTGAGTTGTCACATCTCTTATGACTTGCCCGCCAAACCGAGAGTAAACGGGCTTTAGAATGGTTCTCTTATTAATTTCAATCTCACTTTTATCAGCGACCAAACGAGTTTTTGGAAGTGTGATTTCTGGCAAACTTTGAAGCTGTTCAAAGACGGTCAACTTGTTGTGCAGGGCATTGAGTAGTCCCACATTGGGCAGAAAAAAATCTACTTCTGGGCATTGTTTGGCAACATGAGCCAAGTAATACACTTCTTCACAAGTGGGTATCACCATATCAATACGCATCTGAGTAATGATTTTTAGGATCTGCTGTTGATAGGTGGGAAACGCAAATCGAGGCGAAGCGGTGGGGATATAAGACTCGATGCCTCGCAAAAACGATCCTAGAGGTTTTTTTAGCGAATCGGTGAGAGTTACGTCATGTCCATGATGCATACACATGGTTGCCCACTCTAGTGCAACTGGTGCTCGTGCTCCGGTGATTAAGACCCGCATATGTTCACCACACGTCGTTGTTTATTCATTGGCGTCCAAATAGGCGCAGGGCGGTAACTAAATCTGACAGGATCAAGCCGCAATTGGTCAAACAACTTTATCAAGGCTTGATGTATAACCCGATGGTGGTGAACATCCGCTTCAATTTGAATGGCTTGTGACCTTGTTTGGGTGATTCGGTAATCCACGCGGCCTTGGGCGGATAGTGTTATAGCGCGGTAGATGAGATCTGGTAACACCGTCACTGGGACGTGGTTTGCGTTTAGCGTGAGGCGATCACCACATCGTCCGGCAATCGCGCCAAGAGGTTCAAATACGCCATTATCCTGTTTATTCTCAATAATATCGTCGAGCTGATAACGAATAATGGGCTGAGTTTTACGACGAAAATCGGTGATAATTGGGCTGTAATGAGTACGTTCGGTATTCAGCCAATGTTTTTCGATGTAAACAACATCTTGATTCCAGCGCATTTGTCCATGCTGATCAGTACATGCAAGAAAACCTTCGGTACATTGATAGACTTCATGGAGTTCGCTGTCGAACCGTTGAGAAATAAAGTGACGGTCACTCTCAGTTAGGACTTCTGCACCAGAAATGATCCGCTGTGGTTGAATTGCGGGTTGACCAAATTGACCGCTGAACTGGGCGCAGAGCTGAAGAGCTTGCGCACTACCAACCAAAAGCGTGGGTTGGAACTCATCCAACTCTTTTATCCATTCTTGGTAAGGTTTAGTTAAATCCGCATAAAAGAATGTGACAGGGCCTTTCGCGACGGATTTATACAGTGGGCTGTTGGCGCGCAAGGCTAGCGCAATTCGGTGCTTTTGCCATAGGTTGGGCAACAGGCGAGCCAATATATTGCCAGCCCATAGTTGCGTTTCCTGTTTGTCAGCAAGAAACAACCCGCGCATGCCTGATGTGCCCGAGGAAAGCCCAACAGTAACATCGCCAACTTTCGAAGCGGCGAAGTTGCGTGACTGTTCTGCGTCGAGTGCTTGTTGCATTAGCTGTTCAGCATCTAAGCCTTTCGTATTCAACTCCGAGAGGTTCTCCATCATGGTTTGCTTATTCATGATAGGGAAATCACTGAGTGCTGCACCTTGAAGTGAGCGGTAATACGGTGAATGACAGCATACCCATTCCAGGTGTTGCGTTAAATGTTGTTGCTGCCACGCTTCGACTTGTTCCCTTGAACCGAAAGGGCGGTAGCGGGTTCGCCAGAATTCTGAGATAAGCGTTATCACTTCATCCACCCTTCTTTGATTAGCTGCCGGATAGTTTCCTGACAATGTGAAGGCACGAAGCGAACAAAGTGGTGGGTTTGTTGGTAGCAACTTCTCAATTCGGAGAGGGTGTTTTTATAGGCATTTGTGTCATCGCAAAGCATGTTCGCCAGCCAATGCTGATCAATATTTTCACTCAAGCTCTCGATTAACCAGCATGCATCGGCGAGTAAGAATAGCCAACCTTGGTCTCTTTTAACCAGCAAGCCCACTTGGCCAGCTGCATGGCCTGGCAAGCTAACCATATAAATGAATCCGTCGTCGAACATGTCTTTACAGAGCAAATTAACACCTTGGCACTGAGGAAGAATTTGGCTGATTGGTACAGAAAAATCACTATGAATGAATAAGTTAGGTTCAAGCTGTGGAGGAAGTAGAGCTTTTAGGTATCCTTTTCTTACGCCTCCAATTCGACCACTTTTAGTAATTGCATCTACCCCTTTTTGTTGGCAATGCAATTGAGAGTGGGAAAACTCAGACACGGCAGCAATGTGATCAGCATGGAAGTGGGAGAGCACTAAGTGTTCAATATCATGAGGTTTGAGACTTGCTTTTGCTAACTGAGCAACAATTCCGTGTTCTTTTTTATAGCGACAAGGTGTTGTCCAAGCATAAAAACGTTCAGGGAAGGGGCGAGTCGCGCTAAAAAAATGCTCGTGATATCCCGTGTCAAACAGGATGTTGCCTTGTGTTGGGTGCTGAATTAACGCAACGGCTGCCGGAAATGCTCTAGGCTTGATACCAGAACCTGGTTTGACAACAAAGCCTGGGTGTACGCAGTGTCCAGCCTCAAAGATTTTTATTTTTAGACCAGTTTGCATACTGCTGTATTCCTTCTTGAATTGAAAAAAGCGGTTGGTAATTCAGTGTTTGTTTCGCCTTGCTGATATCCAGAGTTTGATGATAGTTAAACAATCCTGCGCTGTATGAGGTGAGCCTTGGTTCTGGCTGATGTGGTAAGTGCCTTCGTATTTGCTCACTGAGCTTTAATAATGGTGATACCACACCGTATGGTAATGATTGTAACGTTACTTTTAGGTTTAACCCCTCACATAAAGCTTGCAGAACAGTCTCAATTGGCATTGGTTCGTTGTTGGAAATGTTGAACACATCACCATGCTGAAGTCGGTCTGCCTGAGTGCAAGCGAGCATCGCTGCATGGGCAACGTTGTCGACATAGGTCAGATCAACCACAGGATTTCTACCCGATGGCAGAAGCAGAGTGTTGTTTTTTATCGCCTTAAGCACTCTTGGGATAATCGCGCGATCATTGGGTCCAAAAATGCCACGCGGTCTTAAAATGATCGCTTTACTTCGACCTTTTACGGCTTCAATTTCTGATAGATATTTTGTGTGTGCGTAATCATTACACCAGTATGAAGCTATGGCGTCGGTTTCTCTAATATTCCAACGGTCTTGATGGTCAAAGTAGACGCTGGTGGACGAAATATGGATAAAACGCGAGATTTGATGCGTATTAGCCGCATTGACGAGGTTTTTGGTGGCATCTACATTGGCTTGATAAAACGCCTGCCACTTTCCCCATGGGCTTGAGAGAGCGGCACAATGGATGACTGCATCCATACCTTGGCATACCGCATGAACTGCTGAGTGGTCTCTTAAATCGACTATATGGGGGATAACATCGAATTGCTCGGCGAGTTGTTTAGCGATGACTGTATTTCGTGCTATAAAATGCAGTTCATGCTGCTGGTGAAACATTCTCAGAATTGCGCTACCCAACATCCCGCTGCCACCAGTGACCAATATCTTCATAGTTTTAGCACTCCCATCCCTAGCGACAACCCTGCGGCGGTGCCAGCTAATAACACATGTTTTCCTGCGGTTTCTGGCTGATTACGCAGCCAGTGTAAGTTAATTGGGAGTGAGGCGGCGACTTGGTTTCCCAAAGTCGAAAAGTGATTAACGGTTTTCTCTGTTGGTAGCCCGGTGAGTGAAGGCAGTTTTTTTAATCCATGCGCGCTGGCTTGATGAGGAAGAAAATAATCAATATCGCCGAGTGTTACCGGAGAGGCGTCAAACCCTTTTTTTAGAAACGCTGGTAAGGCTTTACGCACATGTTTAAAGAGTGCTTTGCCCTCCATCTCAAACTGGCAACTTCTTAAATAGGCTTGATGCTCGGAGGTATGCGGATTGATATGACTACCTCCGCCCTTAATTTGACAAAATGAATACCCGGTATGATGCGTTTCAAAGTGACTGGTGAGCAATCCATCATCGTTGTGTTCTTCGAGCAAAAATGCGGCGGCACCGTCCGCGAATAAGGTTGCAACTTCTGGTTTGAGCGTAAAATTTCGATTCAGTGTGATGCCAGTGGCGAGTTCGCTGGTGACAATAAGAATCCGACGGTACCGTTTTGCTAAGAATAGACTCTGAGCAAGATCAAGCGCAGAGAGAAAGGATAAACAGGTGCTGTTCAAATCAAAGCTTTCTAGCCATGTTGGAGCGTCTAACGCGGCGAGAACCGCTGAAGCGTCGTAGGGTAGAGACTGGTGGTGTGTACCGCTAGCGTAGATAAGGAGATCAACGGAGCTTAAGGTATGTGTGTTTCCTAAACACTGCTCTATTGCCTGCACCGCCATGTAAATAGCGGTCTCTTTTGTATTGGCTACATGACGATATTCAACGTCGAATTTATTTCGGCAGGTCCCTGGCGCTAATTTTAGGAAGTGATCCATCTCTCGATCAGACCATTGATTCGTTGGCAGGTAGCTTCCACTGGAAACGATGTTAAAGCCCATTATTCTCTATACACTTATTAAAAACGTCGTTCAAAATAAACTACGTTGCATATTGAAGCTATGGTGAGCGAGATGAAAAATAAACAGAACAAAACAAATGGGAGTAAGAGCACGCTTTGGGTGCAATGCTGAGAATGAATTTTCAGGAATGAGCCAGGCTTTTATTTGCTGGCTCAATTTGAATAGAGTGAGGGTTACTTCTTAAATTTCGCCAAAATACGATCCAAATGGTTTGCAAATTCGCGTCGATCGGTTTGAGAAAGCGCGGCGGGCCCACCTGTCTGAATTCCGCTTGAACGCATGGTTTCCATAAAGTCGCGGATATTTAGGCGAGCTTTGATGGTGTCTTTTGTATAGAGCTCGCCACGAGAACTGAGGGCTTGAGCGCCTTTAGAGATAACCTCATCTGCAAGCGGAATATCTGACGTGATCACCAAATCGTTGGCTTCTACACGCTTGACGATTTCGTTGTCTGCGATGTCAAATCCCGCAGGGACTTGTAGCGAATGGATGTTGTCTCTTTTCGGCACAGGGACAACGTGGTTAGCGACAAACGTACATTCAATCCCCGTACGCTCGGCGGCACGCACAATGGTTTCGCGAATAACTTTTGGACACGCGTCTGCATCTACCCATAACTTCATGATGATTTCTCACTTAGCTTGGCTTCTAGCTCTTCAATACGAGCCACTAATTTTTTCACCGTGCTTTCTAGCGCTGCAAGACGATCATTATCGGTGTGCGCTTGTGCTGCGACTTCAACCTTGGGAACACGCTGAGCACTTTTCCAACTTTTTATTGCGGTGATTAATGCAGGCATTGGGACGGGCGTTTTCAAGCGTGCTTTCACTAACGCTACGGTTGGTTCTTTTCCTTGTTGTTGCAGTTGTTCCATTACCGCTTCTAATTCTTTAGTAACGTCTTGAGTTAACATTTTTAATCCTTAACAACGATATATCTATCATCATACGTTGAGTGCGCTAATTTGGCGAATGGCATTTTGGAGAGTGTAGTGTGAGAGATCTCTTACATAGGTTGTGAGAGAAAACGATTTCGTAAGCGGGAAAAGAGAAGATAAAGAGCTTAAGTTTATGATAAATAATGATTTAACAACTTGTTAACCAATGTGAGAGCCAAATATTTATCTTGGATAGATTGTCTATTTTTGGAAAAGGCGTAAATTGAGAGTTGTCAGCAGGAAGCAGACATGGAACAGGAAAGCACCAAGGATTTGGTTATCGTCAGGAAGACGATTTGGTTGGTCAGGATGATTAATCAAGCATGGAGCGTAGGACATTGTAAGGATACGATCATCAATAGGATGTTGATGACTAAGGATAGACAATGGACCCTCTAGGATTGAGGTTATGGACAGCATCAGGAAGATGCAAGGGACACCGCTCAAGGAACAAGTGACGTGTGCTAACGAGGAATGTTAGCAGTCAGGATGATAAGGACACCGCTAGGACGGCGACGTAAGGAATAAGCTGACGGAATCAGCCACTATTATGGATGATGCATGGAGCACTTTTAGTAGCCGGACTGCTGCGAGTAAGACCATGACCCCGATACTTATGTGTCGGGGTCTTTCTTATATAAAAACGATATCCAGTGTTCTCATTGAATTAAGCATCTCGATGTTGCTTGGGGATATCAATATCACAAAATATATAAATTCCTAATAACACTTAATAAAAAACAACTCAGATCAATATCCTTTCCAACCAGTTGGTTTAACTTTCGGCTTCTCTACAAGGTGTTATGCCCGCAATCATTGAGCATGTTCAGCTCATCGAGTTTGTGATCTGCGGATAGATTAAGTTTGTTGTAATCAAGGAACAGATGTGGCCATAGTAACCAGAAGAATGCTTCTTCTACCCTACAATGAGTCGTTGCAACTAGAATTCGTCATGCTGAATTGCTGTGCGAAAAACCGTGCTGAATTGAATGGTCCGTATACAGTTGCGTCTGCCAAACAGATGTTTGAGAAAATACTGGATGATGAGAACATTTATAGTATGGCAGTGCTAGAGAGCACCAGTCGTGACTATATGGGGCACGTGTTTATTGCTAATCTCGATTCCGAACCTGAATTAGGGTTTATTTTTGATAAATCATATTGGGGTAAAGGGTTAGCAACAGAAGCACTAAAAGCATTTTTCCCCAAAGCGTGCCGTGAGTTGGGCTTGAATAAGGTGAAAGCTAACGTGAATAGCAATCATCAAGCTTCTATGGCGGTACTGAAAAAGCTGGGATTTGTTAAAACAAAAGAAAGTAAGGATATATATGGTCCTTACTTTGAAATGGAATTTACAAGCGATGCGGTGGTAGGTGAAAGTTCTGCGGCCTGAAACCGACCATGGTTAACTCTCCTTGGTAGCAATCGTCACCAAGAGATGAAAACTCAAATTGATACACCGTATGCCAACGCCAGACTCCGTCTGGCGTTTTTAGTTTATGGGCACCAAAGGCGATGCTGATTAATTGGAGATCCAATTGCTCACATTTACGCGTGATGGCCGCTTTTGCGAGTTCGGCTTGGCGACGCTGTTGCCAAAACAGGTAACAGAAAAAGCAGAGCCCTAAAATTGCTAAAAGATCACCAATCATTCCTGAACCTTTCTTAGCTTTTTGTTGCTTGTTGTAAGCTTACTAGCGCATTTGCTAGTTCCTCTGATGGGTTTGAATGCAGCAAAGGCAATAACACCATTCTTAACTCTGGCAGCATCACTAAATCGGCAAATAACTGATTAAATAGGGCTTGATTACCGGTTTGAGCTAAACGCAGCAAAAACTGTTCTGCTACCTTTTCATTGGCGAGTAAGTGCCAAGCGCGACCCGCCACACCAATCAATACCTCCTGATGGCTTAAACGAGGGCTATGCAATATCGCATCTAATACTGGAGAGGCGACTTCTGTTGGTGCACCAGCAAGGGCTCGGATAAGTGCTGAAAGTAGGAAGAGATCAGGTTCGCTACTTGCGATTTCTTGCTGTGCCTTTTCCGCAATACGTTCTGCTAAACGCTCTTGAAGCTCTACATGCTCAAGCGCACCTAATAGGGCATAAAGTGGCTCATTTGGTAGGTGGTTCAACGCTTTGCGTATCATTACCCCGTTTTGCTCTTTGTCCAAACGAGCGGCCATGTCGGTGATCCCTTGCAGACCTACGGTTTGCCAATTATCCCAGCCTAAACCACCTGAAAAGTAATGCTGAGTGTGCTCATAATATTGGCTGGTAGGAAGATCGAGGTTCGCGCGGACCTGGCTATGAAACACGGCCATTTTGTCTTCGGAAGGTTTGAACGTATATGGGTTATTAGACAGCTTTTGCTGTTGCTCTTCAGAGATATCACCATTGAGGCGTGTTCCCATGGCTTCCACTACGTATTTAATGAAATTGCCGATATCCGCTTGCTTTAACAAACCGCGCTCGTCCAATTCAAACTTTAGAAACCAAATCCAAGGTTGCTTTTGTTCATTCCAATAAGCGATGGCAAGGTGTGCTTTACGCTGCATTGGGAATGGGTACGGTGCTTGACCTTTTTCTACATCGGCAAACTCTTTCTTAGCGATGGTTTTGATACGACGACCAAGATCGAAGATTTGATAATCACAGCGGCTGTTGTTCAACAGTTGAGTGAGGGTTTGAATGTTTTCCATTAAATACGACGTCCTAACGTTCTTTTCACAAGAAATGGTATCATTCTCGGCTAATTCAAGGTTCGAGATAGAATTAATGGTAACAAATACTCAATTGGTCGACTTACTTCACCAACTTGAAACGCAGCTTAAAGAACATAAGTTGTGGCAACACACTAGGCCTTCAGAGCAAGCCTTACAAAGCGTGGAGCCATTTGCGATTGATACATTGCATCCTCATGAGTGGTTGCAGTGGATCTTTATAGACAGAATGCACGTGCTAGTGGAAAACAACCAACCATTGCCAAGAGGGTTTTCTCTCGAGCCCTATTTTTCAGAAGCGTGGAAGCAGGAACCGCAGTTCGCAGAGCTGCTTGTTACAATCCGAACCATTGACGAACTGTGTAAGTAAACTAATGCTAGAACAAAAAATAGCGCGATCTTCAGAACCAGTTGAGCTGGAGATCGTTTATCAGGATGAATATTTTGTAGCGGTCAACAAGCCTGCCGGCATGTTAGTGCATCGCAGTTGGTTAGATAAACACGAAACTCAATTTGTCATGCAAACTTTGCGCGACCAAATTGGTCAGCATGTGTTCCCATTGCATCGTCTGGATCGTCCAACATCTGGTGTGCTTGTGTTTGCGTTGTCGAGTGAAGTCGCATCACAAGTCATGCCGATGTTTGCTGAACATAAAATGGAAAAGACATACCACGCAATAGTACGCGGTTGGATTGAGGAAGAGGGCGTCTTGGATTACGCACTCAAAGTGGAGTTAGACAAGATTGCTGATAAGTTCGCTTCACAAGAAAAAGAAGCGCAAGAAGCGGTGACGGAATATAAGCCGTTGGCTAAAGTGGAGGTTCCCTATTCGACGGGTAAATTTCCTACAACGCGTTATTGCTTAGTTGAGATGAAACCTAAAACGGGGCGTAAGCACCAACTTCGTCGTCATATGGCACATCTACGCCATCCGATCGTGGGTGATACAACGCACGGGGATGGAAAGCACAACAAGCTGTATCGCACAGAGTTTGATTCTCATCGTTTGCTACTGCATGCTTCAGAGTTACGGTTTGTCCATCCATTTACCGATCAAGAGATTGTCATGACGGCCAATCTTGATGAAACTTGGCAGCAATTGTTTACTCGATTTGAGTGGGATGAACCGATAATCGGCGCAGTTAGATCTAGATAATGATTGAGTACAAATAAAAAGGGTTAGCATCAATGCTAACCCTTTTTAATATTTAAGACTTAACGTTTTACTTTAGTTTTTCAAGATCCGCTTCGATCTCTGCGATCTTGCTCGAAACGACTTTTTCTAAATGACGAAGGTCTGAAAGAATTTTCTCTTTTACATCAACCTCAGGTTGTTTCGTTGGCTTAGTGATTTTATTCAGTTCATCAATGACTAATGTGAGGTTACGGTTGATTTCCGTTACTTCTTTATATTTGTGACTGCCACTGTCCACAAGAACATTTTTGATTTGGCGCGGGTATTTGAATTTAACGCTTTTAGCGAACAGTTCGCCTTTTTGCTTGTGGAAATAGATCTTGAGTACGTCTTTGTGTGCTTCTTGGCGTAGGGAATAACGTTCAATCTGCTTAGGGTCGTGAATACCCAAACCAGTGAGGTGGGGATACATAGGCTACCTCTATTACATCGAATTGATATTGATATAACTGTAGCAGCCTATGTATGAGCTAGATAGCTGATATTTAGCCAAAATGCTTAACTTGTGGGCAAGATCGCTCTCGCCCTGAACCGAAAAGATTGGCAGGTTTGATCTAAGCTGCGACCTCATCAGATAACTTTTCGATCAATCTCTCTCTTAGCTCATCCTGTTGTTCTTCACTTAATCTTCCCCCTGCATCACTGGTTAAAATAAACAAGTCTTCTGCTCGCTCACCAATGGTGGTGATTTTTGCACCATGAAGGTTGATATTTAAATCAGCAAACGTACGGCCTACTTTGGCCAACAGCCCTGGTGTGTCTAGCGCGACAAACTCCATTAAAGTGTGTTTTTTACCTTTGGTTGGTAAGAAGTCGACTTTGGTTTTCACGTTAAAGTGCTGAAGTTTGTTCGGAGTACGGCGCGTTTTAATCTTGGTTGGTCGGCCTGCCTCCAGTACATGAGTGAGGTGTTTAATCACCGCGGCGTGACGAGACTCATCGATCGCTTCGCCATGTTGATCGAGTACCATAAAGGTATCAATCACGTGCCCATCTTTGCTGGTCATGATTTGCGCGTCGTGTACATTAAAATTACGCCTATCTAACTCCGCCACGACTGTCGCAAATAAAGCAGGCTGGTCTTTCGTATATACAAACACCTCAGTGCCGCCACGAGTGGCTTTTTTACTGATCAACACCAAAGGCTTAGTCGGATCTTCCATGCGAAGTAAGTGTTCGCAGTGCCACGCGATTTGCGTATGGGTATGACGAAGGAAGTAGTCAGCTTTGAAGCGTTGCCACAATACTTCAATTTCGCGCGCGGCAAACCCCTCTTTGCGCAGCATTGCGGAGGCCATTTGTTGATTGTGGCGAATTCGCTCACGCACATCGACAGGGTTCTCTAGGCCTCTACGTAAAGCACGTTGTGTGGAGTAATACAGCTCCGCAAGTAAAGTTCGTTTCCAAGCATTCCAAAGTTCTGGGTTCGTTGCACAAATATCTGCAACTGTCAGGCATACAAGATAATCGAGAGATTCTTCGTCTCTGACTTTTTTGGCGAATTCGGTAATGACATCGGGATCATAAATGTCTCGGCGCTGTGCGGTGACAGACATTAATAGATGATGTCTTACCAACCAAGCGACAAGTTTGGCCTCGGGCTTCGATAAGCCATGCTCAATGCAGAAGTCGTACGCTTCTCCTTCACCGATAATCGAGTGATCGCCGCCACGACCTTTCCCGATATCGTGGAAAATAGCGGCAATAATCAGCAGCTCTTTCTTTTGCATCCGAGGGTAGACGTCACAGCAAATAGGGTGCTTCGCATGATTTTCTGGGTCACTAAAAGTGTTGATGTGTTTAAGTAAGCGAATACTGTGTTCATCAACGGTGTAGGCATGGAATAAGTCAAACTGCATTTGACCAACAATCTGACTCCATTGCGGTAAATAGGCCGCCATAACCCCTAATCGGTGCATGAGACTGAATGCTTTGTGCAGAGCATTAGGGTGACGACATAACGCCATGAACTTTTCACGCGCAGCAGGAATGGTGTGCAAAAACTTGTTGAGCCGACGGCGAGCGGTGCGAAGTTGACGCAGCGTTGGTGGGCTCACCCCTTCAATAGTTGAGTCGTTAGCAATATGTAAGAACATATCCAGAATAGTTTCTGGGCGAGCTTGGAACAATGCGGGTTTCCGCGCTTCAATTAAAGAACCGCGACGTTGAAAGTCCGTATCGAGAATCTCGGCACTTTCTGTCGCCCCACCATTAATGATCGCTTGGTCAAAGAGTTTGAGTAGCATTTTATTGAGCTCTGCCACACGACGAAGCGTGCGGTAGAACTCTTTCATCATCATTTCTACGCCTCGGTTGCCTTCTCCGACGTAGCCTAGATTTTCCGCAACTTGTGCTTGATGAGCAAAGGTTAAGCGGTTGTCATAGCGGCGAAGCTCCATGTGCAGAGCGAAACGTACTCGCCAAAGGAAGTCCTGACATTCAACCAATTCTCGGTATTCTGCGTCAGTTAAAAATCCGTATCGGCTCATTTCCAACAATGAAGTCGCACCAAAGTGACGTCGAGCGACCCAGCTTAATGTATGAATATCGCGTAGCCCGCCAGGGGTTGATTTAATGTCCGGTTCCAAGTTGTAGGTCGTGTCGTGATAACGCGCATGGCGTTCGCGCTGCTCTTGAATTTTAGCGCGGTAAAACGTCTCACTTGGCCAGAAGGAGTCTGATAACACGACTTTCTTCAGTGCCTGAAAGGTGTCCTCGCTTCCACACAGCAGTCGCGCTTCTTGCAGGTTTGTCGCGACCGTTAGATCGGCTTTACCAATTTCAGCACATTCAGTAACGGTGCGAACAGCGTGTCCGACCTCGAGTTTTAAATCCCACAACAGCGTAATGAATTCGCTGATTTTTGCTTCTAACGCGGTTGGCAGTTTATTGTTCGACAGAATCAAAATATCGATATCGGAGAGCGGATGCAGCTCGCCTCGTCCGTAGCCACCAACGGCAACTAGGGAAATGTTGTAAATATCCTTGAAACCAAAATGTTGCCACAAACGATTGAGAAGCAGATCCATATATTCAGCTCTGGCTAAAACCAAGCTTGTTACCGGATGATGATTGAGAAACTCTTGGTTTTGATTAGAGCTAAACTTCTCTAATTCTTGTTTGAGTTCACCGATATTGATTTGTTCATCGGAAAAGGTAAGAGGGGACTGAAGTGTCATATTTGCCATCCGTGCAAGCTAATCTAATAACAATCTAACAAATTTGCGGCAGATAAAAAATATCCCCGCCGAAGCAGGGATATAGTAAACAACGAGTGGTCGTCAGCTTTACGCGTTTTTCATTAGGCGAGGAATCGTATCGTCGCTACGAAGCGTCAGTACTTCACAACCTTCTTTTGTTACAACAATGGTATGTTCCCATTGCGCAGAGTTCTTGCCGTCGCCCGTGTAAACAGTCCAGTCATCTTGTGCATCAACAGAGCAACCAAATTTACCTGCGTTAATCATCGGCTCAATAGTAAAGCACATGCCTTCTTTTAATACGCGGCGGTCTTTGTTCTTGTAATGAACCACTTGTGGTTCTTCATGGAACTCATCGCCGATACCGTGGCCACAGAAGTCTTTCACAATAGAAAACTTGTTGCGAGGATTGTTCTTGTTATTCTCTTTGATGTACTTCTCGATAGCTGTACCGATGTCACCAACCGTTGAACCTGGCTTAACGGTACGCATACCAACGTACAGTGCTTCTTGAGCTACCATGCACAGACGTTTGTTTGCAGGCGAAACATCACCGACTAGGAACATCTTAGAAGTGTCACCATGGTAACCCTGAGGACGCACGCTCAGATCGGCATTCTCATCATTTGGAACGATTACGGTAATATCAACGTTTAAGATGTCGCCATCTTTTAGTACCGCCGGCTTCATTTGGCCGTTGCTACCGATTTCGTCTTTCTCCGCTGGAATACCATGGCATACGATATGGTTGATTGAAGTACAGATCGACTTAGGGAAACCATGGTAATCAAGCGGAGCAGAGTATGCGCCTTTTTCTAGAGCGTACTCATGACAGATTTTGTTTAACTCTTCTGTCGTCACACCAACTTTGATGTGTGGTTCGATCATTTCTAGAATCTCTGCGGCTAGCTTGCCCGCAATGCGCATGCGTTCTATTTCTTCAGCAGTTTTAATCTTGATTGACATTGGCTTTCTCTACTTATTCCTAAGCACGTAAACGTGCGAATGGCCGCATTCTATCAGACATCGGGGCGTTAACCCAAGTTAGATAGGAATATGCATCATTCTTAATTCGATCATATGTTTAAAGTTTTGCTTATAAATAGGAGAAAGTGGCTCGGTGAAGAAATAATTTTTACTAGCCACAGTGAGCTAAAATATGGTATAAAGCGCGCCGGAATAGAGGACTGTTCTCTTCGTTTAGCAAAGTTAAGCGGCGAAGCAAGCTTCATCCGAATAACCTTTTATCTTTAAATCACACACATTCCGTCACATATTCCGGGGTGCTGAGCAGAAGCTTGGTCGGAGTTATGGGGAATGTGGAGGCCTAACCCCATAGAGGATTTTAAAATGGCAACTGTATCAATGCGCGATATGCTAAAAGCTGGTGTTCACTTCGGTCACCAGACTCGTTACTGGAACCCAAAAATGAAGCCATTCATCTTTGGCGCTCGTAACAAAGTTCATATCATCAACCTAGAAAAAACTGTACCAATGTTCAACGACGCTCTAGCTGAACTAGCTAAAGTTGGCGAGAAGAAAGGTAAGGTTCTATTCGTAGGTACTAAGCGCGCTGCATCTGAAGCTGTTAAAGAAGCTGCAATCGCAAGCAACCAGTTTTACGTAAACAACCGCTGGTTAGGCGGTATGCTTACAAACTACAAAACAGTTCGTCAGTCTATCAAGCGTCTAAAAGAACTAGAGACTCAATCTCAAGACGGTACTTTTGACAAACTAACTAAGAAAGAAGCTCTAATGCGTACTCGCGAAATGGAGAAGCTAGAGAAATCTCTTGGTGGTATCAAAGACATGGGCGGCCTACCAGACGCTCTATTCGTAATCGACGCTGATCACGAACACATTGCAATTAAAGAAGCTAACAACCTAGGTATTCCAGTATACGCTGTGGTAGATACTAACTCTAACCCAGACGGCGTTGACTACGTAATCCCAGGTAACGACGACGCGATCCGCGCTGTACAGCTATACCTGAACGCTGCTGCTTCAGCAGTATCTGAAGGTCGTAACAAAGACGTAGCTGCAGTTGCTGAAAAAGACGGTTTCGTAGAAGCTGAATAATAGCGGCTCTGTGTCACACTTGGTCTATGTGAAACCTTTGTGTAGCATAAACTAAGTTATAGTTAGCAATGGGGGCCGACAATGTTAGGCCCCTGTTTTTTACCTTATTTCGAATCAAACGAGGAAGACAGAATGGCAACTGTAACTGCTGCTCTAGTTAAAGAACTTCGCGAGCGTACTGGCGCTGGCATGATGGAATGTAAGAAAGCGCTTGTAGAAGCAAACGCTGACATCGAACTAGCAATTGAAAACATGCGTAAATCTGGCGCAGCGAAAGCAGCTAAGAAAGCTGGTAACGTTGCAGCTGAAGGCGCAATCATCATCAAAGAAGAAAACGGCGTTGCTGTTCTTCTTGAAGTTAACTGCCAAACTGACTTCGTTGCTAAAGACGGTAACTTCACTGCATTCGCAGAAGAAGTTGCAGCTGCAGCTCTAGCTTCAAAAGCTTCTGTTGAAGAACTACAAGCACAATTCGAAGACGCACGTGTAGCTCTAGTAGCTAAAATCGGTGAAAACATCACTATCCGTCGCGTAGAATACGTTCAAGGCACTGCAATCGCTTCTTACCGTCACGGTGAGAAAATCGGTGTTGTTGTTGCTGGTGAAGGCGACGCAGAAACTCTTAAGCACGTTGCAATGCACGTTGCTGCTTCTAAGCCTGAGTTCGTTAACCCAGAAGACGTACCAGCTGACGTAGTAGAAAAAGAGAAAGCGGTTCAAGTTGAAATCGCAATGAACGAAGGCAAGCCTGCTGAAATCGCTGAGAAGATGGTTGTTGGCCGCATGAAGAAATTCACTGGCGAGATCTCTCTAACAGGTCAAGCTTTCATCATGGAGCCTAAGAAAACTGTAGGCGAAATGCTGAAAGAAAAAGGCGCTTCAGTTTCTACGTTCGTTCGCCTAGAAGTAGGTGAAGGTATCGAGAAGAAAGAAGAAATGAGCTTCGCTGAAGAAGTTGCAGCAGCTCAAAAAGGTTAATCCTTAGAGACTGTATAAAGATTAGACCGTAGCCAAGGCTGCGGTCTTTTTATGAGCAGTGAACGATTAGCCGTGATGAATAGCCATAACTGAAGTTGTGTCTATTCATGACTGTTAATCAACAACTCTCTTTGGAAGGTAAACTCCATGACTACGAACCCTAAACCAGCGTATCAACGTATTCTATTAAAACTGAGTGGTGAAGCTCTTCAAGGTGAAGACGGTTTTGGTATTGATCCTGCGGTCCTTGATCGTATGGCACAAGAAGTTAAAGAACTGGTTGAACTGGGTGTTCAGGTTGGTGTAGTTATCGGTGGCGGTAACTTGTTCCGTGGTGCAGGCCTAGCTGAAGCTGGTATGAACCGCGTAGTTGGTGACCACATGGGTATGCTTGCTACAGTAATGAATGGCCTAGCGATGCGTGATGCTCTTCACCGTGCATACGTAAATGCGCGCGTTATGTCTGCAATCCCTCTAAAAGGCGTATGTGACGACTATAATTGGGCTGATGCGATCCGTGAGCTTCGCCAAGGCCGAGTTGTCATCTTCTCTGCTGGTACTGGTAACCCGTTCTTTACAACGGATTCTGCTGCTTGTTTACGTGGTATCGAAATTGAAGCGGATGTCGTACTAAAAGCGACGAAAGTTGATGGTGTATTTACTGCTGACCCTGTAGCAAACCCAGACGCAGAGCTGTATGATAAGCTATCTTATGCGGAAGTTCTGGATAAAGAGCTGAAAGTTATGGACTTGGCGGCGTTTACGCTAGCTCGTGACCACAAAATGCCAATCCGCGTATTTAATATGAACAAGCCAGGCGCACTACGTCGCGTGGTTATGGGCGAAGCAGAAGGCACGCTCATCAACGAATAAGCTTGGCTTAAGGTGCCACTCCAAAGCGTTAGGGTGGTGCTTGCTTTGCTCAACCGTTTTAGGCTTTCTTCAGGAAAGATGACATTTTTAAGGTGAAACTGTGATTAACGAAATCAAAAAAGACGCGCAAGAGCGCATGGATAAAAGCGTTGAAGCGCTTAAGAACAACCTTTCTAAAATTCGTACAGGTCGTGCACACCCAAGCCTACTATCTGGTATTTCTGTAGAATACTACGGTGCAGCAACACCTCTAAACCAAGTAGCAAACGTTATTGCTGAAGATGCACGTACACTTGCAATCACGGTTTTTGATAAAGAGCTGACGCCGAAAGTAGAAAAAGCGATCATGACGTCTGACCTTGGTCTAAACCCTATGTCAGCTGGCACTATCATCCGCGTTCCACTTCCACCGCTAACGGAAGAACGTCGTAAAGACCTAGTTAAGATCGTCCGTGGTGAAGCTGAAGGTGGTCGTGTTGCTGTTCGTAACATCCGTCGTGACGCAAACAACGATCTTAAAGCGCTTCTAAAAGATAAAGAAATCTCTGAAGATGAAGACCGTAAAGCACAAGACGAAATTCAAAAGCTAACTGACGTTGCAGTTAAGAAGATCGATGAAGTTCTTGCTGCAAAAGAAAAAGAGTTGATGGAAGTTTAATACTCCCACACACATCACTGTTGGAAAACGCTGTGCTCACAGCTCAGCGTTTTTTTATGTTAGTCTATCCAACTGATGGAACTCAATTAACTCCCTATGCAAAATTCTCAAGCCTTCTCTGATTCCCTTCCTAAGCATATTGCCATCATTATGGACGGTAATGGCCGTTGGGCTAAGTCCAAAGGAAAACCTCGCGTATTTGGTCATAAAAAAGGCGTTAGTGCCGTTCGTAAGACCGTGGCTGCTGCTTCAAAACTAGGCATTAGAGCCATGACGCTGTTTGCTTTTAGTAGTGAAAACTGGCGTCGTCCGGAGGAAGAAGTGGGTCTTTTGATGGAACTGTTTATCACGGTCCTGTCTAGTGAAGTAAAAAAACTACACAAAAATAACTTACGGTTGCGCGTGATCGGTGATACCAGTCGATTTAGTGAGCGTCTACAAAAGAAAATTGTAGAAGCAGAAAACCTAACGGCAGATAACACGGGTATGGTGATCAACATTGCAGCCAACTATGGCGGTAAATGGGACATCACAGAAGCTGCTAAAACGTTAGCGCTAAAAGCACGTAACGGTGAAATTCGTGTAGAGGATATCAATGAGCAGCTAATCACTGAGCATTTGACCATGGCAGACCTACCGGAAGTGGATCTTTTAATTCGCACCAGTGGAGAGTGCCGCATCAGCAACTTTATGTTGTGGCAAATGGCTTATGCAGAAATGTACTTTACACCAGAGTACTGGCCAGAATTCGATGAAGACAGTTTGGTAGAAGCTGTGACTTGGTTTATCAACCGAGAACGTCGTTTTGGCTGTACAGGTGAACAAATAAAGGCATTGATGGCAGCTCAATAAGGACTAGTTAGTTTGAAACAGAGAATAATAACAGCACTAATTTTAGCTCCCCTGGTTATTTTAGGCATTTTTAAATTACCGCTAATGGGCTTTATTGCCGCTTTAACTGCAATAACGCTATTAGGTTTTTGGGAGTGGACTCAGTTTACAGGAAGCAACTCTCGCATTGCTGCCCTTGTGCCGGCAATCATTATTACCGGACTTAGTTTTCTATACATCTCGCCTGATGCATATAGCCTCAATCACTTAACGACACCTCATTATGTCGTCTTGGGTATTGGTTTTGTTTGGTGGATTATTGCTAGCTTAATGGCGATTACTTACCCCAAAACGACGAAATCTTGGCAAAGTAATTTTGTTTTACGTCATGTATTTGGTTTTCTGACATTAATCCCATTCCTTTGGAGTGTGATTATTCTCAGAGCGTATGACATCACTGTAGATCCATACCACGGCGCAAAGCTTGTGTTGTACGTTTGTTTCTTGGTATGGGCTGCAGATAGCGGCGCCTACTTTGCAGGCAAAAGCTTAGGCAAACGTAAGATGGCTCCTCATGTAAGCCCCAATAAAACCATTGAAGGGTTAATTGGTGGCATTATCACGGCATTAATCGTAGCGTGGGCATTTGCTGATTGGTTCGATATCCAGTTCACTAGCCCTGTCCATATGGTGCTGATTACGCTGGTTACTGTCGTTGTTTCAGTGCTTGGTGATCTGGTTGAAAGTATGTTCAAACGTGTCTCAGGCATTAAAGACAGCAGTAACATTATCCCAGGGCACGGTGGTGTGCTAGATCGTATCGACAGCCTAACCGCAGCATTCCCAGTTTTTGCTCTTCTTTACTACGTATTCTAATTTATCAGGAGCGGCGTCGTCGCTCCTGAGCTTTCTAACGGTCTTACAACATGCAAAAGTTAACGATTCTTGGTGCTACTGGATCAATTGGTGCAAGCACGCTTAAAGTGGTCGAACAAAACCCAGATCTGTTTTCTGTCGTTGCCTTAGCGGCAAGCACTAACGTTGAAAAGATGATCGGTTTATGTCGTCAGTGGCAACCTAAGTATGCGGTCATGGCAGATAAAGCTGCGGCGTCTCAACTTCAAGCTGAGCTACACTCGGTTTCGCCAGGTACCGAAGTGCTAGGTGGTACTGATGCGCTATGTCATATTGCTTCGCTGGACGAGGTCGACAGTGTAATGGCTGCTATTGTAGGAGCCGCTGGCTTATTGCCTACCATGGCTGCCGTGAAAGCAGGTAAGCGAGTCTTGTTGGCAAATAAAGAAGCACTTGTAATGTCAGGCCAGCTATTTATTGATGCCGTTGAAGAATTTGGCGCAGAGCTACTTCCCGTCGACAGTGAACACAACGCCATTTTCCAATGTTTACCACAGCAAGTACAAACCAGTCTAGGTCGTTGCAATTTACAAGAACATGGCATTTCTCATATTTTGTTGACTGGATCTGGTGGTCCTTTCCGTTACACTGACATCGCAGAACTGGAGCAGGTGACACCCGCGCAGGCGATTGCTCATCCAAACTGGTCGATGGGGCCAAAAATTTCTGTTGACTCTGCCACGATGATGAATAAAGGCCTTGAGTATATCGAAGCTAAGTGGCTATTTAATGCTGATCGCGAACAACTGAAGGTGGTTATTCATCCTCAATCGGTAATTCATTCTATGGTTCAGTATCGTGATGGTTCGGTCTTGGCACAAATGGGAGAAGCGGATATGGCGACGCCAATTGCGCTCACCATGTCATACCCGTCAAGAGTGGAAGCTGGGGTTAAGCCGCTAGACTTCACGAAAGTTGGTGAGCTGACGTTTTTGCAGCCTGATTTTGCTCGTTACCCATGTTTAAAACTCGCAATTGATGCCTGTTATGAAGGTCAACACGCAACAACAGCATTGAATGCAGCTAATGAAGTCGCTGTTGATGCATTTTTAAATAACAGACTAGGTTTTACCGATATTGCTCGCATCAATGAGTCTGTGTTGAATAAAATCAACGCAAGCTGCAAAGCTGAGAATGCGAATAGCTTGGAAAGCTTGCTCGAGCTAGATAGAATGGCACGAACTATTGCCCTAGAAACCATACGCGAGCGTAGCTGATGACTGGTATATTGTGGAATCTCATTTCTTTTATCGTCGCACTGGGCATTCTTGTTGCCGTGCACGAATTTGGGCATTTTTGGGTTGCTCGCCGTTGCGGCGTTAAAGTTGAAAAGTTTTCAATCGGTTTCGGCAAGTCTATTTGGAGTAAAGTAGGCAAAGACGGAACGGAGTACAGCATCTCAATGATCCCTCTCGGCGGCTATGTGAAAATGGTTGATAGCCGTGTCGATGAGGTGCCAGAGCATGAGAAGCACCTAGCGTTTGATAAGAAGCCGTTATGGAAACGAACCTCTATTGTTGCGGCTGGCCCCATCTTTAATTTTCTTTTCGCAATTTTTGCCTATTGGCTGGTATTTCTAATTGGTATCCCAGCA
Source organism: Vibrio sp. Vb2131 (assembly GCF_033338535.1). Lineage (NCBI taxonomy): Bacteria > Pseudomonadati > Pseudomonadota > Gammaproteobacteria > Vibrionales > Vibrionaceae > Vibrio > Vibrio sp. Vb2131. The sequence continues at coordinate 332,570 of NZ_JAWOSW010000003.1, forward strand.
GTTAAGCCTGTAATTGGTGAAGTTACGCCCAATTCGATTGTTGCGGAAGCTGGAATTGAATCTGGAATGGAACTTAAATCGATATCTGGTATCAAAACTCCGGATTGGGAATCAGTAAATATGGGATTGATTTCTCATATTGGCGATGATTTGATGACGGTAACACTAACGTCAGCGAATGAAGTTGGTTCAGAAGTAACGAAAACGCTCGATTTACGTGAGTGGAAGTTCGACCCAGAAACTCAGTCAGCGATGCAGTCGTTAGGTTTTGCTCCGTATACACCGGAGGTGTATCGAGTTATCGAGCAGGTCTCGCAAGGTGGAGCGGCGGAAAAAGCCGGTGTGCTTCCAGGTGATGAGGTTGTCGCAATTGGTCAACAACGCGTAACCGAATGGAAGCAAGTGGTTGAAGCGGTTCGTTCTAATCCTGATACACCGCTTGAATTGACGGTGTTGCGTCAGGGTTATGAGCAAACATTGACGCTGACGCCCGGTAGCCGTGAGCTAGCTAACAAAGAAGTCGTTGGTTTTGCAGGTATTGCACCTAAAGTCGCAGAATGGCCAGAAAGTTATCGCTTCGATCTTCAGTTTGGTGTATTCGAGTCAATAGGTAAAGCAGTAGACAAAACTGGCCAAGTCATTGGTTTGACAATCAGCATGCTTAAGAAGCTGATTGTTGGAGACGTTGGTCTGAATAATCTGAGTGGACCAATATCAATAGCCAAAGGCGCAGGCGCGACAGCAGATTATGGTTTGGTCTACTTTTTAGGTTTTCTCGCTCTAATTAGTGTTAACCTAGGTATTATTAATCTCGTTCCTTTACCAATGTTGGATGGCGGTCATTTGTTGTTTTTTGCAATTGAAGCAGTCATTCGACGTCCTGTTCCTGAGAAAGTGCAGGAAATGGGCTTTAGAATTGGTGGTGCGATCATCTTCTCGCTCATGGCGTTAGCGCTATTTAATGATTTTACTCGTCTGTGATAGTTCAGAGACAAAAGCAGTAGCAAGGAATAATTAGAACAAGTATGGCGATTAAGCGAATTCTATTTGCAAGTTTACTGGCGACCAGTGTATCTGCAAATGGAGCAGAGAACTTCGTAGTTCAAGATATTGAAATCGATGGATTGCAGCGTGTAGCACTGGGTGCTGCATTGTTGAAAATGCCTGTACGTGTCGGTGATACCATTGGCCAAGGCGATGTTGCAGAAATTATCCGCGCCCTGTATGCATCTGGTAACTTTGAAGATGTGAAAGTGTTGCGTGACGGTGGTGTTCTGATGGTTCAAGTCAAAGAACGTCCTACCATTGCAAGCATCTCTTTTTCAGGTAACAAAGCAATCAAGGACGAGCAGCTACAAGAAAACCTGAACGCGTCTGGCGTTCGTGAAGGTGAAGCGCTTGACCGCACCACGCTAAGCAACATTGAAAAAGGCTTAGAAGACTTTTACTACAGCGTAGGTAAATACAACGCAACAGTAAAAGCGGTGGTGACTCCACTACCACGTAATCGTTCTGATCTTAAGTTTGTCTTTACTGAAGGTGTGTCGGCAAAAATTCAGCAAATCAACTTTATCGGTAATGAAGTGTTCAGTGATGAAGAACTGCTTTCGCGCTTTAACTTAAATGTTGATGTACCGTGGTGGAATTTCCTTTCTGATGAAAAGTATCAAAAGCAAGTTCTTGCAGGTGATATTGAAGCACTCAAATCATTCTACCTGGATCGTGGTTACTTAAAATTTAACGTTGATTCGACACAAGTTGCAATCTCTCCTGACAAGAAAGGGGTATACATTACTCTTGGTCTAGAAGAGGGCGAGGTCTACACCGTTAAGGACGTGAAGTTCCGTGGTGATTTGATTGGCGAGGAAGCGACGTTCGAAAGACTTGTGCCATTTGAAGACAATGAGACATACAACGGCTCGTTGGTTACTTCAATGGAAGAAGGGATTAAGCGTGTGCTTGGTGAGTCCGGTTATGCTTATCCTCAAGTGAATACCATTCCTGAGTTTGACGACGAGAATCAAGAAGTTTCTTTGGTCGTTAACGTAGATCCGGGTAACCGAATTTATGTTCGTGACATTCGCTTCACGGGTAATAACTCAACCAAAGATGAAGTCCTTCGTCGTGAAATGCGTCAGATGGAAGGCAGTTGGTTGAACTCGAAATCGATTGAAACGGGTAAAACTCGTCTAAATCGTTTGGGCTACTTTGAAAATGTTGAAGTACAGACGGTTCGAGTTCCTGGTAGTGATGATCAAGTTGACCTAGTTTACTCTGTCAAAGAAGCGAACTCTGGTAGCGTTAACTTCGGTGTTGGCTACGGCACAGAATCGGGTGTGAGCTTCCAGGTTGGCCTGCAACAAGATAACTTCATTGGTAGTGGTAACCGTGTTGGTATCAACGCGATGATGAATGACTACCAGAAAAACATCAGTCTAGATTACCGTGATCCGTACTGGAACTTAGACGGTGTAAGCTTAGGTGGTAAGGTTTTCTATAACGAATTTGAAGCGAAAGAAGCCAATATCGTTGACTATACCAACGAAAGCTATGGCGCGAGCTTAACGTGGGGTTTCCCATTCGATGAGTTGAACCGTTTTGAATTCGGTGTCGGTTATACGCACAACAAGATCGGTAACTTATCGCCTTACTTACAGGTAGAGCAGTTCTTACGAGCACAAGCAGACAACATTGATTCTAGTGGAGCGTTGAACACAAACGATTTCGACTTCAATATCTCTTGGACACGTAATAACTTAAACCGTGGCTACTTCCCTACGGCAGGTAACCATCAGCGTGCATTCTATAAAATGACCGTACCTGGCTCTGACGTTCAATACTTCAAAATGCAGTACGATGTTCGTCAGTATGTGCCATTGACTAAAAAGCACGAGTTTACCCTCTTGTTCCGTGGCCGCTTAGGTTACGGTAATGGTTACGGTCAAACGGATGGCAACGATAACTTGTTCCCATTCTACGAAAACTACTACGCAGGTGGCTTTACATCGCTTCGTGGCTTTGGCTCAAACTCTGTTGGTCCTAAAGCGGTTTACCGTGATACATCTGGTTCAAACAATGGCGCAGATACAGCAACAGATGACTCTGTTGGTGGTAACGCCGTAGCGCTAGCAAGTGTTGAGTTGATTGTCCCAACACCATTTGCATCAGAAGAAGTACAAAACCAAATTCGTACCAGTATCTTCTTTGATATGGCAAGTGTTTGGGATACGGAGTTTGACTACCGCGATTCAGGTGCGGAATATGGTGACCGTTACTACTACGATTACTCAGATCCAACCAACTACCGCTCTTCTTACGGTGCGGCGTTGCAGTGGATGTCTCCAATGGGGCCACTAGTCTTCTCACTAGCGAAACCAATTAAGAAATTTGATGGCGATGATGAAGAGTTCTTCACATTCACTATCGGTAGAACTTTCTAAAGAGGAAAATATTTTGAATAAAATGATCAAAGCGGCTGGGATTGGCCTTCTTGTACTGAGCTCTTCAATGTTTGCAAATGCGGCAGAAGCTGCACAGAAAATTGCTTACGTAAATACAGCTCAAGTCTTTCAAGCTCTTCCTCAACGTGAAGTTGTACTACAAAAAATGCAGAAAGACTTCAAAAGCAAAGCTGATGAACTGAAGTCAATCCAAGCACAAGCTAAAACAAAGATTGAGAAGCTACAACGTGACGGCGAGCTTTTGGGTCAAGACGAAGTTGAAAAGCTACGTATCGATATCGCGAAGCTAGACAGCGAGTACAAAGTGAAAGCACAAGCACTTGAAAAAGCAAGTGCGCGTCGTGAAGCTGAAGAAAAAGCGAAGCTTTTCAAAACGATTCAAGATGCAGTTAAGAAAGTCGCAGACAAAAATGGTTACGATCTTGTGATTGATATCTCTGCTTTGCAGTACGGCAAGCCAGAATACAATATCTCTGAAGACGTAATTAAAGCTCTAAAATAAGAAGTTATGAAGACATTGACATTAGCCGAATTGGCGACAATTACCGGGGGTGAGCTGTTTGGTGACGAGTCTCTCGTTGTAAGCCGTGTTGCCCCAATGGATAAAGCACAAGAAGGTGACGTAACCTTCTTGTCTAACCCAAAATACGCAAAACACCTTTCTGAGTGCCAAGCTACCGTTGTTATGGTAAAGGCTGAGCATAAAGATCAATGCGTTGGAAATGCGCTAGTGGTTTCAGACCCTTATGTCGCATTTGCTCGTGTGGTTCAAGCGATGGATACCACACCAAAACCGGCAGACGATATTGCACCAAGTGCTGTGATTGCCGCTGACGTTAAGATGGGTGAGAACGTTACAATCGGCGCTAACGCTGTGATTGAAACGGGCGTAGAACTCGGCGATAACGTAAGCGTTGGCGCTGGTTGTTTTATCGGTAAGAACGCCAAGCTAGGGAATAACACCAAGCTTTGGGCTAATGTCACTATCTACCATGAAGTGTCATTAGGTGATGACTGTCTTGTTCAATCGGGTACCGTCATTGGCTCTGATGGCTTCGGTTATGCGAATGACAAAGGCGAGTGGATCAAAATCCCTCAGCTTGGTTCAGTGCGTATCGGTAACCGCGTTGAGATTGGTGCTTGTACTACGATTGACCGCGGTGCACTCGAAGATACTATCATTGAAGACAATGTCATTCTGGATAACCAACTTCAAATCGCGCACAACGTGCAGATCGGATATGGTACCGTGATGCCTGGTGGTACTATTGTCGCGGGCAGTACAAAAATTGGTAAGTACTGCCAGATTGGCGGCGCGTCTGTTCTGAATGGCCATATCACTATCGCAGATGGTGTGGCGATTACAGGTATGGGCATGGTAATGCGCAGTATCGAAGAAAAAGGCCTTTACTCATCAGGTATTCCACTACAAACGAACAGAGAGTGGCGTAAAACTGCAACTCGAGTTCACCGTATTGATGAGATGAATAAGCGCCTGAAAGCGGTTGAAAAACAGCTGGAACAGAAAGAAGAAATTTAGAACAAGTTATCTTTCGCTCTGTATTTAACGTGAAAGCTAACAGGCTCTAGTTCCATATTCTGTACGAAGACTCGCGAAATGCGGGTCTTTTTCTTCTATAATGACGCGCTCTAAGTAGATTTAACTCCAAGATGGTGCGTATTTTGCTAGTATATTGCAAAGCGATTCGGCTTTACGACCTGTTGCCACGTTTGCCATCTTGGCGGCAAAAAATTGATATAGGAAGACGACTTTGACTACTGAAAAGAAAACGATGAACATCTCTGAAATTCAAGAGCTACTACCTCATCGCTACCCATTCTTATTGATCGACCGAGTGATAGACTTCCAAGAAGAGAAGTACCTTCACGCGATTAAAAACGTGTCGGTTAACGAACCTCAGTTCACAGGTCACTTTCCTCAACTACCAGTATTCCCAGGTGTTTTGATTTTAGAAGCAATGGCTCAGGCAACAGGCTTACTTGCATTTAAATCATTTGGTGCACCAACAGAAAATGAACTGTACTACTTTGCAAGCGTAGACGGCGCGAAATTCCGTAAACCAGTGGTTCCGGGCGACCAATTGGTTATTGAGGTAGAATTTCTGAAAGAACGTCGCGGCATTGCTGCATTTAGCGGTGTAGCAAAAGTTGACGGCGAAGTGGTATGTTCTGCAGAACTGAAGTGTGCTCGTCGAGAGTTTTAATATGATTCATGAAACCGCTAAAATCCACCCGGCAGCGGTGGTAGAAGAGGGCGCCAAAATTGGTGCTAACGTAACAGTAGGTCCTTTTACGTACATCACCTCTACGGTTGAAATTGGTGAAGGCACAGAAGTGATGTCTCACGTTGTGATCAAAGGTCACACAACTATTGGCAAAGATAACCGTATTTTCCCACATGCTGTCATTGGTGAAGAAAACCAAGACAAAAAATACGGTGGTGAAGACACAACTGTGGTTATCGGTGACCGTAACGTCATTCGTGAAGCGGTCCAAGTTCACCGCGGCACAGTGCAAGACAAAGCAACCACGATCATTGGTGATGACAACTTATTGTGTGTGAATGCACACGTTGCGCATGATGTTGTTATTGGTAACCACACTCATATCGGTAATAACTCGATTCTTGGTGGTCACGTTACTGTTGATGACTATGCCGGTGTGATGGCACTGTCTGCGATTCATCCGTTTTGTACAGTGGGCGCTTACGCATACATTGGCGGCTGTTCAGCTGTGGTGCAAGATGTCCCAGCTTATGTACTCGCGCAAGGTAACCACGCTACTCCATTCGGCTTGAACCTTGTTGGCTTGAAGCGTAATGGCTTTGAGAAACCAGAGATTCGTGCGCTACAAAAAGCGTATAAAGAAATCTACCGTTCAGGTAAGACGCTAGAAGAAGTGAAGCCTATTCTGGCTGAAATGGCTCAAGAGTGGCCGGCTGTGAAGCGTTTCTCAGATATTCTGGAAACGACGGAACGTGGCATTATTCGTTAATTGGCGAATGAACCAATAAATAAAAAGATCGTGACCAAATTTGAGGTTACGATCTTTTTGTGTTTTATGGATAAGGCAAACCGTTATCCATAGCGCACAGGAAAAATAGCGAAGTAGATATGGAAAGACCATTACGTATTGGCATCATTGCCGGAGAATTGTCTGGCGATACGCTAGGTGAAGGCTTTATCAAAGCAGTAAAGCAACAATATCCAGACGCAGAGTTCGTAGGCATTGGTGGTCCGAAAATGATAGCCCAAGGTTGCGAGTCTCTGTTTGATATGGAAGAGCTTGCGGTGATGGGATTAGTCGAGGTTTTAGGCCGCTTACCGAGACTTCTTAAAGTGAAAGCTGAGCTCGTTCAGTATTTTACTCAGAATCCGCCTGATGTTTTCATCGGGATCGATGCTCCTGACTTCAACTTACGCCTGGAGCTTGACCTCAAGCAAGCGGGCATTAAAACCGTTCATTACGTGAGTCCGTCTGTTTGGGCTTGGCGTCAGAAGCGCATCTTTAAAATAGAAGCGGCAACGAACTTGGTGCTAGCATTTCTTCCGTTTGAGAAAGCGTTCTACGACAAATTTAATGTACCTTGCGAGTTCATTGGTCATACCTTGGCTGATGCCATCCCACTAGAATCAGAACAAGCGCCTGCACGTGAGTTGCTTGGTTTAGAACAAGATAAAAAGTGGCTTGCTGTCCTGCCAGGCAGTCGTGGTAGCGAGTTAAAAATGCTCTCAGAGCCATTTATTGAAACCTGCAAGTTACTCCATAAAAAATTTCCAGAACTGGGGTTTGTTGTCGCGCTTGTTAATCAAAAACGCCGTGAGCAGTTTGAACAAGCATGGAAAGAGCTAGCGCCAGAGTTGGACTTCAAGTTAGTTGATGACACCGCACGCAACGTCATCACCGCATCCGATGCCGTGATGTTGGCCTCCGGTACCGTAGCGTTGGAGTGTATGCTTCTCAAGCGTCCAATGGTGGTGGGTTATCGTGTGAATGCATTTACTGCTTTCTTAGCTAAACGTCTATTGAAAACGAAGTATGTGTCATTGCCGAATATCTTGGCGGATGATGAGCTCGTCAAAGAATATCTACAAGATGAGTGCACACCAGACAATTTGTTTACTGAGGTTTCTCGCTTATTGGAAAGCGACAATAAACCGATGTTAGATAAGTTTACGGAAATGCATCATTGGATCCGTAAAGATGCGGATCAACAAGCCGCAAACGCGGTTCTAAAACTGATTGAAAAATAGAGATTTATCATGGCTGTTAAACCAAAAGCGACCAAAACCAAAGTTGAACTCCCTCCGTTTGAATATCCGCAAGGTTACCAGCTTGTGGCCGGAGTCGACGAGGTAGGACGTGGCCCTTTGGTGGGAGACGTCGTCACCGCTGCGGTTATCCTTGATCCTCACAATCCTATTGAAGGGTTGAACGATTCGAAAAAATTGACCGAAAAGAAACGCATGGCGTTGCTTCCTGAAATCAAAGAAAAAGCATTGGCGTGGGCGGTCGGGCGTTGTTCTCCTGAAGAAATCGATCAACTGAATATTTTGCAGGCGACTATGGTTGCGATGCAGCGTGCAGTGGCGGGGTTACAGGTTCAACCTGATTTGGTGTTGATTGATGGTAACCGTTGTCCGGAGCTGCCAATGGATGCTCAAGCTGTAGTAAAAGGCGATCTACGTGTTGCCGAAATCAGTGCGGCTTCAATTATTGCCAAAGTCGTGCGTGACCAAGAGATGGAAGAGTTGGATAAACTTCATCCACAATTTGGCTTCGCGAAGCACAAAGGTTACCCAACTAAAGCGCACTTTGAAGCGATTGAGCAACACGGAGTGATCAGTGAACACCGCAAGAGTTTCAAGCCAGTAAAAAAAGCGTTAGGCATAGAATAATCAAACGATCTAATTGGTGTTATAAACCCAACCTCTTTAGGTTAGAATCCCCAACAAAATAGAGTTACACGGTACCTGTTAATGTCAGATCCCAAATTCATCCACCTGCGTGTTCATAGTGACTTCTCGATGGTGGATGGCCTCAACAAAGTTCCGCCAATCGTAAAGAAAGTTGCTGAGCTCGGTATGCCCGCAATGGCGTTGACCGACTTTACCAACCTATGTGGTTTGGTGAAGTTTTACGGTACGGCGCATGGCAGTGGTGTTAAACCGATCATTGGTGCTGACTTTAAAATGCAGTCGGACGAGTTTGGTGAAGAGCTGACACAAGTGACTTTGCTTGCGGCGGATAATGTAGGTTATAAGAACCTGACGTTATTGATATCAAAAGCGTACTTACGTGGACATGTTCAACACCACCCTGTGATTGATAAAGCCTGGTTGGCTGAAATGTCTGAAGGCTTGATTGTATTATCCGGCGGTAAAAGCGGGGAAATTGGTCGCGGCCTTTTGAAAGGCAACCGTCAAATAGTGCAGGGGTGTGTTGATTTTTATAAACAGCATTTTCCAGATCGCTTTTATCTTGAGCTACTTCGTACCGGTCGTCCAGATGAAGAAACTTATCTTCACTTTGCGGTTGAATTGGCAGAGCAGCAAGACTTGCCAGTAGTGGCGACCAATGAAGTTGTATTCCTGAGTCCAGACCTATTTGATGCTCATGAAATACGCGTAGCGATTCACGATGGTTACACATTAGAAGATCCGCGTAGGCCAAAAAACTACAGTCCGCAGCAATATCTTCGTACAGAAGAAGAAATGTGTGAGCTGTTTGCTGATATTCCTGAAGCGTTAGAAAACAGTGTCGAGATAGCGAAGCGTTGTAACGTGACTGTGCGCTTAGGTGAGTACTTCCTACCAGCTTTCCCAACCGAAGGGATGAAAGAGACTGAGTTCCTAGTCATGAAATCCCGAGAGGGGTTGGAAGAGCGTTTAGAGTTCCTATTTCCAGATGAGGAAGAGAGAAAACGTCGCCGCCCTGAATATGATGAACGTCTTCAGATAGAGCTAGATGTTATCAACCAAATGGGATTTCCTGGTTACTTCTTGATCGTAATGGAGTTCATCCAGTGGTCAAAAGATAATGGAATTCCTGTCGGTCCTGGACGTGGTTCCGGTGCTGGTTCTTTGGTGGCTTACGCACTAAAAATCACCGATCTGGATCCACTAGAATATGACTTGCTGTTCGAACGTTTCTTGAACCCAGAACGTGTTTCGATGCCCGATTTCGACGTCGATTTCTGTATGGATAAACGTGACCAGGTTATTGACCACGTTGCGGAAATGTACGGTCGCGACGCGGTATCTCAGATCATCACGTTTGGTACCATGGCGGCAAAAGCGGTAATCCGTGACGTTGGCCGCGTATTGGGCCACCCATTTGGTTTTGTTGATCGTATTTCAAAGCTGATCCCGCCCGATCCAGGCATGACGCTAGATAAAGCGTTTAAAGCTGAACCTGCACTACCTGAATTGTATGAGGCCGATGAGGAAGTTAAAGAACTCATCGACATGTGTCATATTTTGGAAGGCTGTACGCGAAACGCCGGTAAACACGCTGGTGGAGTTGTAATTTCACCTACAACAATTACCGATTTTGCGCCAATTTATGCAGACGCTGAAGGTCACTTTCCGGTTACTCAATTTGATAAAAACGATGTTGAGACCGCTGGCCTAGTTAAGTTTGACTTCTTGGGTTTACGTACCTTAACCATTATTGACTGGGCGTTAGGACTGATTAACCCACGCCTAGAGCGAGAAGGGAAAGAACCGGTTCAAATTGAATCCATACCGTTAGAAGACCCTGCCTCTTTCCGTTTGTTGCAAAACTCTGAAACGACAGCAGTATTCCAGCTTGAATCTCGAGGCATGAAAGAGCTGATCAAACGACTTCAGCCAGACTGTTTCGAAGACATTATCGCATTGGTAGCACTCTTCCGTCCGGGTCCTTTGCAATCGGGCATGGTAGATAACTTTATCGACCGTAAACATGGTCGAGAAGCGATCTCTTATCCAGATGAAAAGTGGCAACACGAGTCGCTAAAAGAGACGCTTGATCCAACCTACGGCATCATCCTGTATCAAGAGCAGGTAATGCAGATTGCGCAGATCTTAGCAGGTTACACGCTAGGTGGTGCGGACATGCTTCGTCGTGCAATGGGTAAGAAAAAGCCAGAAGAGATGGCAAAACAACGTGCTATCTTTGAAGAAGGTGCGATAAAGAACGGTATCGATGGCGAGTTGGCGATGAAAATCTTCGACTTGGTAGAGAAGTTCGCCGGTTATGGTTTTAACAAATCGCACTCTGCTGCTTATGCATTGGTTTCTTATCAAACTCTTTGGCTGAAAACACATTATCCTGCCGAATTTATGGCTGCGGTAATGACAGCCGATATGGATAACACGGAAAAAGTCGTTGGCTTGGTCGATGAGTGTTTCCGTATGAAGCTCACCGTGCTGCCACCAGACATCAACTCTGGCCTATATCGCTTTAATGTTGATGAAAATGGCGCAATTGTTTACGGTATTGGTGCGATAAAAGGGGTTGGTGAGGGCCCTATCGATGCGATTCTTGAGGCGAGAAATAAAGGTGGTCACTTTAAAGACCTATTTGATTTCTGTGCTCGAGTTGATCTAAAACGTGTCAATAAACGAGTGATAGAGAAGCTGATTTACGCGGGCGCGTTGGATCGACTTGGCCCACACCGCGCTGCGATGATGGCTTCACTCAATGATGCGGTAAAAGCCGCAAGTCAACATCACCAAGCTGAGGCGTTTGGTCAAACGGATATGTTTGGTGTGCTAACGGATGCGCCTGAAGAAGTAGAGCATAAGTATACGCAGGTTCCGCCTTGGCCAGAAAAAGTGTGGTTAGAGGGCGAGCGTGATACCCTAGGCCTATATTTGACAGGGCACCCAATTAACGCCTACGTAAAGGAACTAAACAAATACACCAGTTGTCGACTAAAAGACGCAACGCCCACTCGCCGCGATCAATCTGTCACGGTAGCCGGCCTGGTTATTGCCGCTCGTGTAATGACGACCAAGCGTGGTACACGAATTGGTATTATGACATTGGATGACCGAAGTGGTCGTATGGAAGTGATGTTGTTCTCAGATGCGCTGGATCGATACGCTGAACTTCTCGAAAAAGACAGAATTTTGGTCGTTTCTGGACAGGTCAGCTTTGATGACTTCAACGGTGGCCTTAAAATGTCGGCGCGTGAAGTTATGGATCTTGGCAGTGCGCGCGAGAAATACGCTCGTGGTTTGTCGGTATCGATAGATGCAAATCAGATCAATGATCAGTTTTTTGAGCAGTTCAGCCGTATTTTAGAACCGCACAAAGCCGGAACCGTACCCGTCAATGTATACTACCAGCGTGCCGACGCCAGAGCGCGGTTAACATTGGGCACCGAGTGGCGAGTAACGCCAAGTGATACATTACTCGACGATTTAAAACAGTTACTTGGCAAAAGCCAGGTAGAACTCGAATTTAACTAAAAATTCAGCGCAATATGTTAGACGCTGAGTAAACAAGGATTCATAGATGAGCCTAAACTTTCTTGAATTTGAAAAGCCAATTGCAGAACTAGAAGCGAAAATTGAAGCATTACGTGATGTCTCTCGTCACGGTGGTGATTCTGCGATTGACCTGGATAAAGAAATCGAACAGCTTGAGAAGAAAAGCTTAGAGCTGAAGAAAAAAACCTTCAGCGACCTAGGCGCATGGGAAACAGCTCAACTGGCTCGTCACCCACTACGTCCTTACACGCTGGATTACATCCAACACGCTTTTGAGGAGTTTGATGAATTAGCGGGTGACCGCGCATTTGCAGACGACAAAGCGATTGTGGGTGGCATGGCTCGCCTTGAAGGCCGCCCTGTGATGATCATTGGTCACCAAAAAGGTCGTGAAACCAAAGAGAAAGTGAAACGTAACTTTGGTATGCCAAAACCAGAAGGTTACCGTAAAGCGCTACGTTTGATGGAAATGGCAGAGCGTTTCAACATGCCGATCATCACATTTATCGACACGGCTGGCGCGTATCCAGGTGTGGGCGCAGAAGAGCGTGGTCAATCTGAAGCTATCGCGAAAAACCTAAAAGTGATGTCTGGTCTTAAAGTGCCAGTAATCTGTAACGTTGTTGGTGAAGGCGGTTCTGGTGGTGCACTAGCAATCGGTGTAGGCGACTATGTGAACATGCTTCAGTACTCTACGTACTCAGTAATTTCTCCTGAGGGTTGTGCTTCAATCTTATGGCGTGATTCAGACAAAGCGCCACAAGCGGCAGAGGCAATGGGTCTAACTGCTCCGCGTCTTAAAGAGCTTGAACTGATCGACGAAATCATTGAAGAGCCACTAGGCGGCGCTCATCGCGATCATGTTCAAATGGCAGCGAATATGAAAGCGACACTACTTCGTCAGCTAAAAGATCTAGAACAATTGGATGAAGAGACGCTACGTGAGCGTCGTTACCAGCGTCTAATGAGCTACGGTTACTGTTAATTTCGGTGATTGCTATTAAGCGTTAGCTGATATCTCAAGTGATAACAGTTAAAATAGAAAGGGTTGGATGAGAGTCCAGCCCTTTTTTTGTACCTATCGGATCGCTTATGGAATCGCTTTACCCGCATTTTGCTCAAGTTCTCGGCCGCTACTATCAATTAGGCACTAAGGTTGTCTTGGCGTTTAGCGGAGGAGTGGATTCACGTCTTTTACTCGAATTACTCAGTCGCTACCAACAGGCGCACTCTGCAGAGTGTCACGCTGTGTATGTGCACCATGGTTTAAGCTCGAATGCCGATAATTGGGCCGATAAATGCTTACTTTGGGCACAACAAGTGGGGATATCGTGCTCGATCGAGCGAGTGAGCTTAGACATCAGCAATGGTGAAAGTATTGAACTTCTTGCTCGTGAAGCTCGCTACCAAGCCTTAACTAAGTACATTCAAGAAGGCGATATACTGTTGACTGGTCAACATGCCGACGATCAAATAGAGACTTTTCTCCTTGCGCTTAAGCGCGGCAGCGGGCCTAAAGGGTTATCTTCGATGGCGGAGAGTATGCCGTTTTCTTGCGGATCTCTAGTTCGACCATTGCTTACTATCAAGCGGAAGACCATCGAAGAAGCCGCTACTAAATTAGGCTTGGAGTGGGTGGAAGACGAAAGCAATCAAGATACCCGTTATGATCGTAACTTTCTTCGTCATTGTGTTATTCCTGAATTGTCTGGTCGCTGGCCGAGTATCCATCAAGCGGTTCAGCGCAGTGCAAGTTTATGTGCTCAACAAGAAGCGCTATTGGATGAACTATTGAGCGCGGTGTTTGAACGCGCTTTACAAACGGATCTTAGTTTGAGTATTGAAGAACTGGCTAAGCACAGTGGATTAGCGCGTGCGCGCTTGATTCGTATGTGGCTGGCTAAGCTTAATACTAGTATGCCGACTCAGGTACAACTCAACCTTATCTGGAATGAAGTCGCATTAGCTCAGCAAGATGCCAACCCCAAACTACAACTTAAACAAGGTGAAGTGCGCCGTTTTCGAAATCGTCTCTATTGGGTAACGGAAATGGCTGATGTCACTGAGTGGCAAAGTACGATTCAAGTTGATGCGACTTTGTCGCTGCCTGAGCGGCTAGGGGAGCTGATCTTAACGACGAGTTCTAGCAACGCAACGATTGCGCTACCGAGTCAGCCAGAGTTGCTTCGCGTGACCTTCAATCCGGAAGGCTTATCAGCGCATCCAACCACGCGTAATCACAGTCGAAAACTGAAGAAGTTATTCCAAGAATACAATGTGCCAAGCTGGCTGCGTCGTCAAATTCCGATTTTAATGTACCAAGACCGAGTCGTTGCTGTGGCAGATCTGTTCGTTGATCAGGCGTTTAATGGTCAAGATTGTGAACTTATTTGGCGCAGGTAATGAAAATTCATGCCACAATGTCGATTATAAAATATAAAAATCCTTAAATAATAATTGATTAGGTGAAGCAATGAAGAAAACAATCATGGGTGCAATGGTGGCGTTAACCATGTTCAGTGGGCAGGCTCTAGCTGCGGGAGATGCTGCAGCAGGTCAAGCAAAGTCGGGAGTATGCGCGGCGTGTCATGGCGCTGATGGTATTGCTGTCATTCCGGGTTACCCAAATCTGAAAGGGCAAAATGAGCAATATATTATCAGTTCAATTAAAGCTTATAAAAATAAAGAGCGAACAGGTGGGCTTGCTGCTGTGATGCAAGCTCAAGCTTCATTGTTGTCTGATGAAGATATCGCTAACCTAGCGGCTTACTACGCAAGTTTGAAGTAAACGCGAGTCTGAAAAAGCTTGGACGATTGGGCATTGAGCAGTCCTCATTGGGTTTTATCAACTCACGATATTCGCTATGTTAATTTGCTCAGCCTGGATTTTCGCTGGTGGATCAGAGACAAACATTGAATGTTGCGAAACGCTAAACGATAATAAGCGCAATCGATTGAAGCTTAAGGGATGAACATGAAAAAAATTGAAGCGATTATCAAGCCATTTAAACTGGATGATGTTCGAGAAGCGCTAGCTGAAGTTGGCATTACAGGGATGACCGTCTCTGAAGTGAAAGGTTTTGGTCGCCAAAAAGGTCACACAGAGCTTTACCGTGGTGCAGAGTATATGGTGGACTTTCTACCTAAAGTGAAGCTCGAAATCGTTGTAACGGAAGATGTGGCTGATAAATGCGTAGAGACAATCATTGAAACCGCGCAAACTGGTAAGATTGGTGATGGTAAAATATTCGTCACTGATATTGAGCGTGTGGTTCGTATTCGTACTGGTGAAGAAGACGAAGACGCGATCTAAGGTTTCTTGTCACCTGTTTCGTATTTATTATGCTAAAAGGGAGCCAAGTGGCTCCTTTTTTGTTGTTTGCTTATTAGTGAAATCATTTAACCCGAGATTGGTTGTTCTAGATTTCGGGTGCCTACATTCAGGTTTGTCGTATGTTTAAGCGTTTTTTTCTGGCGTTAGCTTTTCTTATTATGGCGGTATTGGTCGGCTTCCAGGTTATTTTCACCGTACCAGATCAGCCGCAAATCATTACTCAAAGAGGCTCAGAGTTGACGCAGGATATTAGGTGTATCGAATTTAGCGGCTCAAAAGCTCTGGATCAGGGCGGTGAAATCAATGTACTTGTCTGGAATATCTACAAACAGAACCGAACGAATTGGCAAAGTGCACTCAATGAATTCTCTGCTGATAAGCAGCTGCTGTTATTGCAAGAAGCCAGCATGACACCATCATTTAAACAGTGGTTGGTGGATGGTCGCTGGGTTAGTAATCAAGTGAGTGCTTTTAAGGCGCTGGGTAGCGGTGCCGGTGTAATTAGTATTGCTCAAGGGCAACCAGAAAAAGCCTGCGCTTACACCTCTAAAGAGCCGTGGCTTCGCTTACCTAAGTCTGCATTATATAGCCAGTATCACTTGAGTAATGGCGAGAAACTCGCAGTGGTGAATGTACATGCGATTAACTTCACCGTAGGTACAAAAGAGTATATATCTCAGTTAACGGCGCTTGAAATGCTTTTAAAGCATCATGTGGGGCCAATTCTATTTGCTGGAGACTTCAATAGCTGGAGTAAATCTCGCGTTAATGCGATGAGGCAGGCCTTAAAGGCTGCGGACTTACAAGAGGTGACGTTCTTGCCGGATCATCGAGTCCAATTTATAACAGGGTTACCACTGGACCATGTGTTTTACCGAGGTCTGACGCTTAAGTACGCAAAAGCGCCGCAGAGCGACGCTTCCGATCATAACCCATTGTTATTGTCATTTACGTTAAATGACTAGCTTAGGTTACCACAATATAAAGTGCCCAAATAACGTAGAAGAATACCCATGGCAGGCTTGCAATCACCAAAGCTTGGCCACGTTCAAACTCCGTCCACGTCAGTACAACGCCGTAGCCGAGCACAATGTACCAAGGCAGAAGCAAAGGTAACGAGCTAGCGAAATGAGACCATTCGTTAGTAAGAGGCAGCTTTAATAGACCATTGAGGCTATTTAAATCGGCAGCGTAAGTCATTACCTGACCATGCTTGAGTAGCAAGCTCGCGTAACTTGCTACATCGCCCAATACTGCTGGGAATAAGATAGCACACGATGCGGCAAACCATTTCCAGTAACCGTATTGTTGTTTGCTTGCCTTTGTTGCAAGAAAGAACCAAAGCGCGAGCAATAGTAAGGTGGCAAAGCGGTTGAATACATCATTGATGATCGCGCTTGCCATTAGCGTGTTTGGTTCTAATAGCTCAATCTGCTTCGGGTCGATTTGCTGAAATTGCGCAGCAAGTTGGTCACTGAGCCACGTGAAATCGACATTCGAAAAGTAAGCACCCCAGAATAAAAACGGACTAAGCATCAGGAAGATGAACGGTTGCCATCCCCATCCACCGCGTTGATAAAGCGCGAGAAAACAAGATGTTGGAGAACGAAAAATGTCCAACAGCATCACAAGTGGATTGCTTGATGGGTTCATACACTTACCTTCGTTACGTCAACGTACAACTTAAGCTTTTGACCTGGTTGTAAGTATTTTTTCTTGTGTAGCGAGTTCCATTTCACGATGTCGTTCGTTTTTACTTTGAACTTGCTTGCAATGCCGCTAATGGTGTCGCCAGAGCGAACGTTGTAGAAAACGGTACGGATCACAGAACCTTTGTCTGAGTCCTTCCATATCACTAGCTTTTGACCCACAAGCAATGGATCTTTAGGGCTCATACCATTCCATTTAGCTAACGATTTATACGACACTTTATTGTTACGTGCGATTGACCACAAACTTTCTCCAGACTGAACGACATGGGTGAGCTTGAGTTGACCACGAGCACGAGATTGAGTCTTGTTTAATCGGTTTTGTGCCGTTAATGCGTATTTTGCATCGTCTTTTGTTGATGTCGGAATCAACAGGTATTGACCAATACGAATATTGTTATTCGATAGGCCGTTGGCACGTCGAATGACTTTCGTGGTTGTGCCGTATTTATTAGCTAGCACGCTTAAAGAGTCGCCAGATTTCACCTTGTAGCGAGCGACCTTCATCCCTTTACCGCGATTTTTCTCCACCTTGGTGAGAAAAGTCTCTTTTTTCTCTACGGGAATCAAAAGTTGGTGCGGCCCCTCAGGCGCTGTCGACCACTGGTTGTATGCTGGGTTGTAACTCTGCAACTCTTTTACGCTAATGCCGGCATAATCTGCGGCAATAGCCAGATCTAACTGCTCTTCTGGATCAACAAGCGTTAGAACAGGCTTGTTTGGAATTGCAGGAATATTAAGTCCGTACTTGTCTTGGTTTGCGATAACGTCAGCCAAGGCCAATAGCTTAGGAACGTAACTACTGGTCTCTTTTGGTAAGTCTAATGAGAAGAAATCGATAGGTTTACCGAGCTTTTTATTCTTACGAATTGCGCTAGAAACACGGCCACCACCGCTGTTATAAGCGGCGATTGCATGTTCCCAGTTACCATCAAAACGCTCGTTTAGTTGTACTAGGTAGTCCAGCGCTGCATCCGTTGCTGCTGCCACATCTCTGCGACCGTCATACCAGTAGTTTTGCTCTAGTCCCATCATTTTTCCGGTGCCAGGGACAAATTGCCACAACCCAGCCGCGCTACCATGTGAGTAGGCAAAGGCATCGAATGAACTTTCCACTACAGGAAGTAAAGCAAGCTCCATTGGAAGTCCGCGCTCTTCGATACGTTTTGTGATCATGTATAGAAAAGGAGTCGCACGCTTAGATACCGTGTAAAGGTGATTTGGGTGCTTTAAATACCACGTACGGTAGTAGTCCACTTTCTTGTGGTTTGGGATATCCATGTCCAGCTGCATGGCGATACGTTGCCACACATCTTCTTGTTCTTGGGGGGAGAGAACTTTAGGCGCGTCGTTAGCGGATTTTTTTGCTAGTGACGATTTATTGCCCGGTTGAGCTTTTACTGCATTTTGCTTTGCAGTCTGCTCAGATTTATTGGTTTCTGGTGTAGAAGACGTTGAATCTGACTGAGTCAATTGACAGCCAGATAATAACAACGCCAACGCCCAAGTATACTTCAAACGCATGGATTCAGCCTATTTAGGGCCTGTTTATCTTCACCTGCCTGTCGCGCAACGTAATGTGCGTGGCAGTCGCAAGATAATAGACATCTTTAAACACTAACTAATTTATAGAGGCAAAGAGCTTCTAATTATGCAATGGGGAGAAATTCAAATAGATTTATATCAACCCCAAACGTAAGAGAAGCGCCAGTGGCGCTTCTCGAAAAATCAGTCCCTGATAATACTGGGGTCTTGCAAACTTACAAGCAGAAAATGGTTAAAATTCGTTCTTCCACTCGCGTAAAGCAGTAAAAACCGAGCATGGATCGCTATTTTTAACGCGACTAGCAACAGATTGAACCACGTCAGGGTTAGAGGTTCGCAAGAACGGATTAATCCACTTTTCTTTGCGTATTGTTGTTGGAAGTGTCGGAATGTTGCGTGCTCGCAGTCGGTTTACATCGTCGCGATATTGGCGAAGTTGCTCATTGTCAGGTTCAACCGCTAGAGCAAACGCCACGTTACTCGCCGTGTATTCATGCGCGCAGAAGACCTGAGTTTCTTCTGGTAGAGACGTTAGTTTGCTCAGTGATTCAAACATTTGCTCAGGCGTACCTTCAAAAATACGACCGCAGCCAGCAGAAAAGAGCACATCACCGCAAAACAGTTTTCCGTCCCCAACGTAACCGATATGGCCCAAAGTATGACCGGGTAACCCAAGTACTAAGAAAATCTCACCAAACAACTCTAGCTTGTCGCCTTCTTCCATTGGTGTCGTTAGGGTTGGAATTGGCTCTGATTTTGGGCCCACAACGGCGACGTTAGGAAATGCACGCACTAAGTCTGGAACGCCACCAATGTGATCGTTGTGGTGGTGCGTAATTAAAATCGCTTCTAAAGTTAATTCGTTAGCCTGCAGAAATTCTAATACTGGCTTCGCATCGCCCGGATCAACGACTGCGCAGCGCTTATCGTTATTTTGTATCAGCCAGATGTAATTATCATTAAATGCGGGTATGCTTTTGATCTCTAACACGATTCGTTCTCCGTCACCCATTTTAGTCAGGTGGTTAATGAAACCAGCACTCAGCAACAAAACTATACCACACCCGTCGACTTGGTCAGCAATGAACAACGGTCCGTGGGTGCTTGAGTCAATCCAGACCCGACTTGATGAATGGTGCCCGAAACTCTTCGGCTACCATATGCTCAAACTGGGCGGGTTGAGCTGTGAGCTAACCAGCTGTAATTGTAACATTCAACACCAAGTCAACGTAGATATCCAGAACCCGTTGCATAATGTGATTGCAGATGGTTACGAATTGCCCTTTTTGGAAAAAAGCTTTGATGTTGTGATACTCGCTCATCAGCTCGACTATGCAAGCGATCCACACCGTTTGTTGCGTGAAGTCGATAGAGTGATGATGGATGATGGCTATGTAATTATTACTGGATTCAATCCATTAAGCTTGACTGGATTAGCGAGTTTACTTCCATGGCGTAAACATAATTTGCCTTGGAGTGGACGAATGTTTACGTCGAACCGCATCAAAGATTGGTTAGGGTTACTTAATTATCAAGTGATTCATTGTGATCGTTATGCGCTGTTTCCGATGAAACGTTACCGTACGATGTGGACATGGTTGGAAAATAGTCTTGGTGATTGGGCATCACCCGCTGGGAGTTTGTATTACATAGTCGCGCGGAAACGGACATACCCTCTCAAGCCTATCAAACCGCATTGGCGCTTGAAGAAAAAGCTCACACCACTTGGGGTGATGAATCGAGAGGGTAACACTATGAGGAAAGAATCTCGCTAAGAGGGTTGGTAACCTGTATCTTCCTCAGTTGGGTTTTCTGCAGCAGTCCGGGCTAGCTCATCACACATTTCGTTCTCACGATGGCCCGCGTGGCCTTTTACCCAATGCCATTCAACTTGATGGCGTGCGGTTTCTTTGTCTAGAGCTTGCCATAAATCGGCATTCTTCACGGGTTTTTTATCCGCTGTTTTCCAACCACGCTTCTTCCAGTTATGGATCCACTGAGTAATACCTTGGCGCACATATTGGCTGTCAGTCGTTAAAGTGACTTTACAAGGTTGTTTTAACGTCTGTAGCGCGACGACAGCCGCCAACATTTCCATGCGGTTGTTGGTAGTTAACGTATAGCCTTTGGAAAGTGTCTTTTCTACGTCTTTGTAACGCAATACTATGCCGTAACCACCTGGTCCTGGGTTACCTAAACAAGAACCGTCAGTGAAAATCTCAACGTGTTTGGTCATATTTTTTGGTACTATTAGCCGAAACATTTAATAAAGCATAGTCTGACATACATAACCTTATGAATACCAGCAGCAATTCTGAATATAACCGCATTGTCGTTCTCGATACCGAAACCACAGGTATGAACCGCGAGGGTGGTCCTCACTACATGGGACACCGCATTATTGAAATCGGTGCCGTGGAGATCATCAACCGTAAGCTGACTGGTCGTCACTTCCACGTTTATTTAAAACCCGATCGTGAAATCCAACCAGAAGCGGTTGAAGTTCACGGTATTACGGATGAATTCTTGGTTGATAAACCGGAATACGCGAGCGTGCACCAAGAGTTTCTTGAGTTTATTAAAGGCGCAGAACTTGTTGCCCACAACGCGCCCTTCGATACCGGCTTTATGGATTACGAGTTTGGCATGCTCGATCCTAACATCGGCAAAACGGACGACTACTGCAAGGTGACCGACACCCTTGCTATGGCGAAGAAAATCTTCCCTGGTAAGCGAAACAACCTTGATATCTTATGTGAACGTTACGGTATTGATAACTCGCACCGTACTCTCCACGGAGCTTTGCTCGATGCGGAGATTCTAGCCGACGTTTACCTCTTTATGACGGGTGGTCAAACGAGTCTAGAATTTAACGCGAATAAACAAGAGGGTGGAGTAGAAACCATTCGTCGTATTGAAGGAAGAAAAGCGCTAAAGGTTTTGCGCGCAAGTGCCGATGAACTAGAAGCTCACCAAAAAAGATTAGAGTTGGTGAACGACTGTATTTGGCATCAATAGGAGAAGCTATGTTGAGGGCTTTGTTGGTCGCGTTTTTAGCGATATGGAGTAGTCTCTCGAGTGCTGCGAGTGAATCTACAATGTCTTTGTTAGACAATCGCTTTCGAGTTGATCCAACCATCGAGCAGATCACGTTTTTGGTTTATCGTGAGCAAAGTTCTCAGCCAGTTGTTTTAGTCCGTCCTGACGGTAAAAAATACTATGCTTGGGGCTCTTACGACAATGTACGTTGGTATCAAGAAGCCTCACTCGATATTATTTCCGTTGATAACCCTATGCCAGGTCCATGGCAGGCTGTGGGGAAAGTTACGCCTAAAAATAACATCCGCTTAATTTCTCACCTAAAGCTCAGTACGGATCTGTTCCCAAACCGATTATATAATGGGGAAGCGCTTAAGTTTACAGCTCGCCTGACCTCCGACGGCAAACCTCTTGTATTGCGCGACTTCCTTGATCGCGTGAATCTGCGCGTGACATTTACCAAGTTTGTCGAAAATGAAGATGAGCTGATCAAAGAAGCACGTCCAGTGCCGATGGTTGTGGGTGAGTTTTCTGATGACGGCCGAGGCTTGGATGAAAAAGCAGGGGATGGTGTGTTTACGGTTCAGCTCCCAATAGACGTTGAGCCTGGTAAGTACCGCGCGCGCATCACGTCTGGCAATGGCGTATTCTTACGAGCGCAAGAACAAGTCATCTTGGTTTATCCGAACCCAATCTCTCGTACTTTTATTCAGGCTCGTAATTCCGATAAGCCACACCAATTAGTGGTGAGTGGCGAGCAAGGTATGATTGCACCAGGCTCTATAGCAGTCACAGTGAAAAAGGACGCTCCCGATGGTTTCATTAGTTACAGCCAAGGACAGGTCTCTAAAGATGGAATGAGAGTTACGTTGAACCTCAATAACGATTCTGAACTTGGTAAGTACGCCTGGCGCGGCGAGATCTTTGCCACTGATTTTGCAACCCAGCGTCCGTTGGTGCTTCCTATTCCAGAGCAAACCTTCAGTGTTGTTGATGAAGTTGATCTAGAAGCTGCTCGAATTGCAAAAGAAGCTGAATTAGCCGAGCAGCGCCGTATTGAAATGGAAAAGCAAATTATCGCTGAGCGGGAGGCTGAGCGTAAGCGCAGCATGATTATTATCGCGGTGGGTAACGTGATAATGCTGCTGATTGTGATCATTGCATGGATAGTCTGGCGCAAAATTAAAGCGAAGCGCGATGCCATGCCAGAGATGCAATTAGAAGTACCAAAGAAATAGTAGTAACACACATAAAGCGAGAAACGGAGCCAATCGGCTCCGTTTTTTTCAGTTTAAGTTTGAGACAGAGTTTGATGTTTCTCATGGTCATTAATCATTTTATTTTAAAGTAACACCATGATTTAACGTTGATTAATCATAATAAAGCTCGCATGATATTGTTTACGTTTCGACTTTATTTTAGTGCGTATCGACGGAGTGAATTATGACAATTGGAGAGTTAGGACTAGAACATTTACCACGACAAAAGGCCTTGGTTGAGTCAGCTTATGATGCCTTTTGTTCTGAAAAAGACGTTGTTGCCGCGGTATTGCTTGGTTCATTGTCATCAGGACAAGGTGACCGTATTTCGGACGCTGATGTTGTTGTATTTACTCAAAACAACTTCCATAAAGCCTCAGAGCCTTGCTTTACCCAGTTTGAAGCTAATAAAGACATTTTTTATTGCCTTGAGGGAGAGCACAACGAAAATGCGTGTTTCAAAAAATACATTTTTAATGACCTAACCAGTGCAGAGATTCATTGTTTAGATCTCTGTGAGCCCTTCAAACTTTCTAAGCCATTTAAGACTTTATTTGATAAAGCTGATGTGATTGGGGGCATAGTTACTGATGAACCTGCTCCAAAGCATGAAGATTTCCCAGTTTATACCAGTGGTGATCAAGGACTGATCTGGGAACTCTTTGATTGTATTAAGTGGTTGAGCAGAGATAACCATGAGCTTGCTAAGTCCTATTTGAAAAAACTCTCTGAGAAACTCTAATTTGAGAGTCATCTCCGTTCCTCCCACTGAAGTTAGCTAGGCGGTTAGGTTATGAAATACAAAAAGCGTCAGAAGTATAAATACACTCTCCATTCTGAAGAAAAGATTGAGACTCACATTTCAGTGAGTAACGCGTATGACAGCCCTTTTCTTAGTTTGTCCAAACAAGGCGTGTTAACGATTAAAAAGGGCTATGCATGGGATGGAGCGAGTGGGCCAGCGTTAGACACAAAAAACATTATGAAAGCTTCTTTAGTGCATGATGCTCTTTACCAACTCATGAGGGAAGAGGTGTTGCCACAAAGTGCTCGAAAGCATGCGGATACGTTGTTGAGAGAAACATGTTTAGAAAAAGGAATGTCTAGCTTCAGAGCAACTTATATCTATTATGGCGTCAGAGTTGTCGGCGGGTTCTTTTCTAGACCCGATACTTTGTGTGCTTAATGGGAACATCTTTCCAACGTTTAACTGTTTATTTATACAGTTTAGTTATGTAAGCTCCAAGGTGATACAAAGGAGTAGTACATAATGACAATAAGATATGAAGAGCATGTGCCAAGCCCGAAAGAATACTGTGATATGCGTATCAAAGCCGGGCTATCACCCAAATCGTTGAAAGCTGCTGAAGTTGGTCTACCCAATTCGTTATATGGCGTATCTGTTCGGGATGAAGGAAAGCTCATTGCAATGGGTCGGGTTGTTGGTGACGGGGCGTGTAACTTCGAAATTGTCGACGTTGCCGTTGATTCTGATTATCAAGGCAACGGTTTAGGTAGAAAAGTCATGGAATACATCGACGGTTATCTTTCTTCTGTTGCACTTGAAGGCTCTTACGTTTCTATGATTGCTGATGAACCGGTCTTTTACGAAAAGCTTGGTTATAGGCTGGTGGCTCCTAAAAGCCAAGGGATGACAAAAAAGTTTAAGCCAAAGGCGTAACACGTATTCAGCTGTGAAGATAAGCACTAGAAAACAGGAGTTTAATTTCCTGTTTTCTATATTAAATTTCTATTTAAGCCACTTCTGGAATTGGTTTGGGTGGCTGCTCTAAATCAGGCTCTTTTTGAACAGTAGGAATTTGTCCCTCACCCACAGCACTGATGTAACAGCCACTAAGTTTAATGGCAAGGTACATATCAGCTCGCAGTAAGATGCCTCCTTCACTGGTGCTGATACCAGTAAGCTCACACCATTGACGAAGACGTCGTTTCCTTCCTGCGAGGATTAAGCGTACGCCTCTCTTTTTCAAAGTATTGTGAATATCTGCCAGTGTTGCCATCACACTGAGATCCAAGTGAGTAAAGCTCGACACGGCGTCGATGACAACGCAACTTGCGTCTTTGTGATGCTCTGCCTGCTCTAACACTCTACGTTTAAAGTAAGGAGCGTTGAAGTAAGTTAGCGGTGAGTTAAAGCGGTAAATCACCATTCCAGGAATAGGCGAAGCTTTTCCTGAGTCGTCGATGGTCCGAATGGTACCTTTTTCATCCAAGCCAAGTAGCTGATCACTCGGTCGCATGACAATCCGTAAAAATTGAAACAGCCCTAGCAATACCGCCAAAGTGATCCCCGGTATTACACCCACGATCAACACAGAAATAAAAGTAATGATGGCCAGATAAAATGCATCCTTGTCACGAGATTTTAATTTCCAAATTGCTTTAAGATCGAGCAGCGATAGGGACGCAATGATCAATACAACACCAAGTGAAGCGATAGGGATGAACTGCAAAGGCTCGTAAATAAATACCGCAATAATGGCAATGGTGATTGCAGCGACAATCGAAACTAATTGAGATTTACCGCCATTTGCATCATTGACGGCTGTGCGTGAGTCAGCGCCGCTTATCGCGAAACCTTGTGAAAACGCTGAGGCAATGTTGGCAAAACCCAACGCCTGAAACTCTTTATTTGCATCAATATCATAACCGTTTTTAGCCGCGAAACTGCGGGCGGTGAGCATCATGCTAACAAAACTGACAATCGCAAGGTTGAGCGCCGGGACTACTAGTTCACGAACTTCACCTAGCTCAAATTCCGGTGTTTGAAACTGAGGGAAGCCACCTTGAGTGAGTCCGACAACCGATACGCCCATCTCTTGTAAATGGAAAAACCAAACTGACGCAGTAGTTACGAGGATCGCCAGCATGGCAGCAGGCCAAGTTGGTCGGTAGCGTTTGGTGAGCAAATAAACGACAACTGTCACGATACTCAGAGTTACAGTAGGCCAATGAAGATCGGTTAATCGTTGTGGAGCTTCCCATAAACGTTCCAGTAAATAACGTTGCTCGTATTTCAAACCGACTACTTTCGCAAACTGACCAACGATAATTGTGAGAGCAACACCGTTGAGTAGACCCAAAAGAATCGGGCGAGAAAGGAAATCTGCAAATACCCCTAGCTTGAAACGACTTGCCAGTACACACCAAATCCCCGTCATCGCTGTCATGGTCATAACCAACTGCCAATGTTTTGTGGGGTCACCTGCGGCAAGTGGTGTCACAACAGCAGCAATCACTGCACAGGTTGCTGCATCGGGTCCGACAATGAGTTGTCGAGATGTGCCCATCATAGCGTAAACCAACATTGGCAGTACACACGAATACAGACCGACAATTGCGGATACACCAGTTAACTGTGCGTAAGCTATGGCAACTGGCAGTGCAACCGCGACAACAGAAAAGGCGGCTCTAAAGTCGTTAACAAACCATTCTTTTTGATAATGCTTAAGCTGAACAAGCCCTGGGAACCACTGTGCGAGTAATATTTTAGCCAACGGATTTACCATATATGTGAGTGAGTTACTTAAAGTATACACCGCTTAGTTGGAACGTCTGTGAGTTAGTTATCACTGGAAATCGGGGGAAAGATTGGAGTGCGAGGATTTTATTGCGCAGGGGGGCTTTGTAGTGTGAGGTGTTATGAATCCGATTCTGGAAGCAATAAAAAACGGGAGCTGATACTCCCGTTTGTGGTCTCAGATTCTAGAGTTACGCGACACTATCCATCTGAGGGTATAGCGGCTTTGCGGCAAGCAGTTCCGGCTCAAAATCGTCAACGTTGATTGTATCTAGACGATGCTGTTCCGCTTCTCTGAGTAGATCGGCTTCTTCTTGCGTGATAAAGCCTTGCTCTAGCCCTTCCTGAGCAATCATATCCAAACGTAAGAATGGGCGACGCTTACCTTGCGCTTTACATACTTTGTCAAACACAGGTTCAGCTTGAAGAATGACTGACAGCGCAAGCTCAATCTTACCTGCTGCGTTGTGCTCGGTTGGTTCAAGGTATTGACCGCGACCAATGCGTGAGCGCGTTGCACTTGGCGTTTGTAGAATGCGCGCCACTTTACTGTCTAGTTTATCGCTTGGCGCTTTGCGTACACGACCGAAT
This sequence comes from Vibrio sp. Vb2131, assembly GCF_033338535.1. Taxonomy (NCBI): domain Bacteria; kingdom Pseudomonadati; phylum Pseudomonadota; class Gammaproteobacteria; order Vibrionales; family Vibrionaceae; genus Vibrio; species Vibrio sp. Vb2131. The sequence continues at coordinate 359,550 of NZ_JAWOSW010000003.1, forward strand.
GGCATGATTAACACGCGCAGTGCACGACCAATCACTTTGTTCGGGAAGTTTGCTAAGAATTCGTCTACCGCCACTTCCGCTTGTTTCAAACTGTCTTGTAGACCCCAGTGTACTAATGGTAAATCTTCGACTGGGCGGCTATCTTGCTCAAAACGTTTCAACGTCGCAGAGCTTAAATATAGCTGGCTTAGAATGTCACCAAGACGCGCTGATAGACGCTCTTTACGCTTCAAAGAGCCACCTAGCACTGCCATTGAGATATCCGATAGCAGAGCAAGGTTTGCACTGTAACGGTTCAATTGTTGGTAGTAACGCTTGGTTGCATCCCTGGTTGGTGATGAAGAGCCCAGACCGTCGCTCAAACCAAACCAGATACTGCGCACTAGGTTACTCATTGTAAAGCTCACGTGACCAGCAAGCGCTTTATCAAATTTCTCGACAGCATTACTTGCTTCAGAATACGCCGCGTTCATTTCTTCAAGAACGTACGGATGGCAACGGATTGCGCCTTGGCCAAAGATGATCATTGAGCGTGTTAGAATGTTAGCACCCTCAACCGTTACTGCGATTGGCGCACCTTGGTAACCACGAGCTAGGAAGTTAGAAGGTCCCATACAGATACCTTTACCGCCTACGATGTCCATTGCATCGATGATGCTTTGCTGGCCGCGGTGCGTACAGTGATACTTCACGATAGCTGAGATAACTGAAGGTTTTTCACCTAAGTCGATACCCGCAACGGTTAAGTTGCTTGCTGCATCCATCACGTAAGCATTACCACCCAAGCGTGCTAATGGTTCTTCAACTCCTTCCATATGGCCGATCGGCTGTTTGAACTGACGGCGAATACGTGAGTAAGCACCGGTTGCCATTGCCGCAGTTTTGATGCCACCTGTTGAGTTTGAAGGTAGCGTGATACCACGTCCAACCGACAGACACTCAACCAGCATACGCCAACCTTGGCCCGCCATTTTTTCACCACCGATAATGAAATCGATAGGAACAAAGATGTCTTTACCGCGCGTTGGACCATTTTGGAATGGTACATTGAGCGGGAAGTGTCGGTTACCAATCTCAACACCTTTGACATCAGTTGGGATAAGCGCACAAGTGATGCCAAGATCTTCTTTGTCGCCTAGCAAACCTTCAGGATCGCGAAGTTTAAATGCTAAGCCTAGTACCGTTGCGACTGGCGCTAGGGTGATGTAGCGCTTGTTCCAAGTCAGGCGCATACCCAGTACTTCTTTTCCTTCCCATTCGCCTTTACAGACCACACCGTAATCTGGAATAGATCCAGCGTCAGAACCCGCTTCTGGACTTGTTAGGGCGAAACAAGGGATTTCCTTACCTTCAGCTAGACGCGGTAAGTAATGATTTTTTTGATCTTCAGTACCGTAGTGTTGCAGTAGCTCACCTGGGCCCAAAGAGTTAGGAACACCAACGGTAGACGATAGAACGCCAGAAACACCCGTTAGTTTTTGTAGCACCAAAGATTGCGCGTATGCTGAGAATTCCAGACCACCGTACTTTTTCTTAATGATCATGGCGAAGAACTTATGATCTTTCAGGTATTGCCAAACTTCTGGCGGTAAGTCCGCGAGTTCATGGGTCACTTGGAAATCACTCACCATGGCGCACACTTCATTCACAGGGCCGTCTAAAAAGGCTTGTTCTTCCGCACTTAACTTAGGTGCTTGAATTGCGTGTAGCTTTTGCCACTCTGGTTTGCCTTTAAATAGTTCGGCTTCCCACCAGACGGTACCTGCGTCTAACGCTTCTTTTTCGGTTTGAGACATAGCTGGCAGCACTTTCTTGAAAAGCACTAACGCTTTGCGGCTAATTAAAGACTGACGTACGCCAGGAACCGCGAGCACAGCTGCGGCGAGAACGTAAATAGCCCAACCAATAACGCCGACAGTACCAGCTACTGTAAGAGCCAGCATGGCTGCGGTGAGTAAGCTAATAGATTTCACGAGAGACATGCGGTGGTAGAGCGTAATGCCTAGCACGATCGCCATCGTGATGATTGAGAGCAAGATGTCCATATGTATTTTCCTTTTCAGACTTTATAAGTTTTGTACGTCTGTATGTTAGGTAAGAGGTCTAACCAGTTGGTTTAAGTGTAATCAAAATATTAAGGAAATGTAAAACATAAGATTGGATAAAAAGTGATCTAAGTAGAGTTAAAATTCTAAAGTTGAGATTTGAGTGATGGTTTCATGAGCAAGTTGACAAGTTTATTACCATCACTAATCTAAATCTGTTGGTTCACTATCGACACTAATTCTCGTTTGTGGGTAAACTCAGAGTAATCAAACCCGAGTTCAGGTTTATGAAATGTCCGATACCAAATTGGTATCAGAACAATTTGCTCAGTGAGTCAAGAGCTGACTGAAGCCGAAATAATAAAGAGAACGTCTTATGTACCATGATCTGATTAGAAGTGAATTAAACGAAGCTGCTGAAGTGCTCAACAAATTTTTAAGCGATGACCATAACATTGCGCAAATCGAAGCAGCGGCGAAAATGATTGCTGACTCATTCAAGCAAGATGGTAAAGTATTGTCATGTGGTAACGGTGGTTCTCACTGTGATTCAATGCACTTTGCCGAAGAGCTAACAGGCCGTTACCGAGAAAATCGTCCTGGCTATGCTGGTATTGCTATTTCAGATCCAAGCCACCTTTCTTGTGTGAGTAATGACTTTGGTTATGACTTCGTGTTTTCACGTTATGTAGAAGCGGTTGGTCGAAAAGGTGACGTACTGTTTGGTCTGTCGACTTCAGGTAACTCAGGTAACATCCTGAAAGCGATAGAAGCAGCACAAGCGAAAGGCATGAAGACGATTGCGCTAACAGGTAAAGATGGCGGCAAAATGGCAGGCCTTGCAGATATTGAAATCCGCGTGCCACACTTTGGTTATGCAGACCGCATTCAGGAAATTCATATTAAGATTATTCATATCATCATTCAGTTGATCGAAAAAGAGATGGAATAATCGTTTACGGCCACCGTTTCGAGCTGTGTTGTTAGGGAGTTTTTTAAACCATGTGTGAATTGCTCGGTATGAGCGCTAATGTTCCAACGGATATTTGTTTCAGTTTTACTGGGCTCATGCAGCGTGGAGGTCGAACCGGCCCACACCGTGACGGATGGGGGATCACCTTCTACGAAGGGAAGGGCTTTCGAACCTTCAAAGATCCCAAGCCAAGTTGTGAGTCTAAAATTGCAGAGTTGGTACAAAATTATCCCATCAAAAGTCGTGCGGTCGTTAGTCATATCCGACAGGCGAATCGTGGTGGTGTTAATTTAGAAAATACTCATCCCTTTACACGTGAGCTGTGGGGTAGGTATTGGACGTTTGCGCATAACGGTCAGCTCTCTGGCTATCAAGACTTGCATACAGGTCGACATCGACCTGTCGGTGAAACAGATAGTGAACTGGCATTTTGCTGGTTATTGAAGCAAATGGAAGATCGATATCCTGAGCCACCAAAGGATATGGAGTCGGTATTCTTATATGTTGCTAAATGTTGTGATGAGCTAAGAGAGAAGGGTGTATTTAACATGCTTCTGAGTGATGGTGAGTATGTAATGACGTATTGCACCAATCATTTGTATTGGATCACAAGACGCGCACCGTTTGGAAAAGCCGCGTTGCTTGATGAAGATGTGGAAATTAACTTCCAAGAAGAAACAACGCCACACGATATCGTTTCTGTGATCGCAACTCAACCTTTGACGGGCAACGAAGCTTGGCAGCGTATGAAACCTGGCGAATACGGCTTGTTTCACCTAGGTGAACTAGTCAAAAATAATGCCTCTGAACTGGTAAATGTGCCGTTTGCGGCGGCTAAGCCGGGCAATCAAGCGCCAACCGAACCGTTAGAGTGATGGTCTCTTACTCTGAATATAAAAATAAAGCTCGCTTAATCGCGAGCTTTATTTTTATGCGTTTTAAACCGAGGGCGGATACGGATGAGCATTCTTACTTTCTAGAGTGCTGGTAGTAGAGTCCTAGTCTCGCTAAGGCTTGCTGTAAAGACGTAACTGATAGAAATTTCTCATAAAACACCTCGTCAGTCTGAACGGTGAAGAACGAACCAGATTCAGAATCTACTTTCCGAGTGTTATGTTACTCAAGTGGTTATGGGATTTTTTAGAATGTTGGGTTTTAGGTTTCTAGTCTCACCATGGTTTTCTTGAATCAAGTTTATAAGTATTAAAACAACCAAGAGCAGCCCTCAGGCTGCTCTTTTGTGCTTGGAGTTTATTATTCAGGGCTACTCATCTGAGGCGTACCCATGTACGCCAAGCTCTGCGCCATCTAAATAGGCTTTACCATCCTTCATGATCAACCGCTCGTCTACCAGCCACTTAGCCACCATAGGGTAGATTCGGTGCTCCTGCGCCTGAACACGTGCCGCAAGTACACTAGCATCATCGTCTTCGAACACAGGAACTTTTGCTTGCAGTATGACAGGGCCACCATCAAGCTCTTCCGTTACAAAGTGCACACTCGTACCATGTTCTTTATCGCCAGCATCAATTGCTCTCTGGTGTGTGTGTAGCCCAGGATATTTTGGTAGAAGAGAAGGGTGGATATTGATCATCTTACCCATGTAATGAGAAACAAATGCGCTGCTCAGAATGCGCATGTAACCAGCAAGAATAATCACGTCTGGTTGGTATTCATCTATTTGACTCATTAGCTCTGCATCAAAGCTTTCACGCGAGCTGAATGCTTTAGGGTCGACAAAGTGACCCTCTACATCAAACTTTTTTGCACGTTCTAAACCAAAAGCATCTGCTTTGTTAGAGAACACGGCTGCCACTCGTGCGTTTGGCATGCTGTCTTCGCAAGCTTCCAAGATAGCTTGCAGGTTACTTCCGTTACCCGAGATGAGGACCACAAAGTTTTTTAGGGTATGGTTTTTCATGATGTCGAGAGCGCCTTGGTATTGTAGGTTGGAGTTATGTAGCTTCTAAACTACCTACTAATAGAATGGTTTTTAGTGTTCTAGATAGCAAAATGAGGACCTAGTCATCTAGTGTCCTCATTCTTCTTATCTTTTGAGCTCGATTTGCAAATTATTGGATTTCAACTTGCTCTTCGTTCGCGTCTGCTTGTGCGATTTGACCAATCACCCACGCGTTTTCGCCTTCTTCTTTAAGAAGAGCAACTGCTGCGTCTGCCTGGTCTTTCGGTAGTGCGACGATTAGACCTACACCACAGTTGAATGTGCGGTACATTTCGTGTGTGTCGACGTTGCCTTTCTCTTGTAGCCACTTGAAGATAACTGGCCATTCCCAACTGTTACCATCGATAACTGCTTTCGTGCTTTCAGGCAGTACGCGTGGGATGTTTTCCCAGAAACCACCACCAGTGATATGAGAAATCGCATGGATGTCGTGTTTCTCAATCATCTTAAGTGCTGACTTGATGTAAATTTTTGTTGGTTCTAGTAGGTGCTCACCAATAGTGCGGCCTGCTAGCTCTTCGCTCTTATCTGCACCAGATACTTCTAGGATCTTACGGATAAGGGAGTAACCGTTTGAGTGTGGGCCGCTTGAGCCAACAGCGATAAGTGCATCACCAGCAGCGACTTTCGTGCCGTCAATCACGTCTTCTTTTTCTACTACGCCAACACAGAAACCAGCTACGTCGTAGTCTTCGCCTTCATACATGCCAGGCATCTCCGCAGTTTCGCCACCAATTAGGGCACAACCTGCTTGAACACACCCTTCTGCGATACCTGAAACAACATCCGCTGCGGTATCAACGTCTAGTTTGCCTGTTGCGTAGTAATCTAGGAAAAACAGTGGCTCTGCGCCTTGCACGATAAGATCATTTACACACATTGCCACTAGGTCGATGCCAATCGTGTCGTGCTTGTTCATATCCAGTGCTAGGCGAAGTTTTGTGCCAACGCCATCAGTACCAGAAACCAGTACAGGTTGTTTGTATTTAGTTGGCAATTCGCATAGCGCGCCAAAACCACCGATACCACCCATAACTTCAGGGCGACGAGTACGTTTTACCGCACCCTTAATACGATCCACAAGCGCGTTGCCTGCATCAATATCTACACCAGCGTCTTTATAGCTAAGAGAAGAGTTGTTACCACTCACAGGGAAGTCCTCGGTATTAAGTTGGATATGAAAACGGCGCTATTCTAACAGTGCTTAAACATAGATAGCAAACGTTTGCGTCTGTTTTTTTCTTTAGTGATTTATCCTGATATCCCTGTGAAAATCATGTATAATCTGAAGGTTTGTTTAAATATTGCCAACTATAGCCGGAGATGGACATGAAAGTTGTTGAAGTAAAGCACCCTCTAGTAAAACATAAAATTGGTCTAATGAGAGAAGGTGACATCAGCACAAAACGTTTTCGTGAGTTAGCGACTGAGGTCGGTAGCCTACTTACTTACGAAGCAACGTCAGACTTTGAAACAGAAAAAGTGACCATTGATGGTTGGAACGGTCCGGTAGAAGTAGACCAGATTAAAGGTAAAAAAGTAACCGTAGTGCCAATCCTACGTGCAGGTCTAGGCATGATGGATGGAGTTCTTGAGCACATGCCAAGCGCACGTATCAGTGTTGTGGGTATTTACCGTGATGAAGAAACGCTTGAGCCAGTTCCTTACTTCAACAAGCTTGCTTCAAACATCGAGGAGCGTATTGCGCTTGTTGTTGACCCAATGCTTGCAACAGGTGGTTCTATGATTGCTACGATCGATCTCCTAAAAGAGAAAGGTTGTAACCAAATCAAAGTGCTGGTACTTGTTGCTGCACCAGAAGGTATTGAAGCGCTAGAAAAAGCACACCCAGATGTTGAGCTATACACTGCGGCAATCGATGAGAAGCTTAATGACAAAGGCTACATCGTTCCGGGTCTAGGCGATGCAGGTGATAAGATCTTCGGTACTAAGTAATTCTTTGATGTATTACTATGACTGAACAGAAAAAGGCTTGGTGAAAACCAAGCCTTTTTTGTATCTACAAGAGGAGAAGAGTAAGGCACGCCACCTAATAAAGCGGCGCAAACGAACTATTTCGCGCTTTCTTCTTCCATTTGTGCGTTATCCACAACGTGGTTTTCACCTAAATCGTTTGGTAGCACAAGGTTAAGAATAATTGCCACGATACCGCATAGGCTCACACCCTGTAGACTGAACTCACCAATACCGAAAGCCATACCACCAATGCCAAACACAAGTGTTACGGCAACAATCACTAGGTTACGAGACTTATGTAAATCAACGTTATTCTTGATCAGTGTGTTGAGGCCTACCGTTGCGATGGAGCCGAACAGCAGAATCATGATGCCGCCCATGACAGGAACTGGAATCGTTTGAAGAACCGCACCTAGCTTACCTACCAATGCAAGTACGATTGCGGTGATTGCTGCCCAAGTCATGATCACAGGGTTAAATGCTTTGGTTAGCATTACCGCTCCTGTTACTTCACTGTAAGTGGTGTTTGGTGGAGCACCCACCATCGAAGCTGCGATAGTTGCCACCCCGTCACCTGCGATTGTGCGGTGAAGGCCTGGTTTTTTCAGGTAGTTTCTACCTGTAACGTTTGAGATAGCAAGCATGTCACCTACGTGCTCAACCGCAGGTGCGATAGCGACAGGAATCATGAACAAAATTGCGTTGATATTGAACTCTGGCGCGGTGAAGTTTGGCATGGCTAGCCAAGCCGCTTGCTCTACGGGAGTGAAATCAACCACCCCGTAGAATAGAGAAACAGAGTAACCAGCAAGAATACCACCAACAATAGGAACGAGCTTCAAAAAGCCTTTTGCAAAAACGCTGAGTACAATGGTTGTGAGCAGTGAGACCGCCGAGATAATGATCGCAGCATCACCATTAACTAGCTGTGCAGCTCCATCACCAGTTTTACCTACCGCCATGTTCACTGCTGTTGGGGCAAGGCCAAGGCCGATAACCATGATCACAGGGCCAACGACAACGGGCGGGAGAATTTTATGGATAAATCCAACACCACGCACTTTGATCATAGCCCCTAGAGCCACATAAACTAAGCCCGCTGCCATCAAGCCGCCCATCGTTGCACCGATACCCCAAGTTTGGATACCGAACATAATAGGAGCAATAAACGCAAAAGAAGAGGCAAGGAAGATGGGAACAGAACGTTTAGTCATTAACTGGAAGAGGAGAGTACCGACACCGGCACCAAAGAGGGCTACGTTTGGATCAAGGCCAGTTAGGAGCGGCACAAGCACCAAAGCACCAAAAGCGACAAAGAGCATTTGAGCGCCTTGTAACGCGTTTTTCATAATAATTCCCTATTTTCAAGATACGCAGACAAATCCGGCGAATACTATCATCCTGCAATCGTTTGCAATGTTGCATAGATCAAACTTTCGATTGAATTTTTCTCATAAATAGCACTTTTGAGAGTTGCTTGCTTGCAAATTGTCCTCTTTTACGTGTCTTGCGTGAAGATGAAAAATAGACACCCTAACTTGTTGAGATAGCTTAATAAGCAATGAGTTTATTATAAAAAATAGCACTGAAGCGCTGGTTGAGGCCCGAGTTAACAAAGCTGGTCATAATACAGACAATTTACTCAGTACTTACCTTGCTCAAGGTTTGATAGTTGCTTATTATTCGGGTTCTTGTTCAGAGGATTATAAAAACTATGCGCTATTTAGCTCTCTTACTGATAGGTTGGTTGTCCCTACCAGTATATGCATTAACTCAGGTGGATATCTATCGTGCCGAAGTGGTTATCGACAGTGAGCAGAACGACGGTGAGTCTTTGGCTCGTCAACAAGGTATGCAGGATGTGATTGTTCGAGCGACCGGTTCTCAATCCTCTTTAAGCAATCCAGTGATTAAAAAGGCACTTAGCTCAAGTGCGCGTTACATTTCTCAACTAAGCTATGGGCAGGTTGATGGAAAAGCGAGCTTAAAAATGTTGTTTAACAACGACCAAATCAGCTCTCTTTTAACACAAGCACAATTGCCATCTTGGTCGCCAAATCGTGCCAATATTTTAGTTTGGATGGTTGAAGAACAGGGTTACGATCGTAACATTGCGTGGGAACATTCTGAATCTTCAAATGTTGCAGCACTTCGTAGCGCAGCGAAATTAAGAGGCCTACCAATCACTATCCCGGTTGGGGATTTTGATGATGTAACCGGTGTTAATGTCTCTGATCTTTGGGGCGGCTTTATTGAGCCAATTGGTCAAGCCAGCCAGCGCTACCCAGCTGACGCCGTTTTGGTTGTACGGGCTCAAGGTGAACAAATTCGTTGGACACTCTACGACCAGTCGCCAACGAGAATTGTAGAAGCGCAACGTTCTCCGCGTAGCGAGTCTGCATCAGGTGCTAATGCTATTGCAGAAATGGTGGATGGCATCGCAGACTACTATGCAAGTAAGAGTGCAGTTGTGGTTTCAGGAAAGTCTTCAAAAGCGCTAGCAGTGAAAGTCCTTAATGTAACCTCTGCCACGGACTTCTTCCGTTTAGAGAATGCGCTAAAACAACTTAATTCGGTTGCGGGTACAGAGATTAAGCGTGTTCAAGGGGACGAGTTAACGCTCAACATCCACCTTTTGGCATCACAACAAGCTTTTGAGAAAGAAGCTTCTTCTATTTCTCAATTAATGGTTTTTGAAGATCCTTTAGGTGAAGTTGATGCCCCAGCTTCAACTCAAGAAGAAGAGCCATTGGTTCAGAGTAATGAAGCAAAAGACGCCGCGACGCCAAAAGAAGCGCAGCCTGAAGTACCAGTAAATGTTGTGGCAGAAGCAAGTGACGAAACACAACCAACTCAGCCGATGATTGTGGAGCCTGTCCGAGAACAGTATGACTTGATCTACGAGTGGCGCTCGGCATCGTAATCTCCTTGGTAGCGTTCCAGGCGTGAAACGCAAGGATCAAACACCAATGTGGTAAGCATAAAAAAGAGTCGCAATAGCGACTCTTTTTGTTTTCTAAATTCGTATTCGAACCAATGATCAGTGATTGACTGCGATTGGCGTTATTTATTGAATTTCGCTTTTTCTTCTTTTTCTACTTGAGAGAGGCGTTTCAACTTAAGGCCTAGCTCTTTGCCTCTCGCTCTAGCAAACAAAATATTGCCAGCGAAACCGAGTGAAGTCAGTATCAGTTCCACTGCCGCAAGCCAGCGTTCACCCCCATCCACATAGAGGATGGTCAGCGCATGCAAGAAATACAGCATAAGAACAAAGTTAGCCCAAGCATGAGTGTAAGGCTTACCAGCTAAAATACCAGGCAACGGAAGTAGTAGCGGAATACACCAAGCAATAGCAAGTGTTGTGCTGCTGAGGTGAGGGTGAGGGGATAACGCAAGCTGCCAAATAGCGACCCAGGCTAATAAGGCTAAGTTGCCAAATAAAGCCAGGTAACGATAGGTTTTAGCCTGTGTACCGAGTGGTGTTTGGTCTAAAGAGTCAGACATCGATTAACTATCCTTGATTTTACTAACAGACTTTTAGTTTTAACGCTGCAGTTGCCAGCCTTTTGCCTAATTGTTGTGCCAGGCGAATCTCTTCACTGCTTAGGGTTGCCTCATGGCCTACACTGCTGGCGCCATACGGAGTGCCTCCGGACTGCGTAGTGTGTAACTCTGGCTCGGAATAAGGAATGCCCAAAACCATCATCCCGTGATGCAATAAAGGGGTCATCATGCTTTGTAACGTTGTTTCTTGACCACCATGCATCGAGGACGAAGAGGTAAAGACACAAGCAGGCTTATCGATTAAGTCACCACTGACCCATAAAGATGTAGTCTGATCCCAGAAGTGCTTTAAAGGCGCAGCCATGTTGCCAAACCAGACGGGACTGCCAAACGCTAGACCGTCGCACGTTTTTAGTTCCTCTAGAGTAACAATTGGATCAGAAGGGGAGTGTGAGTGAGGTGACAATTCTTCAACTGTACGCAAAATTGCTTGGCATTGAGGAGTCGATTCGACTCCTCTTGCTATTTGTCTTGCCAGTTGTTTTGTCGAGCCATGACGGCTGAAATACAAAATAAGGATCTGGCAATCCATTTATAAAATATCCAACACTTGCTCTGGTGGGCGACCAATTTTTGCTTTGCCGTTAGCAACAACAACCGGACGCTCAAACAACTTTGGATTTTTCGCCATTGCTTCGAATAATTGCTCATCGCTGACGGAGTCTTCGCCTAAGCCAAGCTCTTTATATTCACTTTCTTTAGTGCGCATCATTTCACGTACAGATGAAAAGCCAAGCTGGGCGTACAGCGCTTTTAGTTCATCCACGTTAAGTGGTGTGTCTAGGTATTTGACGACTTCCGGTGTAACACCATTTTGCTCAAGCAGTTCAAGTGTTTGACGGCTCTTTGAGCAACGAGGGTTGTGATAAATCACGACTGACATGGTTTTCTCCATTTCGTTATTGTAATGCCATGAATCGATCTCTTTGGATCATGAGTTGGTCGATACGGGCATCGTATCGTGCTTGCTCTAAGCTGCCCAACTTGGCCATTTTACTTGCTTCACTATAATATTGAATCGCTTTATTCCAATTTGCTCGCAATGCCAAAATTTCTGCTCGAGCAGCCAACTCTTCATCGCTACGCCCCAGCGCGTGGTAGCTCTTCGATATTAGGTGCCAGCCATTTGTATCTTCAGGATAGTCATGAGTGTATCTTTGAAGAACTCGCGTGGCTTGATCGTTTTTATTGTCCTCAAGTAGCGCATTGGCGTAGTTAATGGTCAATACTTTATTTTGAGGGTTACGAGATAACGCTTTGCGGAGCATCTCGGTTGCTTTTTCTGGCTGCTTCTTCTCGATGTATAAATCCGTCATAGCGTCCAAGTAAAACGGGTTACTTGGGTCTTGTTCCAGTAACTTTTTCAAAATTGGTTCCGCTTGAGATAAGCGTTTATTGTCTAAATGCACGAGTGCTCGACCATAATCAAAAGCAGGTGTAATGTCCGCAGAGGCTTTCTTTTGGGTTCTCTCAAACCAGCTCAGGGCGGCTTGTCCATCAATGCCAGCGTAACGAGCCACAATGCGTGCGCGAGCTAGATGATAGTCTATTGAAGGCACAACACGCATTGGAGGATAGGTTCTTGCTCGCGCACGGCTATCGGTAATTCGATCTTCAGGCAGAGGGTGAGTCAGGAGCATTGGTGGCGGTTTACTCGCATAACGATACTCATCAGCAAGACGGCCAAAAAACCTTGGCATTGCTTGAACATCAAAACCGGCTTTTGCTAGTGTCGAAATACCAAAGCGATCCGCTTCTTTTTCGTTTGCACGAGTGTAGTTGATTTGACTTTGCATGTTGCCCGCGGTTGCTGCTGTAATTGCAGCCATCCCCGCTTCGGGTGAGGCAATTGAAAGCAGTAGTGCCCCCGCAAGTGCGGCTAATGTGGCCGGAGAGCGGCGTGCTTGTTCTTCCATACTCCGAGCAAGATGACGTTGTGTGACGTGCGCTATCTCGTGAGCGACAACAGAGGCCAGCTCACTTTCTGAACGAGCATGAAGAAACAACCCAGAATGCAGCGCTACATAGCCACCAAAAAACGCGAACGCGTTGATATTACGGTCGCGAATCATAAAGAAGTGGAACGGCGTTTTTACATCATTCGCATTGGCCACTAATTTGTGCCCAAGAGAGTCAATATATTCATTGATGACAGGGTCATTAACGATAGGTTTACTGGCTCTGAGCATACGCATATAGGCGTCGCCATAAATCAACTCTTGGTCTATTGAAAGCGTGCCACCAGCAGCTGTGCCAATGTCTGGCAAGTCAATGCTATTGGCATAAGTTGTCGGCGAACTGATGGCAGCAGCAAGACATAAGCAAACTAGCGAGCGAGTGCGTTTTAACATACGTTTACAAGGTTCTCCAAAATACATAAGCATGTGGTTACAGGTCGAGAGCCTATTAACAGCGCCACATACGTTTTGGTTATCCGTGAGGATATAAGCTAACAGTAAGACCGGAAATAAATGAATTGGTTTCGTAAATTATTTTATATCCGAGCTATTTCAGCATGTGGTTAAATCATGTCAGAAGTGCTAGCACCAGCTCAAAAAGCCGTTACAATACAACCCTATCATAAGTGCAGAGCAATACAATGGAATCCATGTTACTTGATTTGCGTGAGCAACGTTGTCCTATGGCACTGTTACTTGCAAAGCGTCATGCTGCTGAGGTCTTTCAAGGAGAAGCAAAGCAGTATCATCAACTTGTCATTCAAGTGGTGGACAACAGCTCTAAACGAGACATTGTGAACTATCTTAGTGCCCAAGGGTACTCAGTTGATTGCCAATCTACATCAGAGCACTACACATTGACTGTCTTCAATAAGGAATCCGCATAAGATGTTTGAAATGGTTAGTCGTTGGTATAAACGACGTTTCTCTGACCCTCACGCAGTAAGTCTCGTCGCGATCTTGCTGTTTGGCTTTATCACCATTTACTTCTTTGGACACTTGATTGCGCCATTACTTGTCGCGATCGTTTTGGCTTATCTACTTGAATGGCCAGTTGTCAAAATGTGTCGTATAGGCGTGCCGCGCACCTTGTCGGTTATTATCGTTATCTTGGTCTTTGTCGGGTTGATGTTAATTGCGTTGTTTGGCTTGGTTCCGACGATTTGGACTCAGGTCGGTAATCTAATTAACGATATTCCGAACATGTACAACGGGCTACAAAAGTTTATTGTCACATTGCCAGAGCGCCATCCTGAACTAGCCAATTTAGAAATAGTAGAAACCGTGGTGACGAACGCCAAAAACCAAGCACTGGGGCTGGGTGAAAGTGTCGTCAAAGGGTCGCTTGCTTCATTAGTTAGCATTGCAACGCTAGCGGTATATTTGATCTTAGTGCCACTCCTTATCTTCTTTTTGCTTAAAGACAAAGAAGAAATGCTGCGAATCGCAAGCGGTATTCTGCCGAAAAACCGTAAATTGGCGAATAAAGTTTGGCATGAAATGAACGAGCAGATATCAAATTACATTCGCGGTAAAGTGTTAGAGATTTTAATCGTGGGCGGTGTGAGCTACGTGACTTTTGCCCTTTTAGATCTTCGTTACTCGGCGTTGCTTGCCGTAGCCGTTGGTCTGTCGGTTTTGATTCCTTATATCGGTGCGGCGGCTGTTACTGTACCTGTTGCTATCGTTGGTTTGTTCCAATGGGGTTTAACGCCTCCGTTTTATTGGTTGTTGCTTGCTTACGGTATTATCCAGGCGCTGGATGGTAATGTGTTGGTTCCTGTTCTGTTTTCCGAGGCAGTAAACTTACACCCAGTTGCTATCATTGTGGCTGTATTAGTCTTTGGTGGGCTGTGGGGTTTTTGGGGGGTGTTCTTCGCCATTCCTTTAGCGACATTAGTCAAAGCCGTATGGCATGCATTACCAAGCACGGAAGAAAACGAACCTGTCGAACAAGAGTAGTTGTTACCAAAGGTACGATGGTTAAAAGAAAGCCCAGCAGTTTGCTGGGCTTTTTGTTTGTAGAAAAACAATAGCGTTTAAGCGTTTTCGTTTAAGTAGTTTAATACGACTTCGTGGTGATCTTTGGTTTTGAACTTGTTGAACACATGTTCGATCACGCCTTCTTCATTGATCAGAAAGCTAATGCGGTGAAGACCGTCGTATACTTTGCCCATGAATTTCTTTTCGCCCCAAACGCCGAACTGGTCTGCAACGGCATGATCTTCATCTGAAAGCAGAGTGAAGTTTAAATCATCGCGCTCGATGAACTTGCCTAGGCGCTTTACAGGGTCGATGCTTACGCCGAGTACCACCACGTTATGTGCATCGAGTTCAGCTTTTATGTCACGAAGGCCTTTTGCTTGTGTAGTACAACCCGGCGTCATCGCCTTAGGGTAAAAGTAGAAAAGTACTTTCTTGCCTTTAAAGTCTTCAAGAGAAACGGTATTTCCGTCTTGGTCGAGCAAAGAGAAGGCTGGCGCTGGCGAGCCTGCTGTCAGCGTATTCATTTTGATTTCCTTTACTTTATAGTGTGTTTTTAATGAAATTCAGAGAACCTTGTACGTTGAGCGACTTACAAAGTTCATCGAAGTCTTCTTGTAACTGCATCAAATTAAAATCCGCGCTTACAGATGCAGTAATCGCAATATGAAACTGGTCAGAATCGAGTTGAATTTTCGACTTGCTGATGGTTTGCGCGCTAAGAGAGTCTAAACCAATCTGCTGATCAGCGAAGAACTTAGTAAATTTTTCAGTTAACCCAGGGCGGTCTTCAGACTCAATAAACACTTCCATGGTGTAGCTGTTATCGAGCAGTTCGTGCGCCGCTGTGCGTTTCATGATCGTAATAAGGTCATGTTCTTGGCCAAGCAGGGGCAATTGCGTTTCAACTCGAGTCACGCTGCTGGCGTTCCCAGTCAGGAGCATGATCAGCGTAAATTCGCTGCCAAAGATAGCGATACGGCTATCGACTATGTTACAACCAGCTTGAGTAACGAGCTGTACGACTTGGTTACAAATGCCTGGACGGTCCGTTCCAACTGCTGTAAGTACCAGATGTTGCTTCATAAATGAGCTTCTTGTCCTTTCTTCAATAGAGAGATGTTAGCACAGATATTGCGAAGAAATATCGAGCCAGTTCTTTTTTAGTCTATAAAAAGCAGGAGGATGTTGAGGGGAGCGGTGGGAAATAAACAGTAAATGCAGGCTACAGGATAAACAAAACGTTTGCATGATGTGCTTGCCTATTGTCTGGCCGTTTTATTCACTTAGATCTGACTTGGCTAACAAGACCAAAGAGTATATTTTCCTTGCTTGTGCTCTTCAGTATTTTCCAAATCACTGATAGATTCTAAAGTCACTCGAAAGCCCAACACGATTATCAATATTGCCGTTAATCAAACCAAATAGAGCAATTAAGTTGCTAGACCTCTAACAACTGGTAATTATTCATTCATTTGTACTTTGTAAGCGAGTTTACACTCTTGTGTTTTTCAATCGCATTACAGTACCATGCAGAAAGAGTTAAATGAGGGAGATAAACATGTTTTCAGGAAGTATCGTAGCGCTGATTACGCCATTCAAAGCAGATGGCGAAGTAGACTTTGACGGTCTGCAAAAGCTAGTAGAGTACCACGTTGAAGCGGGTACAGACGGTATTGTGGCAGTAGGCACAACAGGTGAGTCAGCGACACTGACCATTGAAGAGCATGTAAAGGTCGTTAATAAAACTGTTGAGTTTGCCGACGGTCGCATCCCTGTGATTGCTGGCACGGGTGCAAATGCAACCCATGAGGCAGTAACATTTAGCAAATTACTGGCTGATTCTGGTATTGCTGGCTTCCTGAGTGTGACACCGTATTACAACAAACCAACTCAAGAGGGTTTGTTTTTACATTACAAGGCAATTGCCGAAGCGAGTGATGTGCCTCTAATTTTGTACAACGTACCAGGCCGTACTGCTGTTGATATGCAGCCAGAAACAGTGGCACGCTTGTCAAAGCTTGATAATATCGTGGCTCTAAAAGATGCAACGGGCGATTTGGAACGAATTGCAATTCATCGTGAACTTTGTGGCGAAGATTTTATCTTACTAAGTGGCGATGATGCGACAGGGCTGGATTTTGTGAAACTTGGCGGCAATGGTGTTATCTCGGTAACGAACAATATTGCAGCTAAAGACATGGCAGACATGTTCCATTTGGCAAGTGAAGGTAAGTACGAAGAAGCAGAAGCGATTAACCAACGCTTGATGACTCTACACAAAAACCTTTTCATCGAAGCAAGCCCTATCCCAGTAAAATGGGCAGCGCAAAAGCTTGGTTTGATTGAAGAAGGTGGTTTGCGTCTTCCTTTAACTACGCTTTCTGAAAAATCGCAGCCGATCGTCGAGCAGGCGCTAACAGACGCCCATATTTATTAAGATTGAGTTACTAGGATTGAAGTTCATACTGGGGGCCAAAGCGCCCTCGGTGTTTTAGGAGTATAGATGAAGCTTTCAAGCCAGTTAGTGTTAAGTTCATTAGCTGTATTCGTATTGACTGCCTGTTCAGGTGGTGCCAATCAACGTCGTCAAGCAAAAGATGACTTCGAGTATTTGAACTCCCCCAATTTGGGTGAGTGGAATGTCCCACAGGGTGCACAGCCTCAGTTTTACCCTAACTACGAGATCCCTCAGGGTAACTACGCTGGTGGTGTCGGTAAAGATGTCGACATTCGTCCACCTCAACAAGTCCTAGAGCTTATTCCCGGTGCACGTCTAGACCGCAGTAGTGATGGTGAAGTGACACTTTGGCTACTTCGTAAAGATGAACTAGATAAAGTTTGGCAAACGGTGCAAAACATGGTCGCGGCTAACGAGATTCCAGTTGAAAGCCAAACAGACTCTCGCATCGAGACAGGATGGGTGACTTGGGATTCGCCAGATGAAGAGCTAGAAATTGGCAGCCGATATGAAATCGTACGCGCTGAAGCAAATGGTCGACACGGCTTTAAGGTTAGCCTTATTGACTGGCGTGAAGGCAATCAAGTGAAAGAAGTAACGGCGACCAACCGTGAGCGCTACAATGTGTTCATGACGAACTTGGTCACCGCTCGCTACGATCAAGAAGTGCGTGAAGAAGCACAGCGTAAAGCGCAAGAGTTGGTTAAACAGATCCCAATCACAATGGGTAAAGACCGCAGCGGACTTCCTGTGATTATCGCGCGTGCGCAATACAACATGCTTTGGCAGCGTCTGCCTAATATTCTACCTAAGATGGGCTTTAAGATTGAAGAGCGTAGCCAGTCTCAGGGCACAATCACTGCGAAATATGCGTCTCCGGATGATGAATTCTGGAACGATATCGGCGTTAAACCAGTGGAGTTAGCCGCTGGTAAGTACACATTCTTACTTGGTGATTTAGGCAACCGTACGTCTATCAATATCACCGACTCCTCTGGCAAGCCAGTAGAAGAAGAGTTTTTGAAATCACTAGCGCCTGTATTGGCTGCAACAGTGAAGCAGTAAACAAAGTGAGCTTAACGCGGCGTGTTTACTTAATGATAGAAAAGGGACCTAGTGGTCCCTTTTTTGATGTTTAGATTAAATGTGTCGAGATGAAGCTGGTGAGTAACTAACGAGGCTCGTTTTTGTTTTTATCTTCTTCAGCGTAGCGCTGTTTATCCAATGTGTTCAGCTTATCTAAATCGTTCTTACGGCTTTTATCCATCTGACCAAACTTCATTTTTGCGGTGTATTTGAGTGCGGCAATATTACCAATGACCACGCTCAACACTACAATAATAATGACCCAAGGATTGGTTAGTATTTCTATCATAGAGCCTCCGGCGGCGTGATATTGTGAATAAATTTGGCAACGACGTTATCCAAATTATTCAGTATGACGTCAATCCCTGCAATGTTGTTGGTCTGATTTTGTTTAATCAACTGGCTGCTGAGTACATCAAGCGTCAACTGCTTGAGACATTGCTGCCCGACAGCGCGGTGACTAATGTGCCAAGGCTCAATCGAAACGCCACCTAAATCGTGCTGATAAGGAAAGAAGAAACCGAACCGACCAAGGTTGGCTTTTAACCATTGGTAGAACGCCTGCTGGTGGCCTTCAAGATACTCCCAAGGTTCCAACTTGAGTTTGGTGTCAGCAGGCAATAAATTGCGCGCATAGACATCAAAATCACACCCCCAATGATGACGACTTCCTCCGGGCAATGCCGACCAGCGCAAAATGGCCATCAATTTCTCTTCGTCATTTAACTCTGCTTTATTCAAAGGGCGGGAGTTGATGTCGAGAATTGGCAACTCACCAGAAAACTTCCCGTTCCAGATGGCTTTTTGGCGATTAAAGTCACGAAAACCACTGGCGATTTCCATTTTGAAACCTGCTTCTGTTGCCGCTTCAATCATCTTTAGCAGATCGTCAGCCACTTCAGGGTGGAGTAGAAACGCTTTTTGCCCCACTAGTGTGGATTGAAGATGAGAATCAGTGATTCCGGTGAGTTGCTCTGGTGTCATTGTGTTCTCGCTGATTACTTCGCCAATAGGTGTTTCAACGTGTTTTCGTACATGTCCGTCAACTTTTCAAGATCGTCGACTTTCACACACTCGTTCACTTTATGAATCGTAGCGTTAACAGGGCCTAACTCTACGACTTGACCTCCCATTCGAGCAATAAAACGACCATCAGACGTACCGCCAGTTGTAAGTAGCGCTGGCTTCGTATCATTGACTTCGGCCACAGCAGCTACAACCGCGTCTAGCAGTGCGCCCGTATCGGTCAGGAATGGGTCTCCGTTGAATGTCCATTTTAGGTCGTAGTCCAGCTCATGCTTGTCCAATGTTTCGGTAACACGCTGAACAATTGCGTCATTGTTAAGCTCAGTACTAAAACGTAGGTTGAACTGAACATGGAACTCGCCAGGAATAACGTTAGACGCACCAGTGCCAGCCGATACATTCGGGATCTGGAAACTAGTCGGTGGGAAGTAATCATTCCCTTTGTCCCATTCTGTCGTCGCGAGTTCATGAATCGCGAGTAGAGACTCGTGCACTGGATTGCTGGCTAGGTGAGGGTAGGCCACGTGACCTTGTGTTCCTTTTACCGTTAAATCACCAGTGATGGATCCACGGCGTCCATTTTTCACTACATCGCCAACCACGTCGGTGCTGGATGGTTCACCAACAATACACATATCGATGTTCTCACCACGTTCCATCAACGTTTCTACAACGCGAACTGTACCGTTGATAAATGGCCCTTCTTCATCCGACGTAATTAAGAAGCCAATTGAGCCTTTGTGGTCTGGGTTTTCTTCAATGAAGCGTTCGACAGCAACGACCATAGCAGCTAGCGACCCTTTCATGTCAGCTGCGCCGCGGCCATGCAAGTAACCATCAATAATGGTCGGTTCAAACGGATGTGTATTCCAGTGTTCCAATTTGCCAGCTGGTACCACATCGGTGTGGCCAGCAAACGCAAATAGCGGCGCTTCTGAACCACGTCGAGCCCAGAAGTTCGTGGTGTCTTCAAATACCATCACTTCAATTTCAAACCCGAGTGCTTTTAAGCGCTCGATCATCAAATCCTGACAACCTGCGTCTTCCGGCGTTACGGACTGTCTACTGATCAGATCTTTAGCAAGTGCCAATACTGGACTGTCTGTCATCCTTGAGTATTCCTTTATTTAAGAGTTGAAAATGCTAGCGTATTGATCAGCTTTAAAACCGATATGAAGTTGATCATTCACTTTTAAAATTGGGCGTTTAATCATCGCAGGGTTTTCTACCAAAAGAGCGATGGCGTTTTCCTCGTTAAGTGTGTCTTTCTGCTCTTGCGCTAATTGGCGGTAGGTTGTGCCACGTTTATTGAGCACCTGTTCCCAACCTAAAGCGCGACAAAATTCACTTACCATTTCTGCATCAATGCCTTGCTTACGGTAGTCATGGAAGTCGTAAGCAATATCCTCGGCTTCTAACCATTTCTTGGCTTTTTTGATCGTATCGCAGTTGGGAATACCAAACATGGTAATCGACATAGTGTTTCCTTTTTCTTTGTTCTATTTTTCACTGGCGCGGTTAAGACGCACTTAAGTGATTTGGGCTGTTAAAGCATCCTATCAAGAAGCAATCAAACTGACAAAATGCGGTGGAAAATATTTTCAGATAGATTGAGATAACTAATGTCACATAACTTATTTACGATGAATGCGCTATAAATCGAATAAAAATTCGTCTAAATTAAATGGAAAAGTCGAGTTATTGATCAAACGCAACACCTCGCTGAGCAAAAACGAAATAATGAATCAGCACAATTTTAGGAGGTGTCAATGGAATTGAGTCCTGTTTTTGCAAGGCGGCTATATTTGGCCTTGTTGGTGGAAAACCTAGAAAGGCCGAATGTGCCAAAGTTGATCGAAAAAACGGGGTGGCCTCGTCGTACTATTCAAGATGTACTCAAGGCGTTACCTGGGATCGGCATTGAACTCATATTCGTTCAAGATGGCCGACGTCATAATGACGGCTATTATCAACTTTCAGATTGGGGGCCTTTTGATAGCCAATGGGTTCTAGAGCGGGAGAGAGATATCGCTAGCAGTCTTGGATTTCGTGCATAAGCCAGCAATTGCTGGCTTTTTTCATATTCAGGCCTCATCCATTGCAGCGGTAAGCGGAACCCAGCACGCTAAATGAAGTGATAAAATCTTGTGGGGAGACCATAAAAACGGTGTCCGCATCGATAGCCGCTGCATTGTTTTTTAAATCGTTCATCGCGCCTTGCATCATCGCGTCATTGGTCATGAAAATGTAGTTATACCAATGGCCTTCACTTCCGGTGACTTCGCCTTTGTATTCGCATCGCTCAGGGTTGAATTGCGCGTCAATGCGAATATGAACATCTTGACTTTGAGCATGAGTAAGGTGAGAAGGCATCGTGCAACCCGTTAGAAGCACGACAAAAAGTCCAAGTAACAGGCGTTTCATTAGCTATTTCCCCAATATTATGTAAGCAGCAAAGCCAATCCAGCTCAGGACAAGTAGTGTCCAAGGCAGTTTGCTTGATGAATGGTTTGGCGCATCGTCGGTGATATTGTCTTGTTCGATAATCTCTTCATGCTGACGTTGTTTTTCACGTTGCTGTTTTTTCTTCGCTTTATCGGCTTGGCGGTTGCGCTCTTTTTGTTGTTTCTTATATTGCGCGATGCCTTTTTCGATACCTTGAGCGATGAGCTTGGTTTGCTCTTTGGTTTGCCCCGGTTTCTGCGTGGATTTGGCAATTCTCATCGCTTCGGCTTGAGTTTCTTGAGAAGGCACAGGGGTGGCAGGAGTTCTTTTTTTCATGTTTCTCATCAACGTCGCTGTAAATCTTTGTTTAGTTTACCTGTGTAAGGTGCTGAAATGAACTTCAGTTCTCATCTTTGTTGGCTTGCAACTCTGAAACGATAGGTTAAAGTGACGTTTTTATCACATAAAGAAGAAGATGTTGTGCGCTATTCGTTTGACCAATATGACGCCCATGGACTTTTAAAGGCGCCGATCATTTTATGGGTGGGATGGATGTTTCTTGTGCGTTCATGGGTGGTGTTTGCCATGGCTGGTGTAAGTCGTGATAGTGGCAGTAAGCTACTCGCTATTGTTTACCCAGATTCAAGTACGTTGTATTTAGGTTTGGCGATGGGCATTCCAAGTTTGCTTCTTATGTGGTTAATGGGGCTTCGTCATCCCGACAGAGGATGGGTAAACAGAATTACTCGCTATGGTCGCGAGATCACTTTGATCTTGTGCGGTATTCAACTTGCTCAGACCATGTATCATGTGTACCTAGAACATGGAGTGTTTAATTGGGCAAACGCCCTTACCATTACCTTATTAGCTTGGTTTATGATCTATCTTCTAAATGGAAGATGGGTAAAAGACTGTTTTCATGTGCCACAATTGGCGCACGATGAACAGCAGCATTCAAAGAATTAAAAACAATAACTTCCCACTCTGGGGCAAAGTAATAGAGGAAACCTCAATGTCACAAGCTCAAACGGCGATCGTGCCAGAAGCCGGGCCATTTGCACTGTACACTCAACTCAAAGTGAACCAAAACCGTGAAAACGTATTAGAAAAACTGAAAGCACTGCCAAAGTTGGTGGAAGAGTTAAACATTACCCAGCCGGGTGCAGCGCTGACGCTTTCTATCGCATTCACAAAATCGTTTTGGGAACACCTTAATGTAGAAGCGCCAGAAGAGCTTATTGATTTTACTCAACTTGGCGAAGGTGACATCGTTGCTCCAGCAACAGACGTAGATGTACTGATTCACTGTCACTCGACTCGTCACGACTTGCATTTTTACGTGTTGCGTAAGTTCCTAGAAGAGACGGCACAAGATGTCACCATTGTGGACGAAACATATGGGTACCGTTACCTTGATGCTCGTGATATGACAGACTTTATTGATGGGACAGAAAACCCGAAAGGGGAGGCTCGCGCTGATGTGGCTCTAGTAAAAGAGGGCCCATTTGCTGGAGGCAGTTATGTCATGGCTCAGCGCTTTGAACATAACCTTGCCGCTTGGAATCGCTTGAATGTCAAAGCGCAAGAAAAAGTGATTGGTCGTACCAAACCAGACTCTATAGAGCTAGAAGACGTTCCTGCTGCATCACACGTTGGTCGCGTTGATATTAAAGAAGAAGGAAAAGGTCTCAAGATTGTCCGTCATAGCTTGCCATACGGGACGGTAACAGGGCCTCATGGCCTGCTGTTTATTTCTTACTGCAATACACTTCATAACATTAAAGTGATGCTAGAAAGTATGTACGGCGTGACCGATGGTAAAACAGACCAAATGCTTCGTTTCACAAAAGCGGTAACTGGTGCGTACTTCTTCGCTCCTTCACAAGAAATGCTCGCAGAGCTAGCCATCAAGTAAGTTCTCAGACTTTATTTCTTAAGCCCTCCAATTGGAGGGCTTTTGTTTTCTATTTCTATTCCAATCTCTTTTCAAAAAACACTAAACTTTTCTGTTACTTGGTCGATAAGTACTCAAAGCCTTAATTTTAGGACTCTTTATTCGTGGCGATCACCGTTAATACCAATGTAGCAGCACTTGTCGCACAGCGTCATTTGACCAGTGCAACGGATATGCTGAACCAATCCATGGAGCGTTTGTCTTCAGGGAAGCGTATTAATAGCGCAAAGGATGACGCTGCGGGTCTGCAAATCTCCAACCGCTTGCAATCACAAATGCGTGGTTTGGATGTCGCGGTACGTAACGCGAATGACGGCATTTCCATCATGCAAACTGCGGAAGGCGCGATGAATGAGGTGACCAATATCATGCAACGTATGCGTGATTTGTCGCTACAGTCAGCCAATGGTTCAAACAGCAAAGCGGAGCGCAATGCACTGCAAGAAGAAGTCTCTGCTTTAAATGATGAGTTAAGTCGTATTGCAGAAACGACCTCCTTTGGCGGACGTAAATTGCTGAATGGCACATTCGGTACATCGTCTTTTCAAATCGGTGCAACGGCTGGTGAAGCGGTACAAATTGGCCTGCGGACCATGCAGCCGGAATCTTTAGGTAGCTTTTCAATGAGCTCATATCAAAGAGTCAGTTCAGATTGGACGGTTCAAAACGGAAATAATGAAATTGTTATCAGCTACCGTGATAACAATTTTGAAGAGCAGGAGATCCGTATTGAAGCTAAAGCTGGCGATGATATAGAAGAACTCGCGACTTACATTAATGGGCAAACCGATAAAGTGAAAGCGTCTGTTAATGAAGAGGGGCAACTGCAGTTACTCATGTCCCACAAGGACGCCATAAAATACCCTGGACCAACCTTCAGTGGTGGCCTGGCTGATGAGTTAGAACTTGGCAAGTATGTCACCGTAAATAGAACGGTAGATAGTATTGATATTAGCACGGTCGGTGGCGCTCAGATGGCGGTCGGTATTTTAGATGATGCTTTGAAAACGGTAGATGGCAGTCGTGCGGAGTTAGGCGCGTATCAAAACCGCTTTAATCACGCGATCAATAATCTAGATAATATCCACGAAAACTTAGCCGCTTCCAACAGTCGTATCCAAGACACTGACTATGCCAAAGAAACTACGCAAATGGTGAAGCAACAGATTTTACAACAGGTCAGTACTTCTATTCTGGCACAAGCAAAACAAGCGCCAAACCTAGCATTGACCTTGCTTGGCTGATGAACGGCCTTGCCCGAATTTAACGCAAAACCTGCCTGTATCGACAATTCGAAAAGAAGCTTTAGCGAAAAATGAAAGTTTTTTTGCTTTTTTATCCGCTTTGTCACGATTACCCCTCCAAACGAATTATTTTCAAAAAAATCTAAAATTTTCTCTAAAGAAAACAGGGCATGCGCCGTTAATAAAAGTAACTTTGAGAGAACTACTTGGTTTTCCGAGACGTCGGAAACCGCTACACCGGAAAATCAATTGGAGAAATCACCA